>DASWJN010000324.1:0-30083 GCA_036397135.1 Candidatus Methylomirabilota bacterium
GCCTCGGCGCGGGCACGCTCGGCCCACGTCTCGGCGGTCTCGAACTCGCCGAGGTCGGCCAGCGCGAAGGCCAGCCACGCGCACGTGGAGACGTAGGCGGTGACGGCGGCGGCGCTCGGATCGCGCGCGACCTCGCCGGCCAGCGCCTCGGCGTTGTCGTGGAGCGCGCGCACGGCCTGCCGGGCCTGGCCGAGCGCGTGGTAGGCGTGACCCATGTAGCGGCGCACGACGGAGACGAGAATGCGGTCGCCCAGCCGCTCGGCGATGCCGAGACAGCGCTCGCCGTACTCCAGCGCGCGGGCCGGCTCACCGCGCAGGTAGTGATAGTTGATCAGGTACGCGTAGGCGCGGGCCTGCCGCGCCTCGTCGCCGATCTGCTCGGCCATCCGGGCGGCTTCCTCGGACAGTGTCCGGATCTCCTCCAGGCGTCCGAGCTGCAGGAGGGGCGGGCGCAGGTCGAGCCGCACGTCGATGGCCTGCGCGAAGGTGTCGCCGCTCTCGGGCAGGTGCGCGAGCGCGACGAGCGCCTGCTCCAGGAACGTCACCGCCTCGCGGTTGGCCGACCGCGCCACCGCCTTGCCCGCCGACTCCCGCAGGTACGCGACCGCCTCGAACCACAGCTCGGCGCCGAGTGCGTGGTGGGCCAGGCGCTCGACGTGCTCGCTGCGGCGGTCCGGGTAGAGCGCCTCCAGCGCGTCGACGATGCGGGCGTGCAGGCCGCGGCGTTGCTCCTTGAGCAGCGTGGAGTAGACCACGTCGTGGGTGAGGGCGTGGCGGAACGAGTAGGCGAGATCGGGATAGAGGCTGGTCGTGCGCAGGAACTGCGCCTCCTCCAGCTCGGCCAGGTTGCCGAGGACCTCCTCGGCCGGCACGCCGGAGACCGCCTGCAGCAGCAGGACCGGCAGGTCCTTGCCGATGACCGCCCCCGCCTGCAGGAACGTCTTGCGGTCCTCGGGCAGCCGGTCGATGCGGGCGGCCAGCACGGCCTGCACGCGATCGGGGATCTGCACGGTGGCCAGCGGCTTGGCCAGCCGGTAGGCGCCGTGGTCGCCCACCAGGACCTCGTTCTCGATGAGGGTGCGCACGCTCTCCTCGAGGAAGAGCGCGTTGCCGCCCGTCCGCTCCACCAGCATGCGGGCCAGCGGCTGCATGTCCCGGGTGGTCCCCAGCACCTCGGCGAGCAGGGCCTCGGCGCTGCCGCGCGACAGCGGCTCCAGGCGCACCTCGCCGCACTGGGGGCGCTCGCGCCAGGCGGGCCGGTGCTCGGAGCGGTAGCTGGCCAGCAGCAGCACGCGCGCCTCGCGGATCTCGTCGACGAGCGTGTCCACCAGCGCGATCGTCTCCGAGTCCGCCCAGTGGAGGTTCTCGATCACCAGCAGGACCGGCTGGCGCTCCGCCTCGCGCAGCACGATGCGCGTGACGGCGGCGAAGATGCGCCGCCGCCGCTCGGGCGGCTCCACGCCTTCCCACTCGGGGTCCTCGGTCGGCAGGTTGCCGAGCGAGAGGATGGCCGGCACCGCCCAGTGCAGCTGGGCGTCCAGCTCGAGCAGCCGGCCCGTCACCTTCACGCGGATCCGGGCGAAATCGTCGGTGGCCTCGACCTGGAAGTACCCCTGCAGCATCGTGGTGATCGGCGCGTAGGGCGTGGAACTCGTGTAGGAGGCGGACGGCGCCTCGAGCAGCAGCCACCCTTGCGTGCGCGTCGACCGCGTGAACTCCCAGACCAGGCGTGACTTGCCGACGCCGGCCTCGCCGACCACGCCGACCGCCTGGCCGTGGCCGCCGGTGGCGCGCACCAGGCGGCCCTCGAGCCGGCGCAGCTCGTCCTCGCGGCCGAGGAAGCTGGTGAGGGCGCCGGCGGTGGAGCGCAGGCGCGAGGCGGGCGTGGCGCCGCGCAGCTCGAAGACCTCCAGGGCCTGCTTGAGCCCCTTGATGGGGACCGGCCCGTGCGGCTCGACGTCGACGTAGCGGTCGGCCAGCCGCCGGGTCGCGTCGGTGATCAACGTCGTGCCCGGCCGGGCGAGCTGCTCCATGCGGGCGGCCAGGTGGGTCGTCTGGCCGACCGCGGTGTACTCGACGTTGAGGTCGCTGCCGATCGCGCGCACGACGACGTCGCCGGAGTTGATGCCGACGCGGATCTGGACGTCGACGCCCTGGCGCCGGCGCAGATCCTCGGCGTACTGGGCGACCGCGCGGTGCATGCGCAGCGCCGCGTAGCAGGCGCGCACCGCGTGGTCCTCGTGGGCGACCGGCGCCCCGAACAGGGCCATGATGCCGTCACCCATCACCTGGTTGACCGTGCCCTCGAACCGGTGCACGGCCTCCATGAGCCGCTCGATCACGCCGTCGAGCAGCGCGCGCGCATCCTCCGGGTCGCGGTCGGCCATCAGCTCGAGGGAGCCCTTGAGATCGGCGAAGAGGACCGTGACTTTCTTGCGCTCGCCGGGCAGGGAGGCGCGCGCGGTGAGGATCTTGCGGGCGAGGTGGCTCGGCGTGTACGCATCGGGCGAGGCGAAGCGCGTGTCGGGCCGGCCGCCGCCGAGGGCGGCGCCGCACTCCTGGCAGAACTTGTTGCCCGGGGGGTTGGCGGTGCCGCAGGCGGCGCAGGCCGCCTCCAGCCGCGCGCCGCACTCCCCGCAGAACTTCGCGCCGGCCGCGTTGTCGTGGCGGCACCGCGAGCACCGCATCAGTGGTTCTCCCGCCAGATCGCAGCGTGTCGCTGCACGTCGGGCCAAGCATAGGTGGTCGCGCCGACACGGGTCAAGCGCCGCGGCGGGGCGGAGCGGGCCGTCGCGGGCGCGACGCCACGGGCGGACGCGACCGCGCGCCCGGATCAGGCTGAGGATCAGGCTGAGTTGCGCCCACCGGGGCGCCGGTGATAGCGTGGCGCCTACCTGTCGAGGAGGTCGTATGGCCACACTGACGTCGAAGCGCTTCAGCGTCCAGGACGAGAGTGACGCGATCGAGCTGGCGTTCACCCGGGGATGGTCGGACGGCCTGCCGGTGGTGCCGCCCACGGAGACGCGGGTGCGGGCGATGCTGGAGGCGGCCCGGCTCGAGCCCGGCCACCAGCTCGCGTTCATCCGGGACCGCGCGGTGGCAGTCACGGCCGAGAAGGTCGCCATCAACGCCGTCATGGCGGGCTGCCGCCCGGAATACATGCCGGTCGTCGTGGCCGCCGTGGAGGCCATCGGCGACCCGCGCTGGAGCTACCACGGGCCCGGCACCTCCACCGGCGGCGCCGGCGTGCTGGTGATCGTCAACGGCCCGGTGGCGCGCGAGCTCGAGATCAACAGCGGCGACAACCTCTTCGGCCCCGGCTGGCGGTCGAACCTCACGATCGGCCGGGCCCTGCGGCTGGTCATGCGCAACGTGTGCGGCTCGCTGCCGGGCCTGCTCGACCGGGGCACGCTCGGCCACCCCGGCCGGCTGTCCTACGTGATCGCCGAGAACGAGGCGGAGAGCCCGTGGACGCCGCTGCACGTCGAGCGCGGCTTCCGGCCCGAGCAGAGCGTGGTGACGGTGGTGGCCTCCGACGCGCCCCACCAGTTCTACAACCAGCTCTCCCCCGACGCCGAGGGCATCGTGACGACGCTGGCCGACGACATGCGCATCTCCGGCACCGTGATGGGCCAGTCGACCTACGTCGTCGTGCTGGCCGGTGAGCACATGCGCACCATCGCCGCCGACGGCTGGGACAAGAAGCGGATCCGGCAGTTCCTGTTCGAGCACACGCAGAACTCCTACGCACACCTCAAGCGCACCCACCGCATGTCCGGCGAGATCGCGCCCGGCGACGAGCAGAGGATGCGCCCGCTGGTCGCCTCGCCGGACGACGTCGTCGTCGTCGCCGCCGGCGGCCGGGCCGGCGCGTTCTCCTGCTACATCCCCGGATGGGGCAGCGCCAAGTCCTCGCAGGCGGTATCCAAGGAGGTCAAGCGATGATCGAGATCCTCGACCCGACCACGGAGGCGGCCGCTCCGCAGAGCATCGCGTGGGCGCCCCGGCCGACCGCGCTGGACGGCAAGCGCGTCGCGCTGATCGAGAACACGAAGTTCAACTCTGACCAGCTGCTGGCCCGCATCGGCGACATCCTGAAATCCGAGTACGGCGTCGCCGGGTGGACGATGTACCGCAAGCACAACGCCAGCGTGCCGGCCCACGCCGAGATCATCGAGGAGGTGAAGACGTCGGCCGACGTCATGGTCGCCGGCATCGGCGATTGAGGGTCGTGCTCGTCGGGCAGTGTGCTCGACGGAATCCTGCTGGAGAAGCACGGCGTCCCCTCGGCCTCGATCATCACCGACGTGTTCGACAAGACCGGCCGCGCGATGGCCGAGCAGTGGGGCCAGCCGCACTACAAGTTCCTGGCGGTGCCCCATCCCATCGCCAATCTCACCGACGCGCAGCTGGACCGGCGCGCCCGTGAGATCGTGCCCGAGATCGTCAAGCTGCTCATGACCGGGCAGGAATAGACGCCTCACCGCGTTCAGCGCATGGCGGAATCGACGGGAGCCCCGGCGGGGCCGGGGCTCGCCGCGCGTCCGGAGAGTGTGGGGGGCCGGGTCACGGCCCCCCCCGGCCGGACGCCGCCCTACCGTCCCCCCTGGTGGTGCCGCAACCGGCATCTGCAGACCGTGTGGTCGGTCGTCCGCCGGGGAACCCTGACCGGCGTCACCCGCGAGCGATTCGAGACTCCCGACGGCGACTTCGTGGACGTCGACTGGCTGCCGGGTCCGGCGACCGCGCCGCTCCTGCTCGTGCTCCACGGTCTCGAGGGCGCCGCCACGTCGCACTACATCGGCGGGCTCTTCCGGCTGGCGGCGTCGCGCGGCTGGCGGGCGGGGGTGCTCTATTTCCGCTCGTGCAGCGGTGAGCTGAACCGGCTGCCCCGCTTCTACCATTCGGGCGACACCGGCGACCTCGATCACGTCGTCCGCGTGGTGGCCGAGCGCGAGCCGGCGGTGCGGCTGGGGGCGGTGGGCATCTCGATCGGCGGCAACGTGCTGCTCAAGTGGCTGGGCGAGCTGCGGGAGTCGGCCCCCAAGGCTCTCGCGGGCGCCGCCGCCATCTCGGTGCCGTTCGACCTCGAGGCCTGCGCCCGCACGATGGACCGTGGCGTGCCGAAGGTCCTCTACACCGCCAGGTTCATGCGGACGTTCCGCCTGAAGACCCGGGCCAAGGCCCGGGCGTTTCCCGGCTTCGTCGACCTGACGGCCGCGCTGCGCGCCTGCACCTTCGCGGCCTACGACCGCGCGGTGACGGCGCCGCTGCACGGCTTCGCCGACGAGGTCGACTACTGGCGGCGGGCGAGCTGCGGGCCCTACCTGGCTCACATCCGCCGGCCGACGCTGCTGCTCAACGCGCTCGATGATCCGTTCATTCCCCCGTCGAGCCTGCCCGACCCCCACCGCCTGCCGCCGGACGTGCGCGCCGAGTTCGTGCCGCACGGCGGCCACGTCGGCTTCGTCGAGGGACGGCCGTGGCGGTCGGCCTCCTGGGCCGAGCGGCGCGCGGTCGAGTTCCTGGCCGGCGTCCTCGACCACGGCGGCGTCTGCTAGCATGGCCGCCATGCGCGACGACGCCTACGGCCTGCCCGTCACGACCGCTTCGCCCGACGCCCTGGCCACCTATGACCGCGCGGTCCGCGCGCTGCTCGGCTGGCAGGCCGACGCGCTGGACCTGTTCCGGGCGGCGGCGGCGCACGACCCCGGCCTGGCGCTGGCCCACGCCGGCGCCGCGGTCTGCCTGTTCCTCGAGGAGCGCTTCCCGGAGACGAAGGCGGCGATTGTGGCGGCCCGGGCCGCGGCGGCCGGCCAGTCGGAGCGCGAGCGGCGGCACGTCGAGGCGATCGCGCTGTGGACCTCGGGCAAGGCCGACGAGGCCGCCCAGGCGATGCGCGCGCACCTGGCCGACTTCCCGCGCGACGTGATGGTGCTGCAGCGTCTCTACTACGTGTTCTTCTGGCAGGGCCGCTTCCCGGAGATGCTGGAGGTCACGACCTTGATGCTGCCGCACTATCCGGGCGAGTCCTTCGTGCTCGGCCTGCACGCGTTCGCGCTGGAGGAGGCCGACCGCTGCGGCGAGGCCGTGCGCACCGCCGAGGCCGCGCTGGTGTTGAACCCGGGCGACGCCTGGGGCGTCCACGCCCTCGCCCACGCGCTCTACGAGTCGGCCGACTTCGACACCGGCATCACCCGGCTGCCGGCGGCCATCCATCCCTGCCGCGGGCTGAACTGGTTCCGCAACCACCTGCTCTGGCACCTGGCGCTGCTGCATTTCGCGCGGGGCGACTACGCGCGGGCGGCCGCGCTGTCCCGCACGGTGTTCGAGCGGACGCCCTCGTCGATCGCCGGCGACCTGCACGACTCGATCTCGCTCCTGTGGCGGATGGAGCTGGCCGGCCGGCCGATGGGCGCGCGCTGGACGCCGTTCACCGCCATCGGCCGCGAGCGGATGAATCGCCAGGGCCTGTCCTTCCACGTGGCCCACATCGCCATGGCGCTGGCCGCGGGCGGGGACTGGGCCTCGGCCGACACGCACCTGGCGATGATCCGCGAGCGGGCGCCCAAGGACCGCACGGGGCTGGTGGGCGGCGTGCTGGTGCCGCTGGTCGAGGGGCTGCACGCCTTCGCCGGCGGCGACTACGCGCGAACCGTCGCGCGCCTGGAGCCGCTGCGGCCGCGGATCGTGGAGCTGGGCGGCAGCCGCGCGCAGCGCGACGTCTTTCACGACACGCTCTTCGAGGCCTGCTTCCGCAGCGGCGACGCCGAGCGCGCCGGCCGGTTCCTGGCCGAGCGGATCGCCCGCCGCCCCGACCACCACTGGCGCAACCGCGCGGCCTGAAGGTGGGCGCCGGGCCGCGCGGCGCCGTCGCGTCGTGAACCCGCCCCGCCCGGGCGGGCCGGCCGTCGCCGTGATGGCGCGCGTGCCGGGCGCCGGGCCGGTGAAGTCGCGCCTGCACGGCGCGCTCACGCCGGCCGGGGCCACCGCGCTCTATCGGTGCTTCCTGCTCGACCGGCTCGACGCGCTGGCCGCCGTGCCCGGCATCGCCCGCGTGGTGGTCTTCACGCCACCGGAGGCGCGCGTGGAGATGACGGCGCTGGCGCGGTGATCGCGATGAGCTTCGATCCGGCCGGGCCGGCGGGTCAGCGCGTGCTCGCCGTGGAGATCGGCGGCGCCCCGCTCGACCTCGAGCGCCGCTACACCGCCGCGGTCGTCGACTACATCGCACGCGGGGGCGACGGGTTCACGGCCTCCCGCGACATGCGCGTGCCGGTGGACGCGGCGAGCGGGCCCCTGCTCGCCGATGTCCTGCTGCAGGCCGTGACCGAGCGTGGCACGATCGGGCCCGATGTCGACGGCCGCCTCCGCGCCCTCCAATGATTCGGGGCCATGCGCTCGTGCTGGCGCTGATCCGGGTGGTCAGGGGGCGCCCGCGAGCTCGCTCGCATGCCGTCGCGGGACGGCGTGGTCGAGGCGGTGCCCGGGGGGGTGCAGGTGGGCCCATGGCGCGGCCTCCTCGAAGGCCGCGGCCGCGCGGAGCACGGTGACCTCGTCGCGCCAGCGGCCGGCGATCTGCAGCCCCACCGGCAGGCCGTCGCGGGTGAGGCCGGCCGGCACCGAGATGGCGGGCGCGTTGATCACCGTGAAGGCGTAGGTGAGCAGCGCCCACTGGATGTAGTTCGTCATCCGGACGCCGTTGATCTCCTCGGGGCCCGAGCGCATCTCGAGCGCGAACGGGGGGACCGGGGCCGTGGGGGTGAGGATCAGGTCGTAGCGCTCCATGAACCGGCGCACGCGATGGAACAGCTCGGTGCGCAGCCGGTCGCCGCGCGCGATCTCCGACGCCGTCAGCGCCAGGCCCTGCTCGGTGTTCCTGACGAGGTTGTCCTGCATCACCGGCTTGCACTTCGCGAGGTTGTCCTCCTGGCGCGTGACCATCGCGAGCCCGCGGCTGGTGCGGACGATCTCGGCGACCTCGCCGAAGTCCGGGTGCGCCGCCTCCACGCGGGCGCCGAGCGTGCGGAACGTCGCCAGCGTCGCCTCGGTCACCCGCCGCACCTCTTCGTCCAGCGGGGTGATGCCCAGATCGCCTCCCCAGGCGATCCGGAGTCCCTTGACGCTCGGCCGCCTCACCGCGGCCAGCAACGCGCGGGTGTCCACCGGATAGGAGATCGGCACGCGCGGGTCGGGTCCGGCGATGGCCGCCAGCATCAGCGCCGTGTCGGCGACCGTGCGTGCCATGGGCCCCTGCACGCTGTACGACTCCCACGCGTTGGCGCTCGGCCACACCGGCACGCACCCGGGAGAGGTCCGGAAGCCCACGACGCCGCAGAAGGCCGCCGGCAGGCGGAGCGAGCCCCCGAGGTCGGAGCCCTGGGCGAGCGGCCCCATGCCGGTCGCCAGCGCCACCGCCCCCCCGCCGGTCGAGCCGCCGCAGGTGAGCGCGGGGTTCCACGGGTTGCGCGTCGGCCCGAACACCGCGTTGAAGGTGTTGGCCCCGGCCCCGAATTCCGGCGTGTTCGTCTTCCCGATGACGATCGCGCCAGCGGCCTTCAGGCGCTCCACGACGAGCCCGTCGGCCTCGGGCACGTGATGCTCGAAGATCTTCGACCCCCACGTCGTCCGGATGCCCTTCGTCGGCGTGAGGTCCTTGATCGACACCGGCACGCCATGAAGCGGCCCCAGCCTCGCGCCCCGCCTGCCGGCCGCCGCCGTCGCCTTCCGCGCCGCCGCCAGCGCCTGCTCCGCCGCCACCGTGCAGTACGCCGTCAACGGCGGATTCACCCGCTCGATTCGTGCGAGCACCGCGCGGGTGACCTCCAGCGGCGAGACCTTCCGCCGCCTGATCAGCGACACCAGGTCGGTGGCCGGCACGAACCAGAGCTCGTCGGCCCTCATCGGCTGGTCAGCACATGAGCCAGTCGCCGTAGGTGCCGCGGATCGGCCGGCCCTCGGCGAAGCGGGAGAGGCGGAAGGCGTGGATGTCGTCACCCGGCTTCTTTCCCTCGCAGACGAGCTGCGCGACCATGTCGCCCACCGCCGGGGAGAGCTTGAAGCCGTGGCCGGAGAATCCGGCGGCGACGTAGAAGCCGTCGGGGCCGGTCTCGTCGAGGATCGGGTGCCAGTCGGGGGCGACGTCGAAGCAGCCGGCGTAGTGATGGGCGACGTGGCCGTGCTCGAGGACCGGAAACCGGGTGGCCGCCCGGGCCAGCAGATCCGTGCGCTCGTCGAAGTCCAGCCCCTCGCGGTAGGCGTCGGGGTCGGCGCGGTCGGCGCGCTCCTCGGCGTCGAGCGGCCCCACCAGGATCATGTCGCCGGTCTCGGGACGCGTGTAGATGTTCGTGACGAAGTCGTAGACCATCGGATGCGGGCCCCGCGCGTCCGCCGGCCAGGCGACGAGCGCGATCTTGTGACGGCACACGGTGATGGGCAGGTTGACGCCGACCAGCTTGCCGAGGTGGTGGGCCCAGGCGCCGGCCGCATCGACCACCCTGCGCGTCGCGATGGCCCCCCGGCTGGTCTCGACGGCGGCGATGCGGTCGCCCTCGACGCGGATCCCGCTCACGCTGGTCTCCTCCATGATGCGCACGCCCCGGTCACGGGCGGCGCCGGCGAAGCCCTGCGTCGTCTGCGCCGGATCGGCGGATCCAGCCTCGGGCTCGTAGCAGCCGGCCGTGAGATCGTCGGTGCGCAGGCGCGGCTCGATCTCACCCATGTCGCGGGGCGTGACGAGCCGCGAGTCGATGCCGGCCGAACGCTGGAGCGCGACCGAGGCTTCCATCGGCTTGCGCAGCCGGTCGTCGACGCCGAGCAGGTAGCCGGTGCGGACGAACGACGCCGTGCGCCCGCCCGTGTGCTCGGCGAACCGCTCGAAGAACCGGAGCGCCTTCAGCACCATGCGGCACGTCTCCGGGGTCGAGTAGTGCTGCCGCACGCAGGCCGAGCTGCGGCCAGTGGGCCCCGAGGCCAGGAAGTTCTTCTCGACGAGCACCACGTCGCGCACGCCCCGCCGCGCCAAATGGAAGGCGATGCTGGCCCCCGTCACGCCGCCCCCGACGATGACGACCTCCGCCCGCTGCGCCAGGCCCATCAGCTCGCCGGCGCCTGCGCGATGCCCGAGCCGGCCCGACACGGGGCCCGGCGGGCGCCCTCGTGGCGAGCCGTTGTCGCTGCGCGAGCGCAGGACGGGGCGAGCGCGCGATCGGCGATTCGACTCACCTCGGCCCAGCCCCCTCCGGGGGATGGGGGGCTCGCGCTCGCCCCGTCCGGAGCGAGCTTGCAGCGTACAGGTGAGCCGCGCGGGCGCCCGCCGGGCCCCGTGTCGGGCCGGCTCGGGCATCGCGGGACGCCGGCCGCCATGCTAGTGGCCGAGGACCTTGCGGGGATCGAGCGCGTCGCGCAGCCCGTCGCCGATGTAGTTGATGGACAGCACGGTGAGGAAGATGGCGGTGCCCGGGAAGATCGCCCAGTGCGGCGCGAAGTCGAGATTGTCCTTGGCGTCGAACAGGATGCGGCCCCAGGTCGGGATGTCGGGCGGGAAGCCGAGCCCCAGGAACGACAGCGACGACTCGGCGATGATGGCCGCCGCCACGTCGATGGTGCCGGCCACGATCACCGGCCCCATGGCGTTGGGCAGGATGTGGCGGACCACCTGGCGGAACGGCGGCGCCCCCAGCCCCCGGGCGGCCTCCACGAACTCCTTCTCGCGCAGCGAGAGGAACTGGGCGCGCACCAGGCGGGCCACCGGCATCCAGCGCAGCCCGCCGATGACCGCCACGATCAGCACGAAGACGCCGGCCTCGGGCCCGAGCGCCGCCTTCAGGAGATCGCGGAACAGGTAGACGATCAGCAGCAGCAGGGGCAGCTGGGGCAGGGAGAGGAACAAATCGGTGATCCGCATGAGCGTGTGGTCGACGCCGCCGGCGAAGTGGCCGGCGACGGCGCCCACGGCGACGCCGATCGTGATGGCGATCAGCATGGCCGCGATGCCGACGGCCAGCGAGATGCGCCCGCCGTAGAGCATGCGGGCCAGCAGGTCCTGCCCCAGGTCGTCGGTGCCGAGCGGATGGGCCCAGGACGGGGTCTGCAGCTTGGCCTTGAAATCGATCTCGTCGATCGGCACGCGGTAGACGAAGGGGCCGGCCACCACGGCGACCACCATGAAGACCAGGGCGGCGGCGCCGAACGTGGCGAGCCGGTGGCGGCGGAAGCGGCGCAGCGCCTCGGCGCCCAGCGAGGCGGGCCCGCGCGACGTCTCGGCCGGGATCTCGGCGGCCAGCGTCTCGGACGGCAGGGTGGTGGCCATCGTCAGCGGTAGCTGATGCGGGGGTCGAGCCAGCCGTAGAGCAGGTCGGCGACCAGGTTGAACAGGACGACCAGGCACGAGAACACGAACGTGATCGCCATGATGACCGGCGTGTCGTTGGCGAGGATGGCGCTGATGAGCAGCGAGCCGATGCCCGGCACCCGGAAGATCTGCTCGGTGATGACGGCGCCCGTGAAGATGCCGGGGATCTGGAGCGCGACCAGCGTCACCACCGGGATCAGAGCGTTGCGCACCGCGTGCTTGACGATCGTGACACGCTCGGACAGGCCCTTGGCCCGCGCGGTGTTGATGTAGTCCAGGCGGATCACGTCGAGCACCGCCGAGCGCACGAAGCGCGTGAGGGCGGCGCCCTGGAAGAGGCCGAGCACCGCCACCGGCATGATGGCCTGGCGCAGGTGCTCCCAGTAGAACTGCCAGCCGGTGGCGCTGATGTCGGCGCGGTAGATGAACGGCAGCCAGTCGAGGTAGATCGAGAAGAACAAAATGAACAGCAGGCCGGTGAAGAACGTCGGCAGCGAGAAGCCGATGAAGGCCAGCGTGGTGGCGATCTGGTCGAAGATCGAGTAGGGGCGGATCGCCGACAGCGTGCCGATGGGCAGCGCCACCAGGATGCCCAGCAGCTGGGCCGACCCCAGCACGATCAGCGTGGTCGGCAACCGCTGCATGATCAGCGTGTCCACGTCGACGCGGCTCGCGAACGAGAAGCCCCAGTCGCCCCGCATCATCGCGCCGAACCAGCGGACGTAGCGGACGGCGACGGGGTCGTCGAGGCCGAACTTCGCGCGGAGGTTGGCCGCCACCTCGGGCGGGACGTTGGGATTGGTGGCCAGCTCCTCGAACGGATCGCCGGGGGCCAGGGCCAGGATGGTGAAGAGGATGAGGCTGATGCCGGCCAGCACGGGGATCGAGATCAGGAGGCGGCGGAGCAGGTACTTCGACATCGTCTCCGCTCCGCCGCCCCCGGCCGCCCCCTACCCCTCCCGGTACCAGTTCGGCAGGTTCCAGAAATCGGAGTCCCAGCCGCTCTGCTCCACGTGCATGCGGTTGCTGACCGCCGCCACCCGCGGGCGGAAGACGACGGGGATCACCACGACGTTCTGGATGACCAGCTCGTTCATCTTGATGAACAGCGCGGCGCGCTTGACGGGATCCAGCTCGGACTCGGCCGCCCGGTAGAGCTTGTCGTACTCCTCGTTCCGCCAGCGCGTGATGTTGCGGCCCTGCCACTTGTTGTCCTTGGAGGCGACCTCCCACGACGTGAACTGGTTCATGAACAGCTCGGGATCGGGCTGCGTCATGGTCGTGGTGTACATCTGGATGTCGGTGTAGAACTTCGTGTAGGTGTCGGGGTTGGCGACGTCCGACGAGAAGTAGACGGACGCCGTCACCGACTTCAGCTCCATGTCGATCCCGACCTTGGCCGCCGCCTGCTTGACGATGGCCTGGTTCTTCTGGCGGGGGGCGTTGATCGACGTCTGGTAGACCAGCTTCAGCTTCTTGCCGTCCTTGGCCCGGATGCCGTCCGAGCCCTTCTTCCAGCCGGCCGCCTCGAGGATCTGGCTGGCCTTCTCGACGTTGAACTCGTACTTCGTGGCCTTCGACTGGAAGCGCGCCGGCTGGTTGAGGAAGTTGGCGGTGGCGATGCCGGTGCGGCCGTAGATCTGCTCCTGCACGGAGGCGCGGTCGACGAGCAGGTTCAGCGCCTGGCGCACGGCGGGATCGGTGAGGAAGGGGTGCGTCGTCTTGATGCTGGAGCGCTCGCCGTCCACGTCTTTCCACGGGTCGGTGTTGTTGAGCTGGATGTGCTCGATGTTGCCGCCGGCCACGATGGAGGCCTTGCCCTTGCCGCCCTGCTCCATGCGCTTGAGGATGTCGTCCTCGACCTGCATGTTCCAGGCATAGTCGAACTCGCCGGTCTGGATGACGGCGCGGGCCGCCGAGACGGCATCGCCGCCGCCCTTCATCTCGATGGTGTCGAAGAACGGCCGGTTCGCCTGGTGGTAGTTGGGGTTCAGCTCGCCGCGGACGATGTCACCCGGCTTGAAGTCCACGAACCGGTAGGGCCCGGTGCCGACGGGCTTCAAGTTGGTCGGCGCCTCGCGCGACTTGGCGCCCTTGAAGGTCTCGAACATGTGCTTGGGGATGACCATGCCCCGCACGCCCACGAAGGGGTCGGCCCAGAACGGCGTGGGCTTGGCGAAGGTGACCTTGATCGTGTGGCTGTCGACCTTGTCGACCTTGATGTCCTTGTACGTGCCGATGCTCACCGACGCCGTCGCGGGGTCGGCGGCGAACTCCCAGGTGAACACGCAGTCGTCGGCGGTGAACGGCTTGCCGTCGTGCCAGGCGACGCCCCGCTTGAGCTTCCAGGTGACGGACCGGCCGTCCTTGGCCACGCCGCCGTTCTGCAGGCTGGGGATCTCGGCCGCCAGGATCGGCGCCAGGTTGCCGTCCGGGTCCCAGGAGGCGAGCGGCTCGTAGAAGATCCGCGAGCCGTCCTGGTCCTTGGTGCCGACCGCGAAGTGCGGGTTGAGCAGGGTGGCGCCCTGCCACCACAGCACCCGCAGCGCGCCACCGCCGCCCCGCTTGGTGGGCTTGTAGGCCAGCTTCGACTGGGCCTGGGCCACGCCGGCGGAGGCCAGCATCTGGCCGGCCATGGGCGCCGTCAGCCCCAGCGCGACCATCGTCTGGACGAAGCGCCGGCGGCTCAGGCGGCCGCTCTTCACCTCGTCGATCATCGTCCTCAGCTCACGCTCGTCCATGCAGTCCTCCCTACAGGGGATCGGTCACGATCACCGTGCCAACTGGTCGTGGTTCCTTATAGTTTCGCCGCTCCGACCTGTCAAGACCGGTCAGGCCCTGTGCCAGTACGGCAGCCGCCACACGTTGGAGTCCCAGCCGCTCAGGTCGATGCCGCGCAGCCGCGAACCGGCCACGGCGACGCCGTTGCGCCACAGCACCGGGATGACCACGTTGTTCTGAATGACCACGTCGTTCATGCGGATGAAATGCGCCGCCCGCTTGACCGGGTCCATCTCGGTCTCGGCGGCCTTCCACACCCGGTCGTACTCCTCGTTGCGCCACCGCGTGATGTTCCGCCCGGTCCACTTGTTGTCCTTGGTGGCGACCTCCTGGGACGTGAACACGCGCATGCCCCACAGGGGGTCGACTCCGGTCGTGGTCGTGTACATCTGCAGATCGCTGTAGAAGTGCGGATAGGTGTCGGGGTTGGCCGCGTCCGACGAGAAGAAGACGGAGGCCACGACCGACTTGATCTCGATCTCGATTCCCGCCTTCGCGCACGCCTGCTTCACGATCGCCTGCGTCTTCTGGCGGGGGGCGTTGGTGGACGTCTGGTACAGGAACTTGAGCCGCTTGCCGTCCTTCGCCCTGATGCCGTCGGCCCCGCGCCGCCAGCCGGCGGCATCGAGGATCTGATTGGCCCTGTCGACGTTGAACTCCCAGCGCATGTTCCGGGACGCGAACCGTGGCGGCGCGTTGAGGTAGTTCGCGGTGGCCTGGCCCTGACGGCCGTAGATCTGCTCGTGCACGGAGGCCCGATCGACCAGGACCCCGAGGGCCTGGCGGACGGCCGGGTCGGAGAGGGTCGGATGGATCGTCTTGAGGCTGGACCGCTCGCCGTCCACCTCTTTCCACGGGTCGGTGGTGTTGAGCTGGATGTGCTCGATGTTCCCCGTCGGGTAGATCTCGGCGCGGCCCTTGCCGCCCTGCTCCATCCGGCGCACGATGTCGTCCTCGACCTGGATGTTCCACGCGAAGTCGTACTCGCCGGTCTGCAGCACCGCTCGAGCGGCCGAGGCGGCGTCGCCGCCGCCCTTCATCTCGATCGCGTCGAAGAACGGCCGGTTGGGGACGTGGTAGTGGGGGTTGATGTCGCCGCGCACGATGTCGCCCGGCTTGAAGTCCACGAACCGGTAGGGGCCGGTGCCGACCGGCTTGAGGTTGGCCGGCGCCTCGCGCGACTTGGCGCCCTTGTAGGCGGCGAAGAGGTGCTTGGGGATGAGCGCGCGGTTCTGGCCACAGAAGGCCTCGAACCAGAACGGCGTGGGCTGCTTGAAGACGATCTTGACGGCGTGGTCGTTGACCCGCTCGACCCGGTCGATATCGCGGTAGGCCCCGATCGTCACCGCCGCGGTGGCCGGGTCGGCGGCGTACTCCCAGTTGAAGATCACGTCGTCGGCCGTGAAGGGCTTGCCGTCGTGCCACTGCACGCCCTGCTTGAGCTGCCAGACGACCCAGGTGCCGTCGCGGCCGAGGCCGCCGTTGTCCACGGTCGGGATGTCGGCGGCCAGCACCGGCGAGAGATTGCCGTCGGGGTCGTAGGCGGCCAGCGGCTCGTAGAAGATCCGCGACCCGTCCTGGTCCTTGGTGCCGGTGGCGAAGTGCGGGTTGAGCAGGGTAGGCGACTGCCACCACAGCACGCGCAGCGGCCCCCCACCGCCACGCCGGGTCGGTGCGAACGCCGGCGACTTGGGCTGGGCGGCGACGCCCGACGCCCCCAGCATCCGGGCGGCGAGGGGGGCGGTGAGCCCCAGGCCGACCATCGTCTGCACGAAGCGCCGCCGGCTCAGGCGGCCGGTCTTGACGTCGTCGATCAGGCTGCGGATCTCCCGCTCGTCCATGGCTAGCCCTCCGGAGTGAGCATCCGTGTGGCGACGTCGAGCGCCTCGACCATCGACTCGTGGTTCGCCGTGCCCTTCCAGGCCCGGTCGAACGCGGTCCCGTGGTCCACCGAGACGCGCAGGAACGGCAACCCGACCGTGACGTTCACGCCGGACAGCCCCGTCCACCGCTTCGACGCCTCGTCGTACTCGAAGCCGAGCGTCTTGACGGGGATGTGGCCCTGGTCGTGATACATGGCGACGACGATATCAAACTCGCCGCCGCGCGCGCGCGAGAACAGCGTGTCGGCGGGCAGGGGGCCGGTGACGCTCAGCCCCTCCGCCCGGGCCGCCTCGATGGCGGGCACGATCGCGTGCGCCTCCTCGTCGCCGAAGAGCCCGTCCTCGCCGGCGTGCGGGTTGAGGCCCGCCACCGCGATGCGGCCGCGCGGCTGCCCGAGGCCCTCCAGCGTGCGCTGGGCCAGGCGGATCGTCGTCAAGACGCGCTCGCGGGTGACCAGGTCGGGGACGCGCCGCAGGGCCACGTGGGTCGTCACGTGGATGACCTTCAGCTCCTTGCCGATCAAGAGCATGGCGAAGTCGCGCGTGTCGCTCAGCTCGGCCAGGATCTCGGTGTGGCCGGCGTGCCGCACGCCGGCGGCGGCCAGCGCTTCCTTGTTGACCGGCGCGGTGACGATGGCGTCGATCTCGCGCGCCTGGGCGAGCGCGACCGCCCGCGCGATGAACTCGTAGGCCGCGCGGCCGGCGGCGGCGCTGACCTCGGCGCGCGGCAGCGTGGCCATGTCGACGTTGCCGAGGTCGAGCACCTCCAGCGTGCCGTCTGCCCACCGGCACTCGGCCACGCGCGCCACGGCGTGCAGCGCGAGCGGCCCCCCCACGAGCGCCAGCGCCTCGCGCATGGTCGACGCCGCGCCGATCACCACCGGGCGGCACGTCGCGCGCACCGCCGGCTCGACCGCGGCCCGCGCGATGATCTCGGGTCCCACGCCGGCCGGGTCGCCCATGGTCACGCCGAGCACGGGACGCCTCACGCCGCCGCGTCCTCTGTCACGGCCTGCAGCCGCGGCACGCACCGCCACCATCACAGGCTCGCCTCGCCGGCGGCGGCGGCCCGCACGGCGGCCAGCGACACGAGCAGGTCGGGAGTGCCAAAGCCACCGGCCTTGGTGACCAGCGGCAGCGCCTCGCGCCCGGGGACCCGCAGGTGGCCGAGGGCCAGGCCGGGCGCGGGGGCCCCGACGAGGTCGATGCGCTCGGCCCCGAGCGCGGCCCACAGCGCCAGGGCCGTCTCGCCGCCGGTGACGATCACCACGTCCCAGCGCTCGCGCGCGAGCGCCGCCACCGCCTGCTCGATCAGCCGCGCCAGGACGTCGGTCCGGCTCTCGACGGTCCGGTCGGCGGTGGCGAGCACCGTCAGGCCCGCGGCCCGCGCCTCGCGGAGCTGTCGGCGGGTCGCCGGGTGACGGCTGCCGGCGACGATCAGCCAGCGCGAGCCCGACGGCAGCTCGGCCCGCTCCGCGAGCACGCCGAGGCGCGCGGCCAGCGCCCGCGCCAGGCCGGCCGCGCCGACCAGCAGCGGCATCGGCGTGACGGCGAGCGCGGCCTCGACGAGCGCGTCCAGATCGGCGTCGGTCTCGGCGTCGGCGACGATGGCGGTGCCGCCCAGCCGCCTCAGCCGGGCCGCGAGCGCCTCGGGCCCCGCGCGCATCTGGTCGATGGGGATCCAGGCGAGCGCCCGATCGAGTTGCGGTCGCAGGATCTCCACGACGCTGGACGTGCCGGCCGGGAACTGCGGGTCGTCCGCGACGGGCGTGTCGGCGACGGGCACGCCGCCGATCAGCAGCACGCGGTCGAGGACGATCCGGCCCTGGCCGGGGAACGCCGGGCACACCACCGCGGTCGCCGTGCCGGTGGCCCGCAGGAGGGCGTCGATCTCGGCGCCGACCCGCCCCCGCATCGTGGAGTCGATCTTCTTGAACCAGAAGCCGGCCCGCGCGCGTCCGGCGACGGCGCCGACGCGGCCGGCCGCCTCGTCCGCCGGCAGCGCGCGACTTTCCGTGTCCACCACGCGCACGGCCGCCTCGACGGCGCGGCGCGGCCACACGGTCACCGGCACCGGCGCGCGGCCGGCGAACAGCGCGCCGGTGTCGCAGGCGCCGGTGAGATCGTCGGCGACGATGGTCAGGGGTCGGGCACGCGCCGGCTTCATCGAGGGTGGCTCAATATAGGGTGGCTCAATATAGGGGTATACTGCGCCTGATTCAATGCGACCGCCGGTGGCCGTTCTGATCGCGCTCGTGCTCCTCCTTGCCGCGGCGACCGTGGGATACGTCACGTCCGAGCGCCGGCAGACCGCCGACGCGTCGGCGTCACCGCCCGCGCGCTCCGGCCCGTCGACCAGCACCCCTGTCGCCGCGGCGCCCCCGGCGACGGTGACCGCCCGCCCGCGGGCCGGCAAGGTGCTGCCGCTGGAGGCGGCGCTCGAGGAGCTGGAGCTGATCCGGCCCGCGCGCTCGAAGCTCGCGGAGGACTTCACCCTGCCCATCCACGGCGGCGGCAAGGTGCGGCTGACCGAGCAGCGCGGCAAGGTCGTCTTGATCAACTTCTGGGCGACCTGGTGCCCGCCCTGCCTGGAGGAGATGCCGGCCATGGAGCGGCTGTACCGCCAGCAGAAGAACTCCGGCTTCACGCTGATCGCGGTCTCCGTGGACGCCGACCCCCGGAAGGTGGCGCCCTTCGCCGCCGAGCACAAGCTCACGTTCCCGATCGGCCTCGATCCCCGGATGGAGATGGCCAACGCCTACGGCGTGCGGGCGCTGCCCTCGAGCTTCATCGTCGGGCGCGACGGCAACCTGACCGCGCTGGCCATCGGTCCCCGCCACTGGGACAACGACGCCTCGCACTCGCTGATCGAGGGGCTGGCCCGCCGGCCGTGAGCGGCTCGGTCGGAGTCGTGGTGGCGTTCAGCGCGGGGCTGTTCTCCTTCCTGTCGCCGTGCGTGCTGCCGTTGTTCCCCTCCTACCTGTCGTTCATCACGGGCATGTCGGTGGCCGATCTCTCGGCCGACCTCACCGCCGCCGCCCGCCGCCGCGTGCTCCTGCACGCGACGACGTTCGTACTCGGCTTCTCGCTGGTGTTCGTGGCGCTGGGCGCGTCCTTCAGCGCCGCCGGCCAGCTCCTGTTCCAGTACCGGGACACGATCCGCATCGTCGGCGGCGTCCTCATCGTCGTCTTCGGCCTCTACATCGCCGGCCTGCTCAAGGTGGCCCTGTTCGGGCGCACGCAGCAGTGGCAGATCCGCGAGAAGCCGGCGGGGTACGTCGGCTCGTTCCTGGTCGGCGTGACGTTCGCCATCGGCTGGACGCCGTGCGTCGGGCCGATCCTGGGCGCCATCCTCTCGCTGGCCGGCACCGCCGAAACCGTCGAGCGCGGCGTGGGGTTGCTGGTGGCCTACTCGGCCGGACTGGGCGTGCCGTTCCTGTTGTCGGCGCTCGCCCTGGGCTCCTTCTTGAGGGTCTTCAAGCGCTACCGCCCGTTCATCCCGGTGGTGGAGCGGGGCGCCGGGGTGCTCCTGATCGTCGTCGGCGTTCTGGTGGCCACCAATTACTACGTGATCCTCAACTCCTGGGCGATCTCGCTCACCCCGGAGTGGCTGCTCAAGCGGCTCTGAGCGAGCCGTTGCGCGTGCACGTCCGCGTTCCCGCCACTTCGGCCAACCTCGGGCCCGGCTTCGACGCGCTCGCGCTGGCGCTGGCGCTCTACAACGAGGTCACGGCCGCCGAGGCCGACGGCGTCAGCGTGACCATCGAGGGCGAGGGGGTGGGCCGGCTGCCGCCCGGCGCCCACAACGTGGTCGCGCGAGGCGTGCGGCAGGCCTACGAGGCGGCGGGGCGGCCGTTCAAGGGCGTGGCGCTCACCTGCGTGAACCGGGTGCCGACCGGCCGCGGGCTCGGCTCCAGCGCGGCGGCCTGGGTCGGCGGCCTGGTGGCGGGCAACGCGCTGCTGGGCGCGCCGCTGTCGCGCGACGCGCTGCTCGCGCTGGCCGCGCGGGCCGAGGGCCATCCCGACAACGTCGCCGCGGCGCTGCTGGGGGGGCTCACCGTGTCGTGCGCGCTCGGCGACGGCCGCATCGCCACCGTGACGCTGCCGGTCCCGGGCGGGGTGCGCTGGGTGGTGCTGGTGCCCGAGGTGACGAGCGCGACGGCCGAGGCCCGGGCGGTGCTGCCGGCGTCCGTCCCGCGAGCGGACGCGGTCTTCAACGTCCAGCGGGTGTCGCTCTTGCTGGCGGCGCTGCAGTCGGGCCGCCTCGACGTGCTCGGCACCGCGCTCGACGACCGGCTGCACCAGCCGTACCGCCTGCGCCTGTTCCCCTGGATGCCCGCCGTGGCCGAGGCCGCCCGCGCGGCGGGCGCGCTGGGCTGCGTGCTGTCCGGAGCCGGGCCCGCGCTGCTGGCCGTGGTGACCGCCGATGCCGGCGCGGTGGCGCACTCGATGGAGGGCGCGGCGGCGGCCGCCGGCGTGCGCGGCCGCGCGTGGGCGTTCGCCGTCGACACCGGAGGCGCGGTGAGCCGGAAGGTCGGCTGATGCCCGCCGCGGCGCCGGCGGCAGGCTCGCGCCTTGACGGCCACGCGGAGCCGGTGCTAAGTGGGTCGGCATGAACGCCGGCGTCCTTCCCGACCACGAGCTGCGGGCCGCGCTGGAGGCCGGCTGGATCACGGCTTCGGCGCCGCTCGCCGACGAGCAGTTCCAGCCGGCCAGCCTCGACCTGCGCCTGGGACCGCTCGCCTACCAGCTGCGCGCCAGCTTCCTGCCGTTCCGGGAGCCGGTGCAAGCCCGGCTCGACGGCGACGGCGACCTCGTGATCGACCGGCTCTCGCTCGGCGACGGCGCGACGCTGCAGCGCGGGTCCGTGTACCTGGTGCCGCTGCTGGAGTCGCTGGCGCTGCCGCCCGACGTGCGCGGGCGCTCCAACCCGAAGAGCACGACCGGCCGGCTCGACATCTTCACCCGCGTCATCACCGACCGCACGCCGCGCTTCGACGAGATCGCGCCCGGTTATCGCGGCGGCCTCTATCTCGAGATCTCGCCGCAGTCCTTCCCGGTGCGCGCGCACGCCGGCGTCTCGCTCAACCAGCTGCGCCTGCTGCGCGGCGACGGCGCCCTGAGCGACGCGGCGTTGCGCGAGGTCTACGCGGCGGCCCCGCTGCTCTACGACGACGACGACCGGCCGGTGCCGCTGGAGCGCGCGACGTTCCACGACGGCCTGTGCATGGGCGTCGATCTCTCCGGCCGCGCCACCGGCGGCATCATCGGCTACCGGGCGCATCCCAATCCCCCGGCGGTCGACCTGGCGCGGGTCGGGCACTACGATCCCGCGGAGTTCTGGGAGCCGATCAAGCGGCCCAACCGCGACGCCTACATCCTGGAGGCCAACCGTTTCTACATTCTGGTGTCCAAGGAGCGGATCCGGGTGCCGCCCCAGTTCGCCAGCGAGATGGTGGTCTACGACGCCGGCGCCGGCGAGATTCGCACGCATTACGCGGGGTTCTTCGATCCGGGCTTCGGCTTCGGCGACGGCAGCGTGCTTGGCACCAAGGTTGTCATGGAGGTACGGGCGCGGGAGGTTCCGTTCCTGGTCTACGACGGCCAGACCTCGTTCAAGGTCTGGTTCGAGCGGCTGCGCAGCCGGCCGGCGCGCGTGTACGGGGTGGGGCTGGGGTCCTCCTACCAGCACCAGACGCTGAGCCTGAGCAAGCACTTCAGGCGGTGACCCGGCCGCAAAGGTCTTGCAGGGTCGTGCCCATCAGTTAGAATTGAAGCGGCGAGGTCACCGGTCGGCCACGGCCCCACGGTTCGTGGCCCGATGGAGGGCATCATGGCAGAGCAGAAACGGAAAGAGACGCGCCCCACCAAGCCGTCCGAGGGCGGGGGCGACGGCACCGCCGCCAACCCGGAGGTTGCCAAGAAGGGCAAGAAGATCAAGGAAGACATCGACAAGCTCCTGGACGAGATCGACGACATCCTCGAGGAGAACGCCGAGGAGTTCGTCAAGAGCTACGTCCAGCGGGGCGGTGAGTAGGCGATGCCGATCTACGAGTACCGCTGCCGCGGCTGCGGCGAGGATTTCGAGAAGTACGTGTCCGGCGCCTCCACCAAGGTCGCCTGCCCGACCTGTGCCGGCGGCGACGTCATGCGCAAGCTCTCCGTCTTCGGACTGAGGAGCGACAGCCCCGTGGCCTCGACCGTGTCGGGCGGCGGCGGCTGCTGTGGTGGTGGCGGCTGCGGCTGCCACTGACCGCTCCGGTCCGTCCGTGACCCGCCGTCTCGAAGGGCCCGCCAGGGCCCTTCGTCGTTGATGGTCGTGCGAGCCGCCGGCGAGGCGAGCCGGTGATCCTGGATCTGCGCCGGCTCGAGATCTTCGTCAAGGTCGCCGAGCTGGGCAGCTTTTCGCGCGCCGCCGAGCGGTTGTTCCTCACCCAGCCGACCGTCTCCGAGCACATCCGCGCGCTGGAGGACGAGCTGGGCGTGCAACTGCTCGACCGGCTCGGCCGCGGCGCCACGCCGACGCGCGCGGGCACGCTGCTGCTCGGCTACGCGCAGCGGATGCTGGCGCTGTCCCGCGAGGCCACGCAGGCGATGGCCCAGCTCCAGGGGCGGGTGAGCGGTGAGCTCGTGGTCGGCGGCTCCACCATCCCGGGAGAGTACGTGCTGCCGGCCCTCATCGGCGCTTTCCGCGCCAAGTATCCCGACGTGTCGGTGTCGCTGCGGATCGGCGGCAGCGGCGAGGTGCAGGCGTGGGTGGCGGAGGGGCGCGTGGAGCTGGGCGTGGTCGGCGCGTCGCCCACCGCCCGCGCGCTCGAGGGACGCCAGCTCATGGCCGACGAGCTGGTCGTCGTGGTGGCGGCCGAGCATCCGTGGGCGGCCCGCGCCACCGTCTCGCTCGACGACCTGAAGGCCGAGCCCATGATCGTGCGCGAGCAGGGCTCCGGCTCGCGGGAGGCGTTCGAACGGGCGCTGGAGGGCGTGGGACTGGACCTGGCCGCGTTCCGCATCGTGGGGGAGATCGCGTCGACCCAGGCGATCAAGCAGGCGGTGCGCGCCGGCGTCGGGGTCTCGATCATCTCGTGGCGGGCCGTGGTGGACGAGTGCCGGGCGGGCTTGCTGGCCTGCGTGAAGCTCCGCGACATCACCATCTCCCGGGCCTTCCACCTGGTGACCCACCGCGACCGCAGCCGCTCGCCGCTGGCCCAGGCGTTCCTGGCGTTCGTCGAATCCCAGGCGATCGGGCCGGCGTCGTAACCGCATGACGACCGGGAGCCGGGTCCGGCTGACCTCGTACGCCGCCTGCGCGGGCTGAGCCTCCAAGATGGCTCCTGGAGATCTCCAGGAGGTGCTGGCGGGGCTCAAGCGGCCGCTCGGCGTGTCGGCCGAGGCCGAGCGCAACCTGCTCGTCGGCCTCGGCCGCGCGGACGACGCGGCGGTCTACCGCCTCGGCCCCGACCTGGCGATCGTCGAGACCGTCGACTTCTTCCCGCCGGTCGTGGACGACCCGTGGACCTGGGGCGCGGTGGCCGCCGTCAACGCGATGTCCGATGTCTACGCCATGGGCGGCGAGGTGCTGTTCGCGCTGGCGGTGGCCGGCTTTCCGCGCGATTTCGACAAGGCGATCATCGCCGAGGTCTTCCGGGGCGGCGCCGAGAAGGTCGCCGAGGCCGGCGGCGTCATCGCCGGCGGCCACACGGTGGTCGATCCCGAGCCGAAGTACGGGCTGTGCGTCACCGGGCGCGTGCATCCCGACCACGTGTTCATCAAGGGGGGGCTGCGCCCGGGCGACCGGCTGTTCCTCTCCAAGCCCCTCGGCACCGGCGTGATCACGACCGCCGCCAAGGACGAGGCGGCGCCGCCCGAGGTGGTCCAGGGCGCGATCGACAGCATGCTCCGGCTGAATCGGGTGGCCGCGCGGGTCGCGCGCCAGTTCGGCGCCACCGGCGCCACCGACATCACGGGCTACGGGCTACTGGGCCACGCCGCCGAGATGGTCGAGGCCTCCGGCGCCGGCCTGGCGCTGTCGGCCGCGCGGCTGCCGCTGTTGCCGGGCGCGCTGGCGCTGGCCACCGCCGGGCACTTCAGCGGCGGGATGAAGCGCAATCGCCGCCATCTCGACGCCGTCCTCGGACCCCGCCTCACCATCGATCCCGCCGTGCCGCCGGCGCTGGCCGCGTTGCTGACCGAGGCGGAGACCTCGGGGGGGTTGCTGTTCTCGATCTCCCGGGACCGCGCCGCCGGCGTCCTCGACGCCTTCACGGCGGCCGGTGAGCGTTGCTGGGACATCGGCGAGGTCCTGACCGAGCCGATCATCCGCGTCCGCGCCTGACCGGCCCGCCGCGAATCGGCGTTTCCAATCCGTCCGGCGCCCGCTATCGACG
Organism: Candidatus Methylomirabilota bacterium; assembly: GCA_036397135.1. GTDB lineage: Bacteria > Methylomirabilota > Methylomirabilia > Rokubacteriales > CSP1-6 > AR5. Next base: position 24,402 of record DASWJN010000324.1, read on the forward strand.
CTACCAATTTGTGTTCCCGGCGAATCTCGATACGCTCTGCCACGATCCCAAGACGCATTCCAGCTTCGTCCTCGGGAGGGACCATGCAACGGCGCAGATTCCTCAAGCACGGGTTCGCGCTCTCGGCCGGCGCTCTGGCGACCGGCCTGCCGGGGCCGGCGCGGGTGGCGCTCGCGCAGGCGCAGCCGAAGTGGCGCACGTTCGAGGTGCTCTCGAAGATCGAGCCGGCGGCGCCGTCCGGGGTGACGCGCGCCTGGATCCCGGTGCCGCTGCTCGGCGAGACGGACTACTTCCGCCGGCTCGGCGACACGTGGAAGGGCAACGCGGCCGTCATGCGCCTGGAGCGCGACCCGAAGTACGACGCGGGATTCGTCTACGCCGAGTGGCCGGGCACGGAGAAGGCGCCGGTCATCGAGATCACCAGCAAGTTCTCGACGCGGGATCGGGTCGTCGACGTCAGCCGGCCACCGGCGGCCGCGGCCCGGGAGGACGCCGCCGTGCTGCGGAAGTACCTCGAGCCCACCGCGCTGCTGCCCACCGACGGCATCGTGCGGGAGACCGCGCAGCAGATCGTCAAGGGCCGGGGCACGGAGCTGGCCAAGGCCAAGGCCATCTACGACTGGACCGTGGACAACACCTTCCGCGATCCCAAGGTGAAGGGTTGCGGCCTGGGCGACATCAAGACCATGCTGGAGACGCGCTATCTCGGCGGCAAGTGCGCCGACCTCAACGCGCTCTACGTGGGGCTGGCGCGCGCGGCCGGTCTGCCGGCGCGCGACGTCTACGGCGTTCGCTGCGCGGATTCCGGGGAGTTCAAGAGCCTGGGCAAGGGCGGCGACATCAGCCGGGCCCAGCACTGCCGGGCCGAGGTCTATCTGACCGGCTACGGCTGGGTGCCGGTGGATCCTGCCGACGTCCGGAAGGTCGTGCTCGAGGAGAAGGCCGGCGGCAATCTGCCGCTGACCGACCCCGCAGTCCAGAAGGCCCGCGCCAAGCTGTTCGGCGCCTGGGAGATGAACTGGCTCGCCTACAATTACGCCCACGACCTGAAGCTGCCGAACTCGCAAGGCAAGCCGATCGTGTTCCTGATGTACCCGCAAGCCGAGACCGCCAACGAGCGCAAGGACAGCCTGGACCCCGCCGCCTTTCGCTACACGATCAGTTCGAAGGAGCTGAGCGCGTAAGTCGCCCGTGTTCGAGCGCCGGCTTCGAAGGGGGCCGTCGAGGCCTCCTTCGATTCACTCTCGCGTGCTCTTGAGGACAGCCAGGAGGCGCTTCTTCAACTCGGCCGGAATCGGGACCTCCGCCAGCTTGCGGGTGGCGTCCACGGTGCCTCGGTAGGTATTGAGGAACGCCACGCAGGGCGCACAGCCATCGATGTGGAAGTCGATCAGCTCTCGGGTGGCGCCGGGAAGGGAGCCCTCCAGGTAGTCACCCAGCAGCTCGGCGATCTGCCGGCACTCGATCTCGGACACCCCTCGGGAACCACAGTCTGGCATCGGTCCTCATTATAGATCGATGCTGGTCGGACCGCCGTCGATTCACGGCCCGCCCCGGGCGGCCTTCCCCCGTCGGGTATCCTCGCGTCAATGACCGGGCTGGCGCTCCTGACCCCCTTCGCCCCCCCTTCCGTCCGCGGCAATGCCATCACCGTGGACCGGATCGCGCGCGGACTGCGCGAGCGGGGCGTGGATCTGCGCGTGTGGGACCTGTTCCGCACGACGGAGGAGGCGGCCACAGGCGACGTCGAGGCGTACGGTCCGGCGCTGGTCCACGCCTTTCACGCCCGCCGAGCCGGCCCGCTGGCGCTCCGGCTGGCACGGCGGCTGGAGGTGCCGCTCGTCGTCACGCTGACCGGGACCGACGCCAACCACGACCTCTTCGACGCCGAGCACGCCGCGCTGGTCCGGCGGGCCCTCGAGGGCGCCGCCGTCATCACCGCCTTCCACGCCTCCATCGTCGAGCGCGTCGCCGCCGTGTTGCCGGACGTCCGGGCGCGGCTCGTCGTCGTGCCCCAGGCGGTCCGGTTCTCGGGTCAGGCGCCGTACGATCTGGCCGGCCGGTGGCCGCTGCCGCCCGACCGCCTGCTGTTCGTGCTCCCGGCCGGCATCCGACCGGTGAAGGCGCCGCGGGTCCCGCTCGGGCCGTTCGATGCGCTCGCCGCCGCCGATCCGCGCGTGCGCCTGGCCTATGCCGGCCCCATCCTCGATCGCGTGGAGGGCGAGGCCCTGATGCGCGACCTGGCGTCGCGACCGTGGGCGCGCCACCTGGGCGAAGTCCCGCACGCGGAGATGGCCTCGCTGCTCGGCCTGGCCGACGTGGTGCTGAACTGCTCGGTCTCGGAGGGTGGCCTGGCGAACTCCGTGCTGGAAGCTCTCGCGCTGGGGCGGGCGGTGCTCGCCTCCGACATTCCCGGCAATCACGGGCTCATCGTGGAGGGTGTCACCGGCCTGCTCTTCCGCGACCCGCCCCAGCTGGCCGCACAGGCGGCGCGCCTGGCACGCGATCCCGCGCTGCGGGCACGGCTCGGACGCGCCGGCCGTGCGCTGATCGAGCGTGAGTACCCGATGGAGCGTGAGGCGGAAGGCTACCTGGCGGTATACCGGAACCTCCTGCCGATCGTGATGGCGTGAGGTAGCCATTGGCGTGTCCCTTGCATGCCACCAGTTGCCAAGAAAGCTTCCACGTGCCCTCTAGGCGGAGCTTCACAGGGTCCTTATAATGGCGAGGAAATGAGCAGGTCGGCACCCCGCCGTCGCGCCACCAGGGGAGAGGAGCCCAGATGACCCAGGACGCCCGAGTGCAGGACTTCGTCGCCTCCTTCGAAGGGCTCCGTGCCGAGGTCGAGAAAGTCATCGTGGGTCACCGGGAGATCATCAACCACGTGCTCATCGGGATGTTCGCCGGCGGCCACGTCCTGCTGGAGGGCGTGCCGGGCCTGGGCAAGACGCTGCTGATCAAGACGCTTGCCGAAGGATTGGAGCTCTCCTTTTCCCGGATTCAGTTCACGCCGGATCTGATGCCGGCCGATATCATCGGCACCAATATCATCGTGGAGGACGCCGACGGCCGGAAGCACTTCCAGTTCCAGCAGGGGCCGATCTTCGCCCACATCCTGCTGGCCGACGAGATCAACCGGGCCACGCCCAAGACCCAGTCGGCGCTGCTGGAGGGGATGCAGGAGGCGTCGGTGACCGTCGGCGGCGTCTCGCGTCCCCTGCCGGCGCCGTTCTTCGTGCTGGCCACCCAGAACCCGATCGAGATGGAGGGCACCTATCCGCTGCCGGAGGCCCAGCTCGATCGCTTCCTGCTCAAGCTGCGCGTGCGGTACCCGGCGATCGAGGAGCTGAACACGATCATCGACCGCACCACCCAGGCGCGTCCGGTCAGCGTCGATCGCGTGATGAGCGGAGAACGGGTGCTGGGTTTCCGGGAGCTGATCCGTGAGGTCCCCATCGCCGACCACGTCCGGGCGTTGGCCTCCACGATCATCATGGCCACGCACCCGCTGTGGGAGCACGCGCCCGAGGTCGCGCGCCGCTTCGTTCGGTACGGCGCCAGCCCGCGCGGCGCCCAGGCGCTGGTGCTCGGCGCCAAGGTGCGGGCGCTGGCCGAGGGCCGCTTCAACGTCAGCGTCGACGATCTGAAAGCGCTGGCGGCGCCGGCGCTGCGCCACCGGATCATCCTGAACTTCGAGGGCGAGGCCGAGGGCATCGACGTCGACACCCTGGTCGCCCAGATCGTCGAGAGCGCCGAGGCCGTGACTGTCCAGGGCAAGGAAGCGTTTCTCCGCTGATGCGGGAGGGATCGATGGCCCATTCGGACCCGCTCGACCGTCTCGTCAGGCGCGTAGCCGCGCAGGTCCGCCGCCGGCGCCTCGAGCACTACACGCTGCGCGGCGCCTTCTGGGGCAGCCTCGCCGCCGTCGTGCCGCTGGCGTTCAAGGACCCGCTGGCCGCCTGGGCGCTGCCGCTGGCCGCGGGCGCGCTCGGCGCCGGCGTGCTGGCCGGCGGCCTGTGGGGGGCCTTCAAGCGGACTCCACCCGCCGACGCCGCCCGGCTGGCCGATCGGGCGTGGGGCCTGGAGGATCGCGTGGCGACGGCGCTCGAGTGGGCGAACCGGCCCGACCGGACGCCGCTCGTGGACGCGCTCATCGCCGACACCCTGCAGCGCATCGAGCGTCTGGAGCCACGCACGGCGGCCCGTCGCGTGATCCCGCGTGACGGCCGATTCCTGCCCCTGCCGCTGGCGCTGGCGGTGGTGCTGGCACTCGCCCCGGCCATCCCGCTGCCCTCGGCCGGGCTGCCGGGCTTCTCGATGGGCGGCGAAGAGGAGCAGAACGAGCAACGCGCGGGGACGCCGCTGGTGGACGACCGGGCGCGCCCGGCGAGCAAGGAGCGGCTCAAGCCGCCGTCGCTGGAGGAGCGCGAGTTCGCCACCCGGGCCGGCGGCACCGGCGCGGCCATGAGCGGCGACCTCGCCGCCATCTTCAAGGACACGGCCCTGTCGTCGCAGCGGCCCGACTTCCAGAGCTTCTTGAAGAAAGGTGACGACCGGCTGAAGCTGCTCGAGCAAGCCGACCGGTTGCCCGATCTCCAGTCCGACTTCACCACCAGCCAGTACAAGATGATGTTCCGCAAGTCGAAATCGCTCTCCAGCGGCCTGCGCCCGGATCAGATCTCGCCCCAGAAGCTGCGCGAGCTGCTGGAGGAGATGGAGCGGCTGGGGCGCAAGGGCGGCGCCAACTGGCAGGGCGACGCGTCCGAGGGCATGGAGGCCCTCGAGGGCGGCGAGCCGGACCGTGCGATGCAGGCCATGCAGCGCGCGCTCGACAGGATGCGGGCCCAGGACGAGGCCGCGCGCTCGGGCAAGAACCTCAAGGGCGGCCGCGAGTCGAGCCGCGGCCGTCAGGGCCGCGACCGGCGCGGCGGCGAGGGCGGCGGGCCGGAGGACCAGGACTTCGGCGAGGGCGAGGGCATGATGCCGGGCAAGGGCCGCAGCGCCTCCCCCAAGGGCGAGGCGACGCAGCGGCTGCGCGGCAGCCCGTACGACGTGGGCGTGGAGGGCGAATCACGCCGCGGGCGCAAGGAAGGCTACGACACCAACATGACCGGACGGGGCGGGCAGATGGGCTCGCGGCTGCAGTACCTGGGGGTCATCGGCCAGTACCGGAAGATGATGGAGGACGCGATCGCCCGGGAATCGGTCCCGCGCGACTTCCACTCCCAGATCAAGGACTACTTCCAGGCGCTCGACGAGCGATAAGCCGGTGCCCACGGCCACGCGCCCGAGCTTCTTCACGCCCGAGTTCCTCGCCCAGCTCGAGCGGCTCTCGCTGCTGTCGAGGCGCACCTTCCGCGGCAGCGTCAAGGGCGAGCGGCGCAGCCCGCGCCGCGGCCACAGCGTGGAGTTCGCCGACTACCGCGCGTACGGCCACGGCGACGACCTGCGCTACGTCGACTGGAACATCTACGGCCGGACCGACCGCCTGCACGTGAAGCTCTTCGTGGACGAAGAAGACCTCTGCCTGCATCTGCTCGTCGACGCGTCGGCGTCGATGGGGTTCGGCGCACCCTCGAAGCTGGACTACGCCGTCCGCCTGGCGGCGGCGATGGGCTTCGTGGGGCTCGTCAACCACGAGCGGGTCGGGCTGGGCCTCCTGCGCGAGCGCGTCGCCGAGGG
>DASWJN010000325.1:0-10176 GCA_036397135.1 Candidatus Methylomirabilota bacterium
GCTCGCCGACCCCCCGATGGACCGCGTCGGTGTCGACTGAAAGCCGGCCGTCGGCGTCCGGCTTGATTCCGCCACCCCGGAGCAGGTAGGTGAGGATGACGGCAGCGGCGCGGCTGTAGTCGTCGCCGGCGCCGAAGCGGAGTGCCCGAACGCTGTTGGCCACGAAGGTGACGGCTGCGGCGGAGGCGTCGGACGACTGGCGCGCGACGCCGAACAGGAAGACCAGACCAAGGAGGTCGGCCCGACACTCCTCGATCGTCGAGTAGCGCTCGCGCAGGGCCTCGTTGACCGTGGTCTCGGTTGGCCCATCCCCGCGCCGGACCAGGCCGCTGCTCAAGGCGTGGGCCATCTCGTGCAGCAGCGTATGGTCGAGGAACGCCTCCTCGCGCACGAGCTCCAGCTGATCGCCGCGGAGCGCTCGGGCGGCCAGTGCCTTCAGGATCGGCTCGAACTTGGCCGAGATCACGTTGCGGAACAGGAGCAACCTTGCCCCGACGTCCGTGCGCACGCGTTCGTCGTTGGGCAGCATGGCGGCCACCGCCTTGCCACCCATGTTCGTCAGACCGCCCACGTGGACCACGTCGTAGACGCCGATCTCGACGCGCCGCCGGGCGTCCGCAGGGGCGGCTCCGGGGAGCCTCCGTTCGAGTTCGGGGGCCATCGCCCGGAACTCGCGCAGCCGCTCGCTGAGCGGATGGCGGAGCATGATCGTCGCCTCGTACGACGTCTTCAGGCCGAGCAGCGCGTCGTCGTAGACCTCGTAGGGCCCGATCGCGATGTCGATGGGGCTCTCGGTCGCGTCGATCCAGAGCGCGTCGCTCCGGGCGAGCGTGCCGGCCACCAGGTCTTCGGCCCTGGCGCGCAGGAAGGCGCGAAAGGGCGCATGGGTGGCGAGGTCGGCAGCCTCGCGGAGGGCGGCGGCGGCGTGGGCCAGCTCGTCCTTGTAGGCGTCGGTGTAGGCGACGGCCACGAGGTCCTGGCCCCGGCGACGGATGAGGGTGGTCCGGCTGAGCAGCCCCGGGCGCTCCCCGGGATGCCGGGCGAGATATCCGTCCAACTCCTCGCGCGTCAGATCGGCGGGGTACAGGGCGCCTCCGGGCGGGCGCTCGTGATTCCCCCAGAACGGGCGGCCGCCGTCGAACTCGTCCCACGGCCCGAAGTTGAGGGCGAGGAGCCGTTCGAGGTCCCGGGAGTGCGCGTCGCGCAAGCCGGCCAGACGCTCCTTCAGGCGCCCGCCGACGTCCGAGCGCTGCTTCCAGTAGATGCGGTCGATCCAGGCGGCCGCGTCCACCAGCTTGCCGAGGGCCCGGCGATCGCCTTCCGCGAGGTGATCGAGTGCGACGCTGAGATGGACGGGCACGTAGCGGCTCAGGAGACGCGTGACCAGCGCCGGGTCGGGACGGTCGAGCGACATCAAACCGCATTCTGCCACGTCCCGCAACCCTGGGCTGCGTGGCGCGGGCGGATTCTGCGGCGGAAGGAGATCGGCTGCTCGACGCCCGCGAAGAGGCTGAGCCCGAACCAGGTCGGAAACGCCTGCACGAGCGCCCGGGTCAGGGCCGCGAGGTCGGCATCGACGGCCAGATCGACCTCGAAGCCGAGACGCTCGAGCGGATGGAGCGCTTCGCGCAGACGATCCGATGACGGCCACCACCAGCCCCGCCCGCTTCCGCGACCAGGCCATCACCTTCGCCGGCGGCGCCCCCGGCCGGACGATCGACGTGCCGTCCGCCTCGCCGCGCAACTACTATCAGGCGGTGTCCGCGCCCGCCGAGATGCCGCGGACGATCATCGACGGCAAGCTGTTCCTGCCCCCGGGCACGACCGACACCGGCCGGCTGCCGCTGGTCATCGTCGTGCCCGGGAGCCTGGGCGTCGCGCCCTCACACCTGGCGCACGCCGAGACGCTGACCGGCGCCGGGATGGCCGCGTTCGTCCTCGATCCCTTCGGCGGGCGTGGGGTGACCTCCACGGTCGCCAACCAGACGCAGTACTCCTTCGCCGCCAGCGCCTACGACGTGCTCGCGGCCTGGCAAGTGCTGTCGGCGCTGGCGGAGATCGATCCCGCGCGCATCGGCGCCCAGGGGCACAGCCGGGGCGGCTCCGCGGTGCTCACGGCGGCCACGCGCCGGTTCGCCGACGCCGTCGTCGGCCGGGGGCGGGGGCTGGCGGCGGTGCTCGCGGCCTACCCCTGGAGCGGGCATCAGTTCCTCGATCCCGGCGTCGGGACAGCCCGCATCCGCGTGCTGATGGGCGATCGCGACGACTGGTGCTCGGTCCAGCAGGTGCAGGGACACGTCCAGGCGATCCGGCTCTTCGGAGGGACGGTCACCATGCGCATCTTCGCGGGGGCCGCGCACAGCTTCGACCGCGGCACGGCCGTCGTGCGCGTGGCCGAGGCGGCCGTCGCCCCCGGCGCGCCGACCACCTATCTCGCCGACGATGGCGCCTGCATCCCTCCGCTCACCGGCCAGCCCGATCCCGCGCTCACCGACCGCGACGTGGCGGTCTACGGCCTGAAGGCCGGCTACGGCATCAAGGGAGCGAGCCTCGGCAGCCGGGAGGGGGAGGCCGCCGCGTTCCGCGACGACATGCTCGCGTTCTGGACGGCCGCGCTCCGCGCGTAGAGGGTCGATCCGGGGATCCCTTTCCTCGCATATACTACCCGCCTCGTCACTCTGGGGTGATTCACGTCATAAGGAGGCGTCTCATGAGACGAGCGCTCCGAGCCCGCAACGTTCACGGTTTCACCCTCATCGAGCTGCTGGTCGTCATCGCGATCATCGCGGTGCTGATCGGCCTGCTCCTGCCCGCCGTGCAGAAGGTCCGCGAGGCCGCCGCCCGGATGGACCGACATCCCGGCCTCGCCGACCTCGCGCAGCGGCTGACCGAGTTCGCCGACGCCTCGGTCAACACGCTGCAGGCCGACGCCTGGCGCGTCGTGTCCGGCGCCGCCACCGGCCCGGACACCGCGACGCTGGACCAGCAGGCGCTGGCGAACCTCTCCGAGACGCTGAAGGAGCGCGAGGGGACGATCAACGACCTGCTGGCTGACATCCGCGGCCGGCTGAACTCGCGGCGTCTCGCCCCGGTCAAGCGGGAACCGCTGGAGGATGCCGAGCGGGCGCTGAGCCAGATGCTGGACGGCGTGCGCAAGATGCAGGCGACGCTGGCGCCCCGGACCGTGCCGGGCGAGCAGTAACGGCCATGACGCCCGAGACGACGCCCCGCAGCCAGGAGGAGACGGCGCTGCTCGAAACCGCGGGCCGGCGACTGCCGGGCGGCGTGCTCGGCTCCACGCGGTTCCGCGACGATCTCGCGTTCGTCGTGAAGCGGGCGCGGGGCGCCCGCATCTGGGACGTCAGCGGGCGCGAGTACGTGGACCACCTGCTGGGCTCGGGCCCGATGTTCCTGGGCCATGCCCACCCCGCCGTGGTCCGGGCGGTGACCGAGCAGCTCGAGCGCGGCACGACCTACTTCCTCGTCAACGAGCCGGCCATCCGGCTGGCCGACGAGATCTGCGGCGCCGTGCCATGCGGCGAGCAGGTGCGCTTCACGTCGACCGGGACCGAGGCGACGTTCTTCGCGCTGCGGGCGGCCCGCGCGTTCCGGCAGCGCGACAAGATCCTCAAGTTCGAGGGCGGCTATCACGGCAGCCACGACTACGCGCTGATGTCGTCGACGCCGCGGACCCCGAAGGCGTTTCCGGCCGCCACGCCGGACTCCGCCGGCATCCCGCACGTGCTCGAGGGCGAGGTGCTGATCGCGCCCTACAACGACCTGGCGACGGTGGAGGCGCTGCTCGCCGTCCACGCCGACAGCCTCGCCGCCGTCATCGTCGAGCCGTTCCAGCGCGTGATCGCGCCGAGCGCGGGGTTCCTGGAGGGCGTGCGCGCGGCCACCCGGCGGTACGGCATCCCGCTGATCTTCGACGAGGTGGTGACGGGGTTCCGGTTCGCCTACGGCGGCGCCCAGGAGGTCTACGGCGTGACGCCCGACCTCGCCACCTACGGCAAGATCGTGGGCGGCGGCTTCCCGCTGGCCGCCGTCGTGGGACGCGCCGACCTCATGCAGTGCTTCGATCCGCGCCTGGACGGCAAGGGCGCCTACGTGTCGCAGGTGGGCACGCTGAACGGCAATCCGGTGGCGGCGGCGGCCGGGCTGGCCACGCTGGCCGAGCTGCGGCAGCCGGGCGTGTACGACCGCGTGCGCACGGTCGGCGGCGCGCTGATGGCGGGGCTGGCCGAGCTGGCGAGGAAGGCCGGCGTCACCTCGCAGGTCGTCGGCCACCCGACGTGCTTCGACATCTTCTTCACCGACACGCCGATCGTCGACTACCGGGCGACGCTGACCAACGACCTGGCGAAGCTCCGGCTGTTCAACGAGGCCTGCCTGCGGCGCGGCGTGCTGAAAGGCGCGACGAAGATCTACGTGTCGTGCGCGCACACCGAGGCGGATGTCGAGCACGCGCTCGGCGTGTTCGAGGCGGCGCTGGAGGCGGTCGGCCGCTGACCGTCTACACCGACACGACCTTGTCGGCGGCCACCGTCTTCTCGGCGAAGACCTTGGGATTGATGAACTGCGCGTTCTTGGTCTTCAGATCGGCGTCGGTGACCCCACGGGCCACGGAGCACCGCCCTCAGACGAAGATGGGGACGCCCTTGCCGACCACCGCCTCCAGCATCTCCCGGAGCGGCGGCATCGCCACCGGCATGACGGCGGCGGCGACGTCGTCCTTCATCAGGTAGGCGGCCTCGCCGGCCAGGAAGATCTGCGGCTGGTGGCCGGCCTCGGCGGCGCCCAGCGCGAAGTTGAACGGCAGCCCGGCCCGGGTCGGGTCATCGCTGCCCGCGGTCCCCACGTAGAGAATCGTCGCCATCGGGCTCCTCCTTCGAGATCGTGCCGCCCAATGTACCCGATCGCCTGACCGGGCGCAGGGGAGGAGCGACCTCGCGCAGGCCGCTCCTCCAGGGTCCCGCCGCGTTCGCCCGTGCGGCTAGTTCACTTGACGTTCACGAGCTGCTCGGCGCACGCGTTCGCGACGCCGGAGTGAGGCGTCTTGTCTCCGCTCGGCGTGGCCCAGCCGCCCGCCTCGACGAACTCGCGCTGCCGCCACGAGTCGGTCGTCTGCAGCTCCTTGAGCTTTCCGGCCGCGTCGGGCTGTTGCATGAACCGCGAGACGCAGGACGGGGTGAGCGCGACGACGACGGCGGCATTGGCGCGCTCCATCGCGATCCGCTCGGCCGTCCCGCCGAGGACCCAGCCCATCCACGAGAAGCCGACGATCATGGTGAAGACGCCGCCGATGATCGCACCCCAGACCGCTGGTTTGAGCCATGGTGCTTGCAGCCGCATGAGACACCTCCTGGTTCTGGGAGAGATCGTTCTCCCCCAGTACTGCATGGAGCCACGGGGCTGAGGCCGCCGGCGCTCAGCGCGCGCGGGAACGAGGGCGCTCGTACGCCCTCCGGCGGCGGCGGGCCGGCGCCGTGTGCACCGCCAGGAGCACACAGCGGCAGCCCGGATGGAACGGCGGTACGGTGTCGAGATTGGGCCCGACCTCGCGCGCGTCGAAGCGATCGCACACCGGACACGCGGGTCCGGCGTCCTGCCGCACGATCCGGGCCCCCATCCCCTGGCGGGCGTAGTGCGCGAGCACCGTGGACCGACGGGCGAGCATGTCGAGCCACTCGGAGAAGAGCTCTCGCTTCCGCCGCTGGTAGGCCTCCGCCTCCGGCGTCCAGGGCGGGGGCGCGGCGTGGAGGCCGTCCCACCGGGCCGGAAAGACCGCGTCCGCGGTGAAGACTGCCTGCCAGCGATCGAAGTCGGGCCACGAGAAATCCCCGGCGGCGGCCGCGAGCGCCATGACGCTCCGCTCGATCAGCGACGCCGGCGCCATGGCGTCCGCGCCAGGGTTGGTCGGTCGCGGTCCCGGCGGAGGTGCATTCGCTCCGTTCCGGCGGCCATGGCCAGCGCCATTGTCGAAAAGCTCAGCGAGGACTCCTCGACGGTTTCACCCCCATGGTCCACGATGCGCCACCGCCAGTCCTGCTCGTGGGGCGTCGAGAAGGCGACGACGTTCACGAGTCTCTCCGGGGCGCCGTGCGCGCCCAGGCGACCGGCGGTCCCTGGATGGCGAGCAGGCCGACGGCCGCCAGGGAGCGGATGATGGGCCACGACGGATCGAACTCCGAGCGCCGCACGCTGAACTTGGCCGAGCGCGGGTGGGCGTGATGATTGTTGTGGAGGCTCTCGCCGCCGGTGATCCACGCCAGGAGCCGCCAGTTGTACGCGGTGTTCTCGAAGTTCTTGGTGCCATGCCAGTGGCCGAGCGCGTTGATGAGGGGCGCCATCACGAAGACGTACAGGAGGGCGTGGGCGAGGCCCGCGACGAGGCCGGGCCCGATCCCCATGAGGGCGCAGAGCAGGCTCAGCCCGACCACGAGGCCGAGGACGCCGTGGGAGAACAGCACGCGATCGAGACGGTCGGGCCGGAGGTCGGGGGCGAACGTCTCGAGGGTCTGCGGGTTCCTGGCCTCGCGCATGTAGTAGGCCACGTTGAAGAGCTGGACGCGCCAGAAGCCGAGCAGGCGCGGGCTGTGCGGATCCCCCTCGCGATCGGTGAAGGTGTGGTGCTTGCGATGGACCGCCACCCATTCCTGCCGGCACTGCCCCGTCGTGAGCCACAAGACGGCTCGAAAGGCCACGTCGGCGATCGGGTGCAGGTCCAGCGACCGGTGCGCCAGCGCGCGGTGCAGATAGATGGACGTGGCGATGACGGCGACCTGCGTCAGCGCCATCGTGACCACGGGGATGACCCACGCCTCGCTCATTCGGTGACCTCCCTCAGGATGACCGGCGCGAGCCGGCGGTCGGCTGCGCGGCGCGGCGGCGCGGGGCGCTCTGCGCCGTCGGCTGGCGTCGCGCCTCGCTTCGAATGCGGCGGACCGTTTCCGCCTGGCGGCCCACGTTGGCCAGGAGCGCGGGGTCTCCCGGCCGCTTGAGCCCCTCCTCGATGAGCGCCCGGAGGACGATCTGCAGGCTCACCGGGAGCTTCATCGACGTCGTCGCCCGGCCGGCGACACTTCGCGCGCGATCCACGAGATCCCCCGCCAGGACGATGAGCACCCGCGTCTCGTCTTCAAACAATTGGGCTCGCCTCCCCCTACACTATATATCATATATCAGTCATATAAATTATCTGATCGCCACCCCGCCGATTCTGGTACGGTGAGCGCGTCCGCGCGGTCCGTCCCGGCGGGCCAGAACGAGGGGGTGTCCCATGGCGCAGAAACTGTTCATCGGCGGTCTTTCCTTTTCGACGTCGACCGACACGCTCCGGGCGACGTTTGCACAGGCCGGCCAGGTCGAATCGGCCGCCGTCGTCACCGACCGTGCGACCGGTCAGTCGCGCGGCTTCGGCTTCGTGGAGATGTCGACGGCCGCCGAGGCCGACCAGGCCATCGCGCAGTTCAACGGCAAGGAGCTCGATGGCCGCCAGATCCGGGTGGAGAAGGCCACGTCCGGCGGGGGCCGCAGTCCCTCCGGCGGCGGCGGTGGAGGGTTCTCGCGGGGAGGCCGGTGGTAAACGAGCGTCAGTGCGCGGCGAGCACTTCGAAGTGTTCCCAGGCCTGGAGGATCCAGGTGAGGTCGTCGGGATGCTCCTCGTAGGCGAGGTCGGCCAGCGCGCGAGGAATCTGGCGGTCCGGCAGGGGTCCGAAGGCGCCGGTCAGCGTGTCGGCTTCCACCCGCAGCACCCACAGCTCGCCGCTGCGGTCGTGGCGGACGACGCGGTAGGTCGTCGGGTTCACGAGGCCGGCTGCGGCGACTTGTTCTCCGGGCGATCCACGACGGGGCGGAGGGACTGGCGGCAGTCGCGGTTGGAGCCGCGCACGAGGTGGACCGTGTAGAGGGGGATGTTGTAGGGCCAGTAGGTGACGCTGACCTCGCTACCACAGCTGGGGCAAACGGCGTCTCGAAGCCTTGTCATAACGTTGCTCCCACCCTAGCAGGTCTCGGGCCGATCGGTACGCGTTTCGTGCGGCGGGGTACGATCCGGCCCAACCGAGGCGCCCCCCATGGTCAAGGCCGTGGCGGTGCTCGTCCTGCTCGGCGGACCCGCGCTCGCCGCCGCCGAGCTGCCCATCGTCGACGCCCACATCCACGACAGCCACGACGCCTGGGACGTGGTGCCGCCGAAGGAGGCGGTCGCGATCCTCCGCAAGGCGGGCGTGAAGCGGTGGTGGGCACCGACACGCTCGTGCCCGAGCGCTGGCACTACGTGCCCGAGCACGCCGCCTGGTCGCGCGGCTGGCTGGCCGACCTGCCGGCCGACGTCGCCGAGCGGATCGCCTGGAAGAACGGCGAGGCGCTGTTTGGCCGTGCGCCTCGCCACGCTGATCCCGTCGTCCCGTAACTGACGAATCCGCCGAAACCGCCCAAACCGTCCGCCGCCCGGTTTCCGCCCACCGCCGCGTAACTCTTTGAAATTCCAGCGGTCTGCTCCGGCATCGCGTTTGCCTATGGTGACCCGCGTGACGAACGACACGCGCGGGGAACCGCGGAAGGGAGACCGAGGCATGGCGACGGTGGTGACGGGACGACAGGTCAACGGGCTGGACGTGCAGGCGCTGGCGGACGTGATGCGCGAGATCGAGCGCGACCCCGCCAAGGGGCAGGTGGAGTTCCGGGTGCGCACGGAATGGAAGGGGCAGACGCGCAGCCGCACGGCGGTGGAGTCCTACACGATCGGCGGCCAGGAGGTGCACCGGAGCTTCACGATCGACGCCGACGAGCCGTTCGAGCTGCTCGGCCGCAACACGGCGCCCAATCCGCAGGAGTTGCTGATGTCGGCGCTCAACGCCTGCATCACGGTGGGCTACGTGGCGGGCGCGTCGGTGAAGGGCATCGCGCTGGAGAAGGTCGAGGTGGAGACCTCGGGCTCGCTCGACCTGCGCGGATTCCTCGGCATCGACCCCGCGGTGAAGCCGGGCTACGACACCATCCGCTACGTCGTCCGGATCAAGGGCGACGGCACCCCGGCGCAGTTCCAGGAGATCCACGAGACGGTGGCGAAGACGTCGCCCAACTACTTCAACATCTCGCGGCCGGTCGCCATCGACGCCCGGCTCGTGGTGGAGGGCTGAGATGAGCACGTACTCGTACGCGGACTGCCTGCAGAAGTCGTATCGGGTCAACTGGAAGATCAGCGACGTGATCGGCGGCCGGCACTTCGACCCCTCGCGCCGGTGGCTGCCCGCGCAGCTGTCCGGCGCCGACCGGATCGCCTGCCTGGCGCCGGCCGAGAAGCTCAAGCTCAGCCAGGTGGAGATGGGCGCCTACGCCCACCTGTTCGGCTACGTCGAGGAGTTCATCGCGCCCAAGATGGTCGCCCTCGCGCGCGACTTCGAGCTGGACAACCGCGACGCCTTCGACGCGCTGACCAACTTCGCCGCCGAGGAGGTCAAGCACATGACGCTGTTCCGGGAGATCCGGGCCGGCGTCGACGCCGCCGTCGGTTTCCCGCTCGCGCTGCTGCCCGGCGCCGCCGACGTCGCCCGAACCGTGCTCAGCAAGCACACGGGCGCGGTGCTCCTGCTGACGGCGGCCATCGAGTGGTTCACGCAGCGGCACTACCTGACGTGCTTCGAGAACGACGAGTCGCTCGACCCGTTCACGCGGCACATCTTCCGGTCGCACTGGCTGGAGGAGTCGCAGCACGCCCGCATAGATCACCTGGAGACGCTGCGCGCCTTCCGGCACATGACGGAGGCGGACAAGGACCGCGCCGTCGACGACCTCATCGACCTGGTCGGCGCGGTGGACGGCCTGCTCCAGACGCAGGCCGGGCTCGACGTCCAGAACCTCCAGGCCTGCCTCTGGCGCCCGCTCAGCGAGGGCGAGCGGCAGGAGGTCTACGCCGGCGTGCTGGCGGCCAAGCGGTACACGTTCATCGAGAGCGGCGTCACCCACCCGAACTTCCAGGAGCTGTTCGGCCTGGTGACGACGCCCGCCCAGCAGGAGCGTGTGCAGAAGGCCCTCGGCGCCGTGCTGGCGCCGGCGGCATGAACCCGTCCGGCGGGCCGGCTGAAGCCGGCCCGCCGACGTCGAACGATCATGATCGTCTGAAGCATGACGTCATGCTCCGTGGTGGAATGGTTCAGCGCTGGTCGAGGG
>DASWJN010000326.1:0-15372 GCA_036397135.1 Candidatus Methylomirabilota bacterium
CGCCGTTGCCGCTCCGGGTGCGGCGAGCGAGCCGCCACCGATTCGACTGGTCCGCGCCCCAGCCCCCTCCGGGGGATGGGGGGCCCGAGCGAGCCGCGCCCGGAGCGAGCTACGGCGACAGGCGAGCCCTGCTGGCGCGCCCGCGACCCCCGCGCCCCACCCCCGGCGTCACCACGCTCCGCGAACGTCATCAGCGCCCCATCTCGTAGAGAATCGCCTGGTACGGCGCCAGCGGCCGCGAGGGTGCGGCGCCGGCGAAGCGCTTGTCCTCGCTGTCGAGCAGCACGCGCCCGCCGGCCGGGGGGGTCAGCGGCTGCGGCGCCGCCGTGAGGTTGGCGACCAGCCGCACGCCGGCGGCATCCGGCCCCGGGCGACTGAGCGTGAGGACGCTGCCGGTCGCGTCGGTCTCGCACTGCGCCCGCTCCTTGCCGTGGGCGCCGAGCGCGGGATGGCTGCGCCGCAGGCCGAGCCACTGGCGGTAGTACTCGCGCAGCTCGCGGTGGCGGGGCGCGCCCGCCAGTGGATGGCTCAGGCGCGAGCGCAGGAAGGTGGCCGGCTCGGAGGGATCGGGGATCTTGCCCTCCCAGCCGAAGCGGGCGAACTCCGCGGCGCGCCCCCCGCGCACGGCCTCGACCAGGGCGGGGTCCAGGAACGAGGTGAAGAACTGGAACGGGGAGGTCTCGCCGTACTCCTCCCCCATGAACAGCAGCGGCAGGGCCGGGGCGGCGAACAGCAGGGCGGCCGCCATCTTCGCCGCGGCGAGCGGCACGATCGTCGACAGCCGGTCGCCCACCGCGCGGTTGCCGACCTGGTCGTGGTTCTGGAGCGCGATGACGAAGCGCTCGCCGCCGAGGTCGGCGCTCGGCGTGCCGCGGGGCCGGCCGAAGTACTCCGAGGGCTCCCCCTGGTAGGCGAAGCCCTCGGCGATGGCGCGGGCCAGGCCGCGGCCCTGCGCGAAATCGACGTAGTAGCCGCCCCGCTCGCCGGTGAGCCGGCTGTGGACGGCGTGGTGGAAGTCGTCGGACCAGACCGCGTCCAGGCCCAGCCCGCCCTCGGCCGCCGGCAGCACGATCTTGCGGTCGTTGTCGTGCGACTCGGCCATGACGTGGATGGGCCGATCGCGCAGCCGCGCCGCCTCGCGGGCCCCCTCGGCCACCTCGGTGAGGACGTGGACGGGGCTGGCGTCGAAGATCGAGTGGATGGCGTCCAGGCGGAGGCCGTCCACGTGGAACTCGCGCACCCAGTACCGGGCGTTGTCGACGACGTGGCGCCGCACGCCCTCGCTGTCGGGGCCGTCGAAGTCGATCGCGCCGCCCCACGGCGTCTTGTAGCGGTCGGTGAAGTACGGGCCGTACTCGGCCAGGTAGTTGCCCTCGGGGCCGAGGTGATTGTAGACGACGTCGAGCAGGACGCTGAGGCCATGCCCGTGGGCGGCGTCGACCAGCCGGCGCAGGCCGCGGGGGCCGCCGTAGGTCGACTGCGGGGCATAGAGATGGACGCCGTCGTAGCCCCAGTTGCGCGAGCCCGGGAACTCGGCCACCGGCATCAGCTCGATGGCGGTCACGCCGAGGTCGACCAGGCTGAGCAGGTGCGGGACGACGGCCTCGAACGTGCCGGCGGCCGTGAAGGCGCCGACGTGCAGCTCGTAGATGACCAGGTCGGCCAGCGCGTGGCCGCGGAATCCCTGGTCGGTCCACGGAAACCGGGCGGAGTCGACCACCACCGAGGGTCCGTGCACCCCCTCGGGCTGGAAGCGGGACACCGGGTCCGGCCGGTAGCGCTCGCCGTCCAGGCGGTACTGGTAGCGGCTGCCGGCGGCGAGGCCCCCCACCGTGCGCTCGAACAGGCCGTCCTCGCGCGGCGTGAGGGGCTCGGGGCGGCGGCCCTCGATGGCGACGTCCACCGATCGGCAGCGGGGCGCCCACACCCGGAACGTCGTGCCGGTCTCGTGAAGGGTGGCGCCGAGATGAAGGCTTGCGCCGAGCGACTTCATACGGTCCAATGGCCTTTGGTCGCCTCAGCGGCAGGGCACGGCCCAAGGCGAAAGGTATCCACGGATGAGCTACCCGTTCTCACTGGTCCTCCACACCCATCTTCCGATGGTGGTCAATCACGGCCGCTGGCCCCACGGCAGCGACTGGTTGAACGAGGCCACCTTCGAATGCTACCTCCCGCTGCTCGAGACCGCCCACCGCCTGGTGGCCGAGGGCCTGTCGCCGAAGTGGACGATCAACATCTCGCCCGTGCTCACCGAGCAGCTCGCCTCGCCGGAGTTCCAGAAGGAGCTGTCCTTCTACTACGAGAACGTGCGGCGGGCGTGCCAGGAGAGCCGCGAGCACTTCAAGACGGAAGGCCAGCCGGCGATCGTCGATCTGACGTACTTCTGGGAAGAATTCTACGAACGCATGTGGGAGCTGCACCGCCGCATCGGCGGCGATATTCCAGGCACGTTCGCCGAGCTGCAGCGCGGCGGCCATCTCGAGCTCATCACGTGCGCGGCCACCCACGGGTACCTGCCGCTGCTCTCCCGTGACGAGTCCATCCACCTGCAGCTGCGCGCCGCGGTCGAGACCCACACGCGCCACTTCGGGCGGGCCCCCCGGGGCATCTGGCTGCCCGAGTGCGCCTACCGGCCGCGCTACGAGTGGACGGCGCCGGCGGGGCCCGAGCGCGGGCGCGAGCGGCGCATGCGGCCGGGCATCGAGGAGCTGCTGGCCGCCCACGGCCTCGAGTACTTCGTGGCCGACTCCCACCTGGTCGCGGCCGGCGAGCCGGTGTTCCTCTACCGTGATTTCATCGGCCGGCGGGGCGAGGTCGGCGAGGCCACCTCGCCGATGCCGGCCGTCGAGCCGCGCTCGCCCTACGAGCCGTACCGGGTCGCCTCGCGCGGCGGCACCGGCTCGGCCATCGCCTTCATCCGCGACCCTCGCTCGACGGTGCAGGTGTGGAGCCGCGAGCGCGGGTACCCCGGCGAGTACAGCTACCTGGAGTTCCACAAGAAGCACTTCCCCGGCGGCCTGCGGTTCTGGAAGATCACCGACAGCTCGGGCGACCTCGGCACCAAGCAAGTGTACGACCCCAAGGTGGCCACCGAGAAGGTCGGGCTGCAGGCCGGCCATTTCGTGGGCCTGGTGAAGGAGACCATCGAGCAGGCCCGGGGCGGCCGCGGCGGCATGGTGTGCTCGCCCTACGACGCCGAGCTGTTCGGCCACTGGTGGTTCGAGGGACCGCTCTGGCTCGAGCAGATCGTGCGCGAGATGTCGCGCAACGGCGTGCGGCCGATGACGCTCGGCGAGGCGCTCGCGGTCGTGCCGCCGCAGGGTCCGCTGCAGCTGCCGGAGGGCTCGTGGGGCGAGGGCGGCGACCATCGCGTGTGGCTCAACCGCGACACCGAGTGGACGTGGGACCGCGTGTACTCGGCCGAGCGCGAGTGGGTCGACCACCTGCAGCTCGGCGACGGCGGCGACCCCGCCCTCACGCGGGTGCTCAGCCAGGCCTCCCGCGAGCTGATGCTGCTGCAGGCCTCCGACTGGCAGTTCCTCATCACCACCGGCGCCGCCCGCGACTACGCCGAGCGGCGGGTGGCCGAGCACTACGCCGGGTTCAAGCGGCTGAGCGAGATGGCCCACACGCTCCGCCAGGGCCAGCCACTGTCCGTCGAGGCCGCCGACACCCTCCGCCGCCTCGAGCGCGAGGACTTCGTCTTCCCCGACCTGAACCCGACCTGGGCAGTTCCCCCCGCGCCCTAATGCCGCGGCGGCGAACGCGCATCCTGGGCATGATCATGGCCGGCGGCAAGGGCGAGCGCCTGCACCCGCTCACCCGCGACCGCTCCAAGCCGGCGGTGCCCTTCGGCGGCCGGTATCGCATCGTGGATTTCGTGCTCTCGAACTTCGTGAACTCCGAGATGGCCGCGCTCTACGTCCTCGTGCAGTACAAGTCGCAGTCGCTGATCGAGCACCTGCGCATGTCGTGGCGCACCACCGGGATCCTGCCCGACTACTTCATCACCGTGGTGCCGCCCCAGATGCGCTTCGGCCCCGCCTGGTACCGGGGCACCGCCGACGCCGTGCTGCAGAACCTCAACGTGGTGGACGACTTCAACCCCGACGTCGTGGCCATCTTCGGCGCCGACCACGTCTACCGGATGGACGTCAACCAGATGCTGGCCTTCCACGAGGAATCGGGCGCCGACGTCTCGGTGGCCGCCCGGCCGGTGCCGCGCCGCGACGCCACCCAGTTCGGGGTGCTGGAGGTCGATCGCAGCGGCCGCGTGGTCGCCTTCGAGGAGAAGCCGGCCCGCCCCAAGGGCATGCCGGGCGATCCCGAGCGGGCCCTGGTGTCGATGGGCAACTATCTCTTCTCGCGCCAGGCGCTGGTCGACGCGCTGCTGGCCGACGCGCGCCGCAGCACCGACCACGACTTCGGCCGCTCGATCATCCCCGAGCTGGTGCCGACCGGGCGGGTGTACGCCTACGACTTCCAGGCCAACGAGGTGCCGGGCGTCAAGCCCTACGAGGAGACCGGCTACTGGCGCGACGTCGGCACCGTGCAGACCTACTGGGACGCCCACATGGACCTGCTCGGCGAGTCGCCGCGCTTCGACCTCGACAACCGCTGGTGGCCCATTCGCACCGGCCAGCACCCCGGCCCCCCCGCCCGCTTCATCGGCGGCGACATCGACAACGCCCACATCGGTGAGGCCTCGCTGATCAAGCGGGCCACCATCCGCAACTCGATCCTGGGCCGCTCGGTGTGGGTGAACGAGGGGGCGGTGATCGAGGACTCCATCGTCATGGATCACACCACGGTCGGCAAGGGCGCCCGTCTCAAGCGCGTGATCGTCGACCGCTTCAACATCATCCCGGCCGACAGCGAGATCGGCGTGGACCCGGTGATCGACCGCCGGCGGCACTACGTCGATCCCTCCGGCATCGTCGTGGTCCCGCGGGGCGGGCGCCGCGAGTTCCTGCTGGGGCTGGAGGAATTCTAGAGTCCGCCGCCGTGGCCGCCCGCCGCGCGATCGTCATCCACGGACACTTCTACCAGCCGCCCCGCGAGAACCCCTGGCTCGAGGCCGTCGAGGTGCAGGACTCGGCCGCCCCCTACCACGACTGGAACGAGCGCATCACGGCCGAGTGCTACGCGCCCAACACCGCCGCCCGCCGCGTCGACGCCGCCAACCGCATCCTGGACATCGTCGACAACTTCGAGCGGATCTCGTTCAACGTCGGGCCCACGCTGTTCGCCTGGCTGGAGCGGCGGGCGCCGGGCGTGGCGCGGGCCATCGGGGAGGCCGACCGCGCCAGCGTGCTCGCCCGCGGCCACGGCAACGCGCTGGCCCAGGTCTACAACCACCAGATCATGCCGCTGGCCTCGCGGGCGGACAAGGTGACCCAGGTGCGCTGGGGCCTGGAGGACTTCCGGCTGCGCTTCGGCCGCGAGGCGGAGGGGCTGTGGCTGCCGGAGACGGCCGTCGACGACGAGACGCTCGAGGTCCTGGCCGAGGCCGGCGTGAAGTTCACGATCCTGGCGCCGTCCCAGGCCTGGCGGGTGCGCCCGCTGGCCGGCGGCGCCTGGGACGAGATCAACCACGCCGTCGACCCCAGCCGGCCCTATCTCTGGCGGGGCCCCCGGGGCCTCAGCCTGGCGCTCTTCTTCTACGACGGGCCGGTGTCGCGCGCCATCGCCTTCGAGCACCTGCTCGAGAACGGCGAGCGCTTCGCCGCCCGGCTGCGGGCGGCGTTCTCGGAGGCGCGCGACTGGCCCCAGCTCGTGCACTGCGCGACCGACGGCGAGTCGTACGGGCACCACTCGCGCTTCGGCGAGATGGCGCTGGCCGCCGCCCTCGCCGAGCTGGAGGCGGACGACTCGATCGAGCTGACCAACTACGGCGCCTTCCTGGCCGCCCATCCGCCGACCCACGAGGCCCAGATCCACCAGAACACCTCGTGGTCGTGCGCCCACGGCGTCGAGCGCTGGCGGGCCGACTGCGGCTGCCGGTTCCGGGCCGACCGCCACCAGCGCTGGCGGGCGCCGCTGCGCGAGGCGCTCGACTGGCTGCGCGACCTGGCCGATCCGCTCTACGAGGCCCGGGCGGCCGTCCACCTGCGCAACCCGTGGGCGGCGCGCGACGACTACGTGCGGGTCGTGCTCGACCGCCGTCCCGGGGCGCTCGAGGCCTTCCTGGCCGCGCACGCCCGGGGTCCGCTCGACGAGACCGCCCGCCTGGAGATTCGGCGCCTGCTCGAGCTGCAGCGCAACCGGCTGCTCATGTACACCTCGTGCGGCTGGTTCTTCGACGAGATCTCGGGCATCGAGCCCGTCCAGGTCCTGAAATATGCGGCCATGGTGCTGCAGTACCTGCGCGACCTGGGCGCCGGCCATCACGAGCCCGAGCTCGAGAAGCGGCTGGCGGCGGCGCCCAGCAACGTGGCGGGCTACGGCGACGGCGGCGAGGTCTTTCGCCGCCTGGTGGCGCCGGCCGTCGTCGACCTGCGCCGGGTGGTGGCGCACTACGCGATCACCGGCCTCTTCGAGGAGCACCCCGACGACGCCGCCGTCTACGCCTACCGCGTGCAGCGTCTGGACGAGGCGCGCGAGGCCTACGGCGCCACCGCGCTGCGCATCGCCCACGTCCGCGTGCAGGCGGAGGTGACGGGCGAGAGCCGGGAGGCGATGTACGCGCTCCTGCATTTCGGCGGCCACGACTTCACCTGCGCGTTGCGGGCCTGGGAGGGCCGGGCCGCCTACGACCGCATGAAGGAGGACCTGTTGCGCCGCTACGCGCGCTACTCGCTGGCCGACATGGTGCGCGGCCTCGACGAGCACTTCCCGGGCGAGCCGTTCGCCCTGCCCCACCTGTTTCTCGAGGAACGGCGCCGCGTGCTGGCCCGGGTCACCGCCTCCGTGCTGGAGCGGCACGAGGCCACGTACCGGGCGATCTGGGAGGAGAACCGCAAGCTGGTGCGGTACCTGCGCGAGGCCGACGCCCCCATCCCCGAGGCGCTGGCCATCGTCGCCCGCCACGTGCTCGAGCAGCAGACCCTGGACGAGCTGGCCCGGGTGGAGGGTGTCGGTCCGCTGCCCGAGCGGCTGCTGGAAACCCTCGCGGAGGCCAGCGCGCTCGGGCTCACGCTCGACCTGGCGCCGGCCAAGCCCCGGATGCAGGCCCTGGTCGATCGCGCCCTGGACGCCCTCGCCGCCGAGCCGACCGCCGAGCGCGCGGCCCACGCCCGGCGGCTCGTCGAGGACGCCACCGCGCTCGGCCTGCGGTTCGGGCTGTGGCGCACGCAGAACCGCTTCTTCGAGATCTGGCAGGCGCGGGCCGAGGCGCGAGCCGTCCTCGGCCCGCTCGGCGAGGCGCTCGGCTTCAACCTCGCCGCGGAGGCCCCCTGATGCGGGTGCCGCTGGCGACCTACCGGCTGCAGCTCGGTCCCCACCTCACCTTCGACGACGCGGCCGCGCTGCTGGACTACCTGGAGCGGCTGGGCGTCAGCGACTGCTACACCTCGCCCTTCTTCGAGACCTCCTCGACCGCCAGCCATGGCTACGACGTGAGCGATCACAACCGCCTGCGTGCGGAGCTGGGCGGGGAGGCGGCCTTCCAGCGCTTCGCCCAGGCGTTGCGCGCCCGCGGCATGGGGCTGCTGATCGACCTCGTGCCCAATCACATGGGCATCGCCGGCAACCGCAACGCGCGCTGGCAGGACGTGCTGGAGAACGGCCCCGCGGCGCCGTCGGCCGTGTACTTCGACATCGACTGGGCGCCGGTGAAGGCCGAGCTGGCCGGCAAGGTGCTGCTGCCGATCCTCGGGGACCAGTACGGCGCCGTGCTCGACTCCGGCCAGCTGCAGCTCGCGCTCGAGGACGGCAGCTTCCGCGTGCGCTACTACGACCACGTGATGCCGCTGGCGCCGCGCTCGTGGGGGCGGGTGCTCGGCCACCGGCTGGCCGAGCTGCAAGCGCGCCTGGGGCCCGAGCACCCCGACCTGGTGGAGCTGAAATCCCTGATCGGCTGGCTCACCACCATTCCACCCCACACCGAGACCGACCCCGACCGGATGGCCGCCCGCCGGCGCGAGGTGGAGATCGGGCGTACGCGCCTGGCCGCGCTGCTCGCCGCCTCCCCGGCCGTGCGCGAGTTCGTCGAGGACAACCTGAAAACCTTCAACGGCACGCCGGGCGATCCCCGCAGCTTCGACCTCCTCGACGCGCTGCTCGCCGCCCAGGCCTACCGCCTCGCGTACTGGCGCGTCGCCGGCGAGGAGATCAACTACCGGCGGTTCTTCGACATCAACGAGCTGGCCGCCATCCGGGTGGAGGCGCCCGAGGTCTTCGCCGAGACGCACCGCCTGGTCTTCCGGCTCGTCGGCGAGGGCGCCGTCACCGGGCTGCGGGTGGACCACCCCGACGGCCTCTACGCGCCGGCCGAGTACTTCCGGCGCCTGCAACGGGGCTGTGCCCGCGCGCTCGGGCTCGAGGACGGCGCCGGCGACTTCTACGTCGTCGCCGAGAAGATCCTGGCCCCCGGCGAGCATCTGCCCGAGGGCTGGCCGACCGCCGGGACGACGGGCTACGAGTTCCTCAACCTCGTCAACGGCATCTTCGTCGACCGCAGCCAGGCCCGGGCCCTGGAACAGGGCTACGCGCGCACCATCGGCGTGCGGCCGCCGTTCTCGGAGGTCGTCGACGAGTGCAAGCGCCTCGTCATGGAGACGTCGATGGCGTCCGAGCTGAACGTGCTCAGCCATCGCCTCAACCGGATCTCCGAGAAGCACCGCTCGTCCCGCGATTTCACGCTGGGCAGCCTCACCACCGCCCTGCGCGAGATCATCGCCGCCTTCCCGGTCTACCGCACCTACGTCGGCGAGTCCGCCGATCCCGGCGGCGGGGCGGCGGCGCCCGGCCTCCGGAGCCAGACGGTCGGCGACTCGACGCTGGTGAGCGCCCGGGACCGTGAGTACATCGCGCGCGCGGTCGCGCGCGCCAAGCGGCGGACGCCCACCATGAGCGAGTCCGTCTACGACTGGATCCACGACGTGCTCACGCTGCGCTTCCCCGACTGGGCGACCGAGGCCGACCGGGAAGAGCGGGTGGACTTCGTGCGGCGCTTCCAGCAGCTGACCGGGCCCATCACCGCCAAGGGCTACGAGGACACCGTGCTGTATCGGTTCAACCGGCTCGTCTCGCTCAACGAGGTGGGCGGCGACGCCAGCCGCCTCGGCACCTCGCTGGCCGAGTTCCACGCCGCCAACGCCGAGCGGCTGCGCCGCTCGCCCCACGCGCTGTCGGCCACCGCCACCCACGACACCAAGCGCGGCGAGGACGTGCGGGCGCGCATCAACGTGCTGTCGGAGATCCCGGCCGAGTGGCGGGCGCGGGTGGCCGCCTGGCAGCGACACAATCGCAAGCACCGCACGATGGTGGACGGCGCCCCGGTGCCGGGCGCCAACACCGAGTACTTCATCTACCAGACGCTGGTCGGCGCCTGGCCGCTGGACCGCGAGCGCCTGGGCCGGTACCTCCTGAAGGCCGTCCGCGAGGCCAAGGTGCACACCTCCTGGGTCAACCCCAACGCGCGCTACGACGAGGCGATCGCCAGGTTCGCGGAGGCGATCCTCGACCCCGACCGCTCGGCCGCCTTTCTCGAGGACTTCACGCTGTTCCAGCTCCGGGTGGCCCACTTCGGCACGCTGAACTCGCTGGGGCAGACGCTGGTGAAGCTCACCGCGCCCGGCGTGCCCGATTTCTATCAAGGCAGCGAGCTGTGGGACCTGAGCCTCGTCGATCCCGACAACCGGCGCCCGGTCGACTGGGCCGAGCGGCGGCGGCGGCTCGACGAGCTGCTGACGGCGGTCGCCGCCGCGCCCGACCGGGCCACGCTCACCCACGAGCTGGTGAAGACCCGGGCCGACGCCCGCGTCAAGCTCTTCCTGATCCACGAGGGCCTGCGCTTCCGCCGCGCCCGCCGGGCGCTGTTCGAGGCGGGCGCCTACCAGCCGCTGGAGGCGCGCGGCGCGGCGGCCGAGCACATCTGCGCCTTCGCCCGCGTCGACGGCGGCGCCGCCGCCCTCACCGTGATTCCACGCCTGCTGGCCCGCCGGGGCCTGGACGCCCTGCCGCTCGGGCCCGAGCCCTGGGCCGACACGCGGCTCGAGCTGCCGCCCGTGCTGGCCGGCCGCTACACGAACGTCTTCACCGGCGAGCGGGTGGAGACGGAGCCTGCGGCCGACGGGGCCGGCCTGCCCGTGAGCGCCGTGCTGGCCTCGTTTCCGGTGGCGCTGCTCGACCGCGGGGGCCCGGCGTGACGGCGGCGGTGCCGAGGCCGTTCACGTTCATCGGCTGCGTCGAGCTGCGCCAGGCGCTCGACCACCGCGCGCGGGACGAGCGCGAGCTGCTCGACCGGCTGGAGGACGTGCCGCCGGACTCGGTCTTCTATCACACCCACGGCTACTTCCTCCGCCACCGGCCCATCACCACCGCCTACGGCAACGACTTCGCCGCCTGGGTGGCCGTGCACGTGCGCGACCAGGTGCTGGCCGAGCGGCTGGCCGTCATCAACCCGTTCGAGATGGCCAGCCTGGAGGACCTGCGCGAGGAGCTGATGTCGGTCATCTACGACCACCTGCTGCGGATGTCCTCGGTCCCCCGCGTGGAGTTCGGCGAGGTGTTCCACTTCCAGCAGTCGCACATCGTGGAGGTGCCGCTCGGCCCGGCCGCCACCACCCTGGCCGAGTTCCGGGCCGGCCTGTCCGAGGTGGACGCCAGCGCCATCTACTTCCACATGGTGGAGGCCCGCGCGCGGCTGGGGCGGCGCTCGGGCGACTTCGCCGAGTGGATCCGCACGGCGCTGGCGCTGCCCGCCCTGGCCGAGCGCCTCGAGCGCATCGACGCCTACATGACCAGCCTGGAGCGCGTGCGGGCCCGCGTGCTGACGCTGGTGGACGCGGCCCTGGAGGGCGACGCCGCGTGATCACCATCGACGACTACCGGCGGGTGGCGCCGCCCGGCGCCATCGACATGCTCCTGCGCCTGGCCGAGCGCGTGCGGGGGCGGCGGCTGCTGCACGTCAGCGGCGGGCGGTTCGGCGGCGGTCCGGCCGAGATCCTCCACACGCTGGTCCCGATGACCGCCGACCTCGGGGTCGACGCCTCCTGGGAGATCACCGGCGGCGACCCCGGCTTCTACGCGACGGCGGCCGGCCTGCGGGCCGCCCTGGAAGGCGCCGAGCGCGTGCTCACCGACGAGGCGCTCGACCACTACGTGGAGATGAACCGCGTCAGCGCCAAGAAGCTGTCCCTGGAGGCCGACCTCGTGCTCGTCCACGACGTGCCGCCGCTGACGCTGGTCGAGCACCGCGGCGAGGGCGGCCGGTGGATCTGGTGCTGCCACTTCGACGCCTCGCGGGCCCAGCGGCGGGCGTGGGGCTTCCTGCGCCCCTACGTCAACCGGTACGACGCCGCCATCTTCTCGCTGCCGAAGTTCGGCCGCCGCCTGGCGGTTCCCCGGTACGTGATCGCGCCCTCGATCGACCCGCTGTCGGAGAAGAACCGCGACCTGACCTCGCGCGAGGTCACCACGCTCGTGCGGGCGCTCGGCGTCGCCCAGGACAAGCCCATGCTGCTGCAGGTGGCGCCGTTCACGCCGGCCGAGGACCCGCTCGGGGTCGTCAACGTCTATCGCCTCGTGCGCAAGCACTACAACGTGCGGCTGGTGCTGGCCGGCACCGGCGATCCCGACCGGGAGAGCCGCGAGACCCTGGCCGAGCTGCGGGAGGCCGCCCGGCACGATCCCGACATCGCCGTGCTGGAGCTGCCGCCCGACGCGCACCTGCAGATCAACGCGCTGCAGCGGGCGGCCACCATCGTGCTGCAGAAGTCCGTGCACGAGGCGTTCGGGCTGGGAGCGGCCGAGGCCATGTGGAAGGGCAAGCCCGTGGTGGGCGGATTCGCCGGCGGCCTCACCCAGCAGATCGTCTACGACGTCACCGGCTACACCGTGCACTCGGTGGAGGGCGCCGCCTTCCGCCTGCGCCACCTGCTCAACAACCCCGAGCTGATCGCGCGGATGGGCGCGGCCGGGCGCGAGCACGTCCGCCGCTCCTTCCTGGTCACGCGGCACCTGACCGACTACATGGCGCTGCTCATCCACCTGACTGGGTGAGGCATGGCGCGCGGTGAGCTGTCCGCGGCCGACCTGGCGGAGATCGACCGGCTGGCGCCGGCCGACCTCGTGGTGGGCCTGCTCACCTACAACAACGCCGAGACGGTCGGCGGGGTCCTCGAGGCGGTGGCGGCCGGCGCCGCCCGCCTGGCCGGCGTGCGGCCGGCCGTCGTCGTGGCCGACGCCGGCTCGTCCGACGCCACCCGCGAGCGGGTGGCGGCGGGGCCGCTGCCGGCCGCCATCGTCCAGCACGAGGCCCCGGCGGGCGAGCGGGTGGCCGTGCCGTTCCACGGCGTGCCGGGCCGGGGGGCGGCGCTGCGGGCGGCCTTCACCGCGGCCCAGCGCCTGCGCGCGCGGGCCCTCGTCCTGATCGAGGCCGACGTCGTGTCGGCGACGCCGGAGTGGATCGAGCGCCTGGCGGGACCGGTGCTCGGCGACAAGGCCGACTTCGTCGCCGCCGCCTACGCCCGCCATCGCTACGCGGGCACGATCTCGCGGCTCGTGCTGGGGCCGCTGATCCGCGCGCTCTACGGCCGCCGCCTGCAGCAGCCGTTCGGCGGCCAGCAGGCGCTGTCGGCCCGGCTCGTCGAGCACCTGCTCATCCATCCCAAGTGGTCGTGGACCGGCCACGACGTAAGCGACCTCTGGATCACCGGCACCGCCATCGCCGACGGCTTTGTGGTGTGGGAGGCGTGGCTCGGGCGCCACGAGGTGCGCTCGCACACGCGGGCCACCGACCTGCCGGCGATGCTGGCGCAGACGCTCGGCGCCGCGTTCACCGTCATGCAGCGCCACGAGGACCTCTGGCTGGAGGTGCGCGGCACGGAGCCCATCCCGTCGGTCGGCGACCCGTTGCCGGTGGGGGTGGAAGACGCCGCGGTGGACGTCGAGGGCATGCAGGAGGCCTTCCGCCAGGGCGCGCGCGACCTCACGCCGATCTGGGAGCTGATCCTGGCGCCGGACACGCTGGCCGAGGTCCTCGCGCTCGCCGGCGGCGGCCGGCTGCGCTTCCCCGACGACCTGTGGGCGCGGGTGGTCTACGACTTCGCGCTCG
This sequence comes from Candidatus Methylomirabilota bacterium, assembly GCA_036397135.1. Lineage (GTDB taxonomy): Bacteria > Methylomirabilota > Methylomirabilia > Rokubacteriales > CSP1-6 > AR5. The sequence continues at coordinate 13,220 of DASWJN010000326.1, forward strand.
GACACCACTACTCGGTCGTCCACCGCGACCACCTGCTGCGCTCGCTGGCGCCACTCTACCTGGGGCGGGTGGCGGCGTTCGTGCTGACCAGCCGCCCCGTGGGCGCCGACGCCACCCAGGCCCAGCTCGACGCGGTGGCGGCGGCCTTCGAGCGTCAGAAGCCCTATCTCGTGGAACACTGGCGGTAAGTCGGGCAGAATCGGAGCCATGCTCGACCCCAAGGACCTGCGCCGCACGATCGTCATCGAGAACGTCGCCCCCGCCGTCGACGGCGGGCGCTATCCCATCAAGCGCGAGGTGGGCGACACCGTGGAGGTCGAGGCCGACGTGTTCAAGGAGGGCCACGACGTCCTCGTCGCCTTCGTCAAGTACCGGCGGGCCGACCAGCCGGCCTGGCGCGAGACGCCCATGCGATTCGTCGACAACGACCGCTGGGCCGGCGCCTTCGCCGTCGAGGACAACGCGCGCTACCTCTACACGATCGAGGCGCTGGCCGATCCGTTCCGCTCGTGGCTGGCCGACCTGGCCAAGCGCGTGGCGGCGGAGCAGGACGTGGCGAGCGAGCTGCGCGAGGGCGCCGCGCTGGTGCGGGCGGCCGCCGGCCGCGCGACCGGCCGCGACGCCACCGCCCTGACCGGCTGGGCCCGCCGGATCGAGCGAGCCAGGACCCAGCCCGAGGCGGTCGCGGCCGCGGGTGACGCGGCGCTGGCGGCGCTGATGGACCGGCACCTCGACCGCGCCGACGCCACCTGGGCCGAGCGCGAGTACGAGGTGGTCGTCGACCGCGAGCGCGCGCGCTGTGCCGCCTGGTACGAGTTCTTCCCGCGCTCGGGGGTGGCGGGCCGCCACGGGACGTTGCGGGATGCCGAGGCCCAGCTCGAGCGGGCCGCCGCGATGGGCTTCGACGTGGTCTACCTGCCGCCGATCCACCCGATCGGCCGGGCCCACCGCAAGGGCGCCAACAACGCGCTGACCGCCGGGCCGGGCGAGCCCGGCAGCCCGTGGGCCATCGGCGGCCCCGAGGGCGGCCACGACGCCGTCCATCCCGATCTCGGCACGCTGGCCGACTTCGACCGGTTCGTCGCCCGCGCGCGCGCGCTGAACCTGGAGGTCGCGCTCGACTTCGCCATCCAGGCCTCGCCGGATCATCCCTGGGTGGGGGAGCATCCCGAGTGGTTCTTCCACCGGCCCGACGGCACCATCAAGTACGCCGAGAACCCGCCGAAGAAGTACCAGGACGTGTACCCGCTGAACTTCTACGGCGAGGACCCGTGGGCGGCCTGGCAGGAGATGAAGCGGATCGTCGAGTTCTGGATCGGCCACGGCGTCACCCACTTCCGCGTCGACAATCCGCACACCAAGCCCGTGCGGTTCTGGGAGTGGCTGATCCGCGAGGTGCAGTCCGTCCATCCGGGGATCGTGTTCCTGGCCGAGGCCTTCACGCGGCCCACGATGATGAAGGCGCTCGCCAAGGCGGGGTTCACGCAGTCCTACACCTACTTCACCTGGCGCAACGACAGGCCCGAGCTGGAGGCGTACTTGCGGGAGATCACGAGCCCGCCGGTGGCCGAGTACTTCCGCGGCAACCTGTGGCCGAACACCCCCGACATCCTGCACGAGACGCTGCAGCGGGGCGGGCCGCCCGCGTTCAAGCTGCGCCTGGTGCTGGCCGCCACGCTGTCGTCCCTCTACGGCATCTACAGCGGCTACGAGCTGGGCGAGAACCTGCCGTTCGCGCCCGGCTCCGAGGAGTACCTGCACTCCGAGAAGTACGAGCTGAAGGTGCGCGACTGGGACGCTCCCGGCAACCTGGTCGACTTCATCACGCGGGTCAACCGCATCCGGCGCCAGCACCGGGCGCTGCAGCTCTACCGCAACCTGACCTTCCACGGCGCCGACGACCCCCAGGTCCTCTGGTACGCCAAGACGACGCCCGGGCGCGACGACGTGGTGTTCGTGGCCGTCAACCTCGACCCGTTCACCCCGCACGCCACCATGGTCGACGTCCCCATCGCCGAGCTCGGCATCGCCCCCGATCAGCCCTACGGCATGCACGAGCTCCTCAGCGACACCACCTACGACTGGCGCGGCCCCCGCGGCTACGTCGAGCTCGACCCCCACCGCGACCCCGCCCAGATCTTCGCCCTGCGCCC
>DASWJN010000327.1:0-31101 GCA_036397135.1 Candidatus Methylomirabilota bacterium
GACGTCCACGCCCCGCTTGCCCGTCCACGTCTTCGCCGCCTCGACGAAGTCCTGGGCGCGGTAGTTGACGACGTGCTCGGCCCCGAGCGCCCGGGCGAACTCGATCTTGTCGTCGCTGCCGACCGTCGTCATGACGCGAGCCCCGGCGAGCCGGGCGATCTGGATGGCCGCGCTGCCCACCCCGCTGCCGGCGGCCTGGACCAGCACCGTCTGCCCGGGCTTCAGCCCGGCCTGCGCGATGAGCGCGTGCCACGACGTGAGGAACGCCAGCGGCAGCGCGGCGGCGGCCTCGAACCCGATGACCTCCGCCAGCGGCAGGCAGTTGGCGGCCGGCACCCGCACCAGCTCGGCGTACCCGCCGTCCGTGTGGGCGCCGAGGTAGCCGTAGCGCAGGCAGACGGTGCGCTCGCCCCGCAGGCAGAACTCGCACGTCCCGCACGAGAAGCCGGGGAAGACGATCACCCGCTGGCCGGCGGTGAGTCCGGTGACGCCGGCGCCCGGCGTCTCCACGGTGCCGGCCACCTCGCAGCCGTTGACGTGCGGCAGCCCCTCCGGCGGCGGGAACCGCCCGTCGAGCAGGAGCATGTCCACCTGGTTGAGCGCGCACGCCCGCACGCGCACGACGACGTCGCCCGCGCCGGCCACCGGGTCACGGTAGTCGCCGTGGATGATCCGGTCGCTGCCGCCGTGCTCCTTGAAGTACGCCGCTTTCACCGCTGCGCCTGTCTCCGTCTCCGAACTATCGTGTTGGAAATCTGCGACGCCGCCGTGGCAATCGTGGTGCCCGCCCGAGGCACGCGCGAGTATAGCATCCGCCCTCGCCATCCACGCATCGGGCTCCGCTCGCTCGTGAGACGGCGGGTACCCTGCACCGCGTGTTCAGCGATCGACTCCTGCCGTACCTCTACGACGAGGCCGCGCTCGACGCCGACAACATCCTCGAGCCCATTCAGGACGCCCTGATCGGGATCGTTCTCGACGACGACTCGGTCATCACGGATATTGAGGCTTGGCCCTCGGCAGGGAGTGCGTTGCATTGAGCGACGCACCGGCTCAAGATGAGCTGCCATGACGCCACAATCCCTCGAGGCGCAGGTGATTGCGAAGGTCGCCGAAGACTATCGGCGACGTGGCTACGATGTTGACGTGGTCCCCCGGGGTGCGCGCGTGCCGGAGTTCCTGGGGGCGTTTCAGCCGGACCTGATTGCGCGGAGTCCCGCCGAGTCCGTCGTCGTCGAAGTCAAGGTCGGCACGGGCACGTCTGTAGCCGAGCGTTTCCGAGAAGTGGCGGAGAGAGTGAACCATCAGCCGGGCTGGCGTTTCTCTCTCGTATTCGTGAACCCAGACCAGCCCGACGAGATTTCCGAGGCCGAGCCCGCCCCGTTGTCCCTGCTTCGGGAGCGCGTTCGCAATGCCGACAATCTGCCACCGTCGACTCTGATTCGTGAGCTGTACTCAGCGGGGGACCAGAGGCTGAGAGCGACGAGTCGACCCATTCCGTCTGACAGCGGGACGGGTTGGCGGCCGCCACGACGCCCGCGACGCCGAGTCGCTGTACCGCTGGAACAGCTCGCTGCAATCGGGTCACGGCGTCGCCGCCGTGGAAACCTGCGACGTGGTCCCGAGGGTGATCCAATCCTGGGTCTTCGTGAAGTCGTGTGGGTGAATCCAGAGATCGCTTGAGCAAGGTTCACGGCGATGCGCCTCTTGCCGGCGCCGGTTGCGCGTGACAACCAGCGCCCGCCTGGCATCTCGCGCGAGCTTCTCGAGCACGGCCCGTACTTGCGGCGTCCTGGGAGTCGCGCCGGGTTCCCTCCTCGCCGCCCGCGTCGCGCGTGACGAGCGGCCGCGCCGCCGGCGCTTCCAGGCCGATCCCGTGGCGGATCGCGCTGACCGCCTCACGGGCCCGTCGCTGTCGGCCCGATGGCCCGGGGATGCAAGACGTCGATCGCCCAGCCCACGTCCAGACGCTCGCCCAACCACCCCGGCATCGCGGTCCGCGGGTGCAGGGCCAGCCCCTGCGTCTCGTGCCGCGCCCGGATGACGCCCACGGCGTCGCGCGGCACCGGAGACGGCGGCGGGACGTCGGGGAACACCCGCCCGTCCGGCCGCCGGAAGCACAGCTCCCCGTCCGGCTGTCGCTCGACCCGGAACCCCTCCTCGTGGACCGCGCGGTGATGACGGGTGCAGAGCAGGGCCAGGTTGGACAGCGTGGTGGGGCCCCCGTGCGCCCAGTGGCGGAGATGATGGCCCTGGCCGACGCAGACGCCACAGCCCGGGAAGCGGCAGCCACGGTCGCGGTGGTGGAGCGCCCGCCGTAGCGCGGGCGGGATCGTGCGTGTACGGGCGCCGACCTCCAGCAGGCGCCCCTCGGCGTCGTGGCGCATCACCACCCGGCTGGCGTCGCACGCCAGGCGCTGGGACGTTCCAGCTGGAACGCGCGCGCCGTCCTCCAGGACCGACTGGCCGGGGGCCTCCGGGTCGGCCAGCACCGCGGCGTCGACGTGGACGACCACCTGGTAGCGCTCCCCGGGGGCGCCGGGGTCGAGGCCGTGGTGCAGGGCGGTCTCCGCGAGGAGGGCCAGCGCGTCGGCCTGCTGCTGCTCCATCGTCGGCGGGTCGGCCTCGGGCTGCTCCGCGCGAGTGCGCTGATACAGGGTCTCGCGGGCGGCGGCCAGTGCCTTCAGGAGCAGCGCGCCGACCTCGGGCGCCAGCCGCCCGCGGATCCTCACGGTGCCGTCCTCGTCTTGATACACATGCAGCGCGCGGCTGGTGTGCTGCCGGGCCGCTGCCTGCGCTTCGGCCTTGCGGTCCATCCGGCGCCAGCCGCGCACGAGCCGCGCGACGTGCTCGGCGGTGCCCGCGCGCCCGGCCGCCAGCAGCTGGGCTTCGGTCTCGGGGGTCACTACGCGCGTCAGCTCCCGGACCTTGGAGTACGACAGCTCGCCGCGGGCCAGGGCCTGGGCCAGGAGCGGCAGCAGGTTTCATGATCCTCGACCTTTTCACCCACTCACTCCCATCCCACGAAGAGCCCCAATCCTTAATGCAGGGGATCTATGCGGCTCGCAGTCCTGCGACCTACGACTGCCCCGACGCCGACGATCTCTGAGACGATGGCCCGCTGGAACTTCACACCGAGGCCACCAGCCGCGCCGGTCGATTCCCAGGTGCCGAAGAGCAGGCCGGTCGGGCAGAGCTGGAACAGCTCCGTCGCCTTTTTGGGCGTGGACCGGCGCAGGGATTGACCTTCGGGGGTTGCCGGAAAAAGCACGCCGTTCAGCATGCTGTCGCGCAGGATCGCGTCGGCGAGCCGGTGCGGTGCGTCGAGTACCGTGATGTCCCCCAGCTCTCTGAGCTGCTGGATCTTCGAGAAGCTCACCGAGATCATCGGCAGCGTGATGCGTCCGGCACGATGAGCCTCGAGTAACGCCTGCTCCATCCGGTTCGCCTGGGACTGGACCGAGTCCAGCAGCACGACCTCCTTCACGACGCCGTGCTCGTCGACACGCGACTCCAGCGCGTACTGCCCTCCGGTGTAGGTCGGCGGGAACACCTTGTCGCCTCGACCACCCGCAGGTTGGAGCTGCGCGGAGAACCGGACCGCGGCATCTTCGGCCACGGCCTTCTTCAGACGCTCGGACGTGAGCGGTTGCTCGGTGGTGGTTTCAGTCATGGGGCCTCCAAATGCGGACTGCGGGCCGCAGCCCGCGCTCGTGAAAGCCGTCCCATTGCCATCAGGTGGGTCCTCCCATCACACCGCGACTCTGCCAACTTGGGAAGTCGTGGTCCCCAAGGTATCCATGCCGACGTCCACACGCACCTGCGACGACCGACGTGACATCCGGGGTCACGCTCTTTTTGCCACGAGATGTACAAGCCTGTACACTGCCGCGGCAGGGAGGGCGACAAGTGAAGGTCTCCATCACCGAGGCGCGAAAGCGCCTCCCGCAGCTCGTGCGCCAGGTCAAGCAGGACCGCGGCTCCGTCGTCCAGATCACGGTGCGCGACGAGGTCGTGGCGGAGCTCCGCGCCGCCCTGCCCGAGCCCGAGCCGGGCGCCGCGGCGCGCGCCCTGCTCGAGCTGGGGCGCAAGCTCCCGAAGCCGCGCCGGCGGCAAGGCCGTACGACCGACGTGTCGGCCCACGTCAAGGAATACCTCTACGGCCGCCGCCGCTGAGGCAGGACCGCCCTTCCCGGGACGCGTCTTCTGCGACACCTCGTACTTCTATGCGTGTGTCGACATCGACGACGGCTACCACCGGCGAGCGCTCGGCCTGGCCGGCGAGGCGATGAATCGCGGGACACAACTGTGGACCACGTGGGACGTGATCAGCGAAACCGTCACGTTGCTTCGCTACCGCCATAGCTCGGCGGCCGCCATTCGCTTTCTCGACGACGTCAAGCCACGGCTTCACGTCGTCGACTACGGCGCGGATGCGCGCGTCGAGGCAGAGCAGGTCTTTCGCCGGCATAGCCGCGATCATCGCCTGTCGTTCTGCGACGCGATCTCGTTCGTCGTGGTCACCACGCTACTCGCCCGCATGCCCTGCTTCGCCTTCGACGAGGACTTCCGCCGCCTGGGCCTGACGATCATCACCACGCCTCAGTGACGCGCGAGGGCCAGCGCCTCCTGGCGCACCCGTTCCCGGAGCGCCACCGGCCTGATGACCCGCACCCCCCGTCCAACGCTCAGGATCCAGCCCGTCAGCTCTCGCGTGTCGGCCACCCGCAGCGTCATGCGCAGCCCCTGCCGGGTCGTGACGAGCTGCTGGCTCGGGTGCCACACCCGATCGCGCACCCAGGCGGCCGTAGCCCGGTCGAAGGCCAGCTCGACCTCGACGAGGCGCCCGCGCATGATCACCAGGGCGTCCTCCACGTACGCCTCCACGTCGAAGCCGAGAGGGAGCTGGAAGGCGTGGGCGGTCACGGTCAGTGACCGGACGCGCTCCACGGCGAACATTCTCACGTCCCGCCGGCTGTGGCAGTACGCGATCAGGTAGAGGCCGCCCGCGGCAAACCATAGATGGTAGGGGTCCACCTCCCGCCTCGTGACCCGGCCGCGCGATGCCGAATAATAGCGCACCTGCACGGTTCGCCGCTCGGCGACGGCCCGGTTCAGGCGCTCCAGCACCTCACGATGGCGGGCGTAGACCTTGTGCGGACCGAGGCCGACCGAGAAAAACTCGCCCATCCGGCGCGCGAAGTCGAGCCCGGAGGGCGGCAGGGCGCTGGTGACCTTCGCCAGCGCCGTCCACCGCCGCCTTGAGCTGAGTGCCCTCCAGCGGCTTGAGGAGATCGCGGCCCAGCACGAGGGCCATGATCTCCGTGGCGGAGAAGGACAGGGCGGGGATTCGCCGGAACCCGTCCATCAGGCGCCATCGAGTCTGGCCATCGACGTTCTCCGTTACGAGGGGGAATCCCACCCCTTCGAGGGCTTCGAGATCGCGGCGGAGGGTCCGCAGGTGCTTCGGTAGGTCCGGGGGCAAGCTGTTGGCAAGCTGCTGGAGTGTGGATGCGCCCGATGCTTCCAGCCGCCGCAGCAGGTGCCACTGGCGGCTCACCTGGTTATTCCGGGGCACGCCTCAGAACGGTACCTCCGTGCGCTCGTCCTTCACGCGCCTGGCCTTGTGGTCCCACCGGGGCAGCGAGCCGGGCTCGCCGACCTCCACGCTGACGCGGATGCCGAGGCCCAGCTGCAGGTCCCGGGCGAGGGCCTCGCGCAGGCGCTCGCGCTCGGCGAGGGCCAGCGCGGGCGACGGGTCGAGGCGCAGGAGGATGTCGTCGAGGCCGTCCACGCGGCGAAAGACGATCTGGAACTCGTCGACGTCGCGGTGGGGGCGCACCAGCTCCTCGATGCGCCGGGGGTACACGATGATGCCGCGCACCTTCTTCATGTCGTCCAGGCGGGCCAGCACGCCGCCCTCGAACGCCACCAGCGTACGGCCGCAGGGACAGCGCCGGTCGGCGAGCTGGACCACGTCGCGCGTGCGATAGCGCAGGAGCGGCATCGCCTTGCGGTAGAGGCTGGTGAAGGCCAGCTCGCCGCGCTCGCCCGGCTTCACGGGGCGGTCCTGCTCGTCGAGCACCTCGGGGTAGACGTAGTCCTCGTGCACGTGCGTGAGGCCGGCCCGAACGTCGCACTCGAAGCCCCAGGCGGCGATCTCGGTGAGCCCGGGCAGATCGTAGGCGCGCACGCCGAAGGCGGCCTCGATCTTCGCCTTGGTGGCCGGGATGGACGCACCCGGCTCGCCGGTGTGCCAGGTGATACGCAGCTTCGTCTCCTTCGCGAGGTCGAGGCCCTTCTTCGCCGCCGCCTCGGCCAGGAACAGCGCGTAGGACGGCGTGCAGCCGAGCACGGTGATCGGGTACGTGAGCAGCGCGTCCAGCCGCTGCTCGGTGGAGAGCCCGCCCACCGGGTACACGAGACAGCCGAGGTCCTGGGCCGCGTAGAACCCGCTCCAGTAGCCGATCCACGGGCCATACGAGAACGCGGCCATCACCATGTCGGACTTCCGCACGCCGTACGCGTGGAGCGAGCGCGCGTACGAGTGATAGAACCCGTGCCAGTCCTGCGCCGTGTCGAGGAACGCCAGCGGTCGTCCCGTCGTGGCTGACGTCAGGTGCACGCGCACGACGTCGACCAGCGGCACCGCCAGCACGTCACCCCACGGCGGATGCTTCGCCTGGTTGTCCTTCAGCTCGTCCTTCGTCGTGAACGGCAGGCGGCGCAGGTCGTCCAGCGTGCGGATCCTCACCGGGTCCACGCGCGCCGCCCCCAGCTTGCGGCGATAGAACGGGCTGGAGCGGGCGGCGTGGGCCACCTGCTCGCGCAGCCGGCGCAGCTGAAGGCGCGTCATCGCCGCGCGGGAGGCGCGCTCCAGCCGGGGCTCGAGGTAGCGGGACGCCATCGGGCGGGTCAGGACTGGAGCTGCTCGCTCATGTTGTTGAAGAACTTGTCCGCCATCATCTTGGACACGCCGCCCAGCATGCGCTGGCCCACCGAGGCGATCAGGCCGCCGACCTGGACGTCGGCGGTGTACGACACGCGCGTGCCCCCCTCGGCATCCGTCAGGGTGATGACGGTTTCGCCGCGGATGAAGCCGGGGCCCCCCGAGCCTTCGACGGCCAGCTTGTAGGACTCGGGAGGTTTCTTGTCGCCGAGGCGGACTTTACCCTCGAACGTTCCCTTCACACCCCCGACACCGATCTTCAGAGTGGCCTTGTACTCGTCGGGGCCGATGGCCTCGAGCTTCTCGCAGCCGGGGATGGCCTTCTTGAGCTGCTCGGGATCGAGAAACGCCTCCCAGACCTTCTGGCGCGGTGCCGGCACGTCGTAAGTTCCCTCGAGCTTCATCACGCATCTCCTTCTACGGCCGTGCGATCACCCGCATTGGTAAAGGTTGTCCTGGACGCTGTCAAGACGGGATGGCGGCATGGCCGTTGCACCTTTTGGCTAGTCGTTCGCGCAACCCCCACAAGGAGGAGGCTCCGAAAATGACAAAAGTGCTTACTGGCCTCTGTGCCCTCGCTCTCGGCGCCGGGCTGCTGACCGCCTGCACCGAGGGCGGCGGCGACCGCGTGGGCGAACGGCCGGGCGAACGGACGCCGTCGGCGTCGCCGCCCAGCACGACCTCGCCCTCGACCCCGCCGGCGACCACCACGACGCCGCCGAGCGGCAGCACCTCCACCACGCCGGGCAGCAGCTCGTCGCCGAGCGGCAGCCCCTCGAGCCCGAGCGGCACGGGCACGAAGTAAGTGCCGGCCGGCCCGCGGCGGGCTGTCGCGCGCGAGGCCTGCGCGCGGCGGGCCCGCCGCGGGCTCACGCCGCCCGATAGCGCTGCCGCCCGATCGCGACCGCGGCGATCTCCTCGCCGTGCACCCGCGTCTCGACCGTCAAGCGCGCCTGGCCCACGTCGACCGCGCTGATCCACCCGAGCCCCAGCGTGCGCCCGTCGCGCGCGTCGAGCCCGACCAGCGCGCCCGCGGCCTCGATCGCAACCAGCCCGCGCCCGGCGGGCGCGGGCCGGGCCACCACCCGGGCCAGGTCCAGCGTCACCGGGACGGCGCCCGCCAGGTATGTCTCCAGCGATCGCTGTCGCGCCAGGCGCCGGACGGCCGCCGACCGCCGCGCCGTGGGCGCGGCCGGAAGCCGCACGATCGCCGGCCGCGGCGCGCCCGCGAGGACGCCCAGGAGCGGCTCGCACTCGTCGGCCCGCTGCAGGACCAGCAGCACGTCCGGGGCCACCCGCTCGATCTTGAGGCGCTTGAGCGCCTGGCCGAAGCGGCCCTCGACCAGCCCGGAGGTGTCGACGAGCACGTGCTGGTCTCCGGCGTCCAGCGCGCGTCGCACCTGGCGCGCCGTGGCGTCGGCGGTCTCGCGCAGGCACGTCGCCGGAGACGTCACGCCCAGGAACTCGACGCCGAGCAGCTCGGCGTCGGCGAGCCGTTCGATCGAGCGGCGCACGCGGCCGAGGCCCACCGTCGTCGGCGGCCCCACGTCGGACTGCCCGAGGTCGGCGTCGACGACGCCCACGCTACGGCCGCGCTCGGCGAGCGCGCCGGCCAGCCGCGCGACGAGGGTGCTCTTGCCGGTGTCGTTGGCGCCGAGCACGAGCGTGACCCGCGCGGCCGCGGCCGCGGCGAGGGCGGCCGTCCAGACCTCGCTCACGCCAGGGTGGCGAGGGCGGCGCCGATGCGCGCCAGCCCTTCGCTGATCAGCGCGTCGCTGGTCGCGTAGGAGAGGCGGACGTGGGCGTCGGAGCCGAAGTCCTTCCCGGGCACGACGGCCACGCGCGCCTCCTCCAGCAGGAAGGCCGTCACGTCGACCGAGCTCTTCAGCGTCAGGGCGCCCTCGGGGCGCCGCCACGTCCGCCCGAAGAGCCCCGACACGTTGGGGAAGGCGTAGAAGGCGCCCTTCGGCATCACGCAGCGCACGCCGGGCAGCGCGTTCAGCCCGGCGATGATGAGCCGCCGGCGGCGATCGAACTCGCCGGCCATCTTGGCCACCTCGTCCTGGGGACCGGTCAGCGCCTCGACGGCCGCCCACTGCGCGATCGAGGACGGGTTGGAGGTGACCTGGCTCTGGGCGTCGGTCATCGCGCGGATCAGCTCGCGCGGCCCCGCCGCGTAGCCGATGCGCCAGCCGGTCATCGCGTACGCCTTCGAGCACGTGTTCACGACGATCGTGCGCGCCTTGACCTCGGGACCGAACGAGGCGATGGAGACGTGGCGGCCCTCGAAGGTGAGGGCCTCGTAGCACTCGTCGGAGACGACCCACAGCCCGCGATCGACGGCCAGCCTCGCCACCGCGTCGAGGGCGGCCGGGGAGAACACGGCGCCGGTCGGGTTGTTGGGGCTGTTGAGCACGACCAGCCTGGTCCGCGGCGTGACCGATCGGGCCAGCCGCGCAGGATCGAGGTCGAAGCCGGTCGCCTCCGCCGTCGGCACCTCGACGGGGACGCCGTCCAGCAGCCGGGCCTGCTCGGGATACGACACCCAGAACGGGCTCGGCACCAGCACCTCGTCGCCCGGGTTGATCAGGGCCATGACCACGTTGAAGAGCGCGTGCTTGGCGCCGACGGAGACGAGCACCTCGGCCGGCTCATAGGCGAGGCCGTTGTCGCGCTTGAGCTTGGCGCAGACGGCCGCGCGCAGCTCGGGGATGCCGCCGACCTCGGTGTACTTCGTCTGGCCGCGCCGCATCGCCTCGACGGCCGCCGCCTTGATCCGCTCGGGCGTGTCGAAGTCCGGCTCGCCGGCGCCGAACGAGATGACGTCGACGCCGCGGGCGCGCAGCTCGCGGGCCTTGGCCTGCACGGCCAGGGTCGAGGATGGAGCCAGGCGCTTCAAGCGATCGGCGAGCACGGTGGGCTCCTCGTCAGCGGGGTGGGTACTTCTCGGCCAGGCGCTTTTCGACGATCGGCGGCACCATGCCGGCCACCGACGTGCCGAAGCTGGCGACCTCCTTGATGAGCCGTGACGAGATGTAGGTGTACTTCTCGTGCGGCATCAGGAACACGGTCTCCACGGTGGAGCGCAGCTTGCGGTTCATGAGGGCCATCTGGAACTCGTACTCGAAGTCGGACACGGCCCGGATGCCGCGCACGATGCAGTCGGCGCGCTCGCGGGCGACGAGATCGATGAGCAGGCCGTCGAAGGCCGCGATGCGAAAGCTGGCCCCGAGGCCCATGGTCGCGGTCGCCTCGTCGATCATCTCCAGCCGCTCGCCCACGGTGAACAGCGGCGCCTTCGACGGGTTGGCCACGACCGCCACGATCAGCTCGTCGAAGATGACCAGGCTGCGCTGGATGACGTCCACGTGGCCGTTGTGGATCGGATCGAACATCCCGGGGTAGACGGCGCGCTTGCCCACAGGCCTCGCTCTCCTGGCGACGGAAATTGCGACCTCGCATCGTAGTCGCCGCTCCGCGCCCAAGTCAAGGCGACCGCCAGGCGAGGCCCGAGCCGCTCATCGACGAGCGTCCCGGCTTCGCCGGGCCGCGCGACGAGGCCCGCGCGGGTCATCGAGGAGCGTCCCGGCTTCGCCGGGGCGCGACGAGCGTGGGGGGGTTTGGGGGGCCATGTCGGGGCCCCCCATGTCGATAGAAGGTGAGGGTGGTCTCGCCGAAGCGGCGGGTCCGGAACGACGCCAGCGCGCCCACCGTCGCGGCCGGCGCGCGCTTGGTGAAGTGCTGCGCGATCACCCAGGCCTCCGGCAACAGCAGCCCGCCGCCGGCGAGGGCCTCCAGGGTCTTCTCGACGAGGGCCGCGTCGTACGGGGGGTCGAGGAACACGACGTCGAACCGCTCCCCCGCCCGGTAGAGGGCCGGGATCTCGCGCAGCACGTCCCCCCGCCGCACGCGGGCCAGCGCGCCGACCCCCAGCGTCTCGACGTTGGCCCGCAAGGACGCCACCGCCCGGGCATCCTGCTCGACGAACGTCGCGTGGGCCGCTCCCCGCGAGAGCGCCTCCAGCCCCACACCGCCGGCCCCTGCGAAGAGATCGAGCACCCGGGCGCCGTCCAGGCGTGGCGTCAGCGTATCCATCAGCGCGATCCGTACCTGGTCCGCCGTCGGCCGCGTGGCGGCGCCTCGCGGCGTCACCAGCCGCCGCCCCTTCAGCGCGCCGGCGATGATCCTCATGACCCTGGGAGACCGCCACGAGATAGCAATGCTATCAGTGCTAGCATGTGCCATACGAAGGCGGCCAGGCAGTGATGAAGCGGGATGGTTTGAAATCGAAGGAAATTGCTGAACGCGACCTCGCCCGACAGCTGGGCGCAATGGTCCACGACCACCTTGCGAAGCCTTCCGGCGGATCCTCACTTCCGGGGCAACCGCGCCCAAAGCTCGGCAACGCGCTTGAGTCGGGTCTCCGGTAGCCCGAGTGCCTTGAGCGCCGCCATGAGCTTCTCGTAGTCGCGCCCTCGATCACCGCCAGAAGCGCAGCTTCGTCCTCTTTCTGCTCTTGCTCCCGGGTCCGCTGCGCGGCCTCGGCTTCCAGGTCAACGGGCTTGCCCCGCCGCCGTCCGCGGCTCGTCTCCTCACGACGTAGACCGAACAGATCGGGTTCGCGTGGGCGCTCGCTCATCCCACCGAGGCCAGCGCCAGCTTGCCGCGCCAGCGCGCCAGCAGCGCCCCCCGCAGCCCGCGGTGCTCCAGCGCGCGCAGCTCGGGGTCGGCGGCGACGATGGCCTGGGCCTCGCGCCGGGCCTCCTCGAGCAGCGCCGCGTCACGCAGCAGGTCGGCCACGCGGAATTCCGGCAGCCCCGACTGCCGGGTGCCGAAGAACTCGCCCGGGCCCCGCAGCTGGAGATCGATCTCGGCGATGCGGAAGCCGTCGCCGGTCTCGACCATCGCCTGCACCCGGCGCTCGGCGTCCTCCCCCGGCGTGCCGCTCGTCAGCAGGATGCAGTACGACTTCCAGGGGCCGCGGCCCACCCGCCCCCGGAGCTGGTGCAGCTGCGAGAGGCCGAAGCGCTCGGCGTGCTCGATCAGCATCACGGAGGCGTTGGCGACGTCGATGCCGACCTCGATGACCGTGGTGGAGACCAGCACGTGGATCTCCCCCGCCTTGAACCGGCGCATGATCTCGTCCTTGGCGTCGAACGGCAGCCGCCCGTGCAACAGGCCGACGACCAGGTCCGGGAAGACCTCGGTTTGCAGCCGCCGGGCCATGTCGGTGGCCGCCTTGAGGTCCATCGCCTCCGACTCCTCGATGAGCGGGTAGACGACGTAGATCTGGCGGCCGGCGGCGACCTGTTCGCGCAGGAACGCGTAGATCTGCGGGCGCCGGCTCTCGGTGCGCGCCACCGTCACCACCGGCTTGCGGCCGGGCGGCAGCTCGTCGAGCACGCTCACGTCGAGGTCGCCGTACACGGTCAGGGCGAGCGTGCGCGGGATCGGCGTGGCCGTCATCACGAGCACGTCGGGGCGCTCGCCCTTGCCCTTGAGCCGGGCGCGCTGGGCGACGCCGAAGCGGTGCTGCTCGTCGACGACCACCAGCCCGAGGCGGCGGAACTCCACCGGATCCTGCACCAGCGCGTGCGTGCCCACGACGCAGCCGATCTCGCCGGCGGCCAGGGCGCCGCGGCGGGCCGTGCGCTCGCGGCCCTTGAGGGCGGCGGTCAGCAGCGTCACCGGCGCGCCGAGCGGCTCGAGCAGGCGCCGGAAGGTCATGAAATGCTGCTCGGCCAGGATCTCGGTCGGCGCCATCACCGCCGCCTGGTAACCGGCCTCGACGGCGGTGAGGACCGCCAGCGCCGCCACGACGGTCTTGCCGGAGCCGACGTCACCCTGCAGCAGCCGGTGCATGGGATACGGCGCGGCCATGTCGGTCCGGATCTCGCTCCAGACGCGCTCCTGGGCGGCCGTGAGCGACCACGGCAGCGCGTCGCGCAGCCGGCGCGCCAGGGCCCCGGGCGGCCTCATGGCGATGCCGTGCTCGCGTGTCGTCCGCGCGCGCAGGAGGGCCAGGCCCAGCTGGAGCAGCAGGAAGTCCTCGAAGGCGAGCCGACGGTGCGCCGCCTGCCGCTGGGCCTCGCTCTGCGGGAAGTGGGCGCCGCCGAGCGCCTCGGCCAGCCCCGGAAGCTCCCGACGCCGGCGCACCGCCTCGGGCAGCGTCTCGGCGACGTCGCCGGCGTGCGCCTGGACCAGCCGCCACATGAGCGTGCGGAGCGGGCGCTGCGGCAGCCCCTCGGTGGACGAGTACACCGGCACCAGGGCGCCGGCGTGGATCGGCTCGTCCCCGTCCGATTCCACCAGCTCCCAGTCCTGCACCTGCAGCGTGATCTTGTCCTTGAAGCGTGCGCCCCGGCCGTGCAGGATCACTTTCTGGCCGCGCTGCAGCACGCGGGTGAGCCAGCCGCGCCCGAACAGCGTGGCGGTGCCGTAACCGCTGGCGTCGCGCAGCAGCAGCACCAGCGGCGCCCGCGTGCGGCCCGGCGGCGGCGGGCTGATGCCGGCGACGGTGCCGGCGCAGGTGACCACCTGGCCCGCCTGGATCGAGCGCAGCGGCGTCAGCCGCGTGCGGTCCTCGTGGCGGGTCGGGATGAAGAAGAGCGCGTCCTCGACCGTCGCCAGGCCCTTCTTCGCGAGCAGCTTGGCGCGCTGGGGACCGACGCCCTTGACGTACTGCAGCGACGTGGCCAGGCCGGCCGGGACGGCCGGGAGCCCGGTTTGCCTCACCGAAGTCATTGTGCTATACAGGCTTCCTGTCTCGGGCGTCCGGAATCCCAATCCAAGGAGTCACGATGGCGCAGCGCTGCGAGGTCTGCGGGAAAGGCCCGTCGGTCGGCAACACGATCAGTCACGCGCACAAGCTGACCCGCCGGCGCTGGCTGCCGAACCTCGTCTCGATGCGGGCCCTGATCCGCGGCAAGCCGGCCCGCGTCCGGGTCTGCACCCGCTGCCTGAAGGCGGGCAAGGTCACGAAGGTCATTTAAGCACGAGAGCACAAACGGGAGGGGGCAGTGCCCCCTCCCGAATGGTCACGGGCGGGAGGCCGCCACCCCCCGCCCCGTACCGCGACCTCCCTACTTCTTCTTCTTCTTGGCCGCCTTCTTCTTCTTCGCCATTCGAGATCTCACCTCCTCCGTGCTGCCGGGATGACCGCCTCACGGACGCCTTACTTCTTCTTCTTCTTGGCCGCCTTCTTCTTGGCCATGGAATCGCTCACCTCCCTTCAGTAGCCCATTGCCTCGCGGCGCAGATGCTCGGCTTGCTCGGCGCCGCGCCGCTCGAAGCGAGCGAGATCGGCGTAGAGCTGAGGCAGGCTCACGACTTTGAGGCCGGCCTTGTCGACGAGGGCGTAGAAGACTCCGGGGTCGTAGGGGGACAGCAGGTGCACGGCGCCGTCGGCATCCCCGGCCGGATGCAGGCCGAGGGCGGCGGCGATCGGCGCCGGGTCGCCGTCCAGGTAGCAGTGGATCGAGCCGAGACGCGTGTGCGGTGCGACCAGCGACAGCCCGGCATTCAGCGTGAACGCGTAGCGTCGGCCCTCGGCCGCCGCCGCCCGGGCCAGGTCGGCCATCAGTCGCCGGGTCACCCGCTCGGGGACGAAGTAGGACGCGATCTCGTTGGCGCGATACGAGTACGACTCGCACCAGGCCTCCAGCAGATCGGCGGGTTTGCCGAGGTGGATGCGCTGGGCCTCGTCGCGCTCGAGCCAGCGCAGGTCCTCCAGGCGCTTGACCACGTTGTGGGAGTGCCCGAGGCTGACCGCCGCGGCCTTGGCCAGCTCTTCCAGTCGCCAGGCGCGGCCGGGCTCGGCCAGCAGCACGCGCACGACGCGGGTGGCCCGCGGCGCGAACAGCGAGCGCAGCGGCCGCGTGGAGGGGCGCACGTTGCGCTTGCCCTCCTTCTCGATCAGCACGTGCTCGAAGGCGAGGTAGCAGTTGCCCGACAGGTCGACGTAGCCGAGGTTGTTGTCCTTGAGGATGCGGGCGCTCTGCGAGCCGATGTACACCGACGCGGCGACCGGATAGGCGCTGGGCAGGCCACGCCTGACGTCGGAGAGCTTGGTCACGGCCGCCCGGATCTGGCGCGGCTGACCCAGTGACGCGACGTCAACCACCATGATCTGCTCGTGCTCGCCCAACCGGAACTTGACCAGCAAGTCCACGGCTTGGCTGCCGATCCTGGCGTCCGCGGTCTCTTCCCAGCCCTTGGCACGGGGAAACAGCTCCCGCAGGCGCTGGGCTACCTGTCGCCGAATCTCCGCGGACTTGAGCATCTTTCTCTAGCTCCGCCTCTTTCAGCATCTGCTGAAACAGTACGGACTAATGAAAGCCCCTGTCAAGCCTAAAGTTGCGCCTCACGGATAGAAGAGCGAGGCGGTCACTCCTGACAGGTGGGTGGAGAGGGCGCTCAGCGCGACCGGGCGGCCCGGGCGCGAGGCGTACGGGCCGCGCGCGCCGGAGTGGCGAGCGCCTGCCACGCGCGCAACGTCTCGGCGACGCTCCAGGCCTGCGCGATGCAGCCACGGGGCGTGAACGGCGCGTCGCCGTCGAAGACTTCCGCGATGGAGCCCACCCCGAAGTCCTCCAGGTGATGCGCCATCGGCTCCAGGAACGCGCGCGCCGCGGCGCGGTCGCCGTGGGCGCGGGCGTGGGCGAGGGTGAAGGGACCGAGCAGCCATCCCCACACCGTGCCCTGGTGATAGGCGCCGTCGCGCTCGTACTGGTCGCCCGCGCAGCGGCCACGATAGGCGCGATCACCGGGAGCCAGACTGCGCAGCCCGTACGAGGTCAGCAGGTGCCGCGCGCAGACGTCGACGACGCTGCGCTGCCGGGCCGGGGGAAGCGGGCTCTCGGCCAGCGACACGGCCAGGATCTGGTTCGGGCGCAGCGCCGGGTCGTCGCCGTCGGGTCCCTCCACGACGTCGTAGCAGTGGCCGCCCCGCTCGAACCAGAAGCGGGCGAAGCCCGCGCGCACGCGCTCGGCGGCGTCGTCCCAGGGCGCCGCCGGCCGGCGCAGGCGCCGCGCGAAGCCGGCCAGCGCGCGGAGGGCGTTGTACCAGAGCGCGTTGATCTCCACCGGCTTGCCCATCCGCGGCGTCACCACCCAGTCGCCCACCTTGGCGTCCATCCACGTGAGCTGCACGCCGGGCTCGCCGGCCCGCAGCAGTCCGTCGATCGGGTCCTGGGCGATGCCGTAGCGCGTGCCCCGGCGATGCCAGTCGACGACGGTCTCCAGCATCGGGTAGAGATCCTCGAGGAGCGCGTCGTCGCCGGTCGCCGCGTGCGTGGCCCGGATCGCCTCCACCCACCAGAGCGTGGCGTCCACGGTGTTGTACTCGGGGGTCTCTCCTCCGTCGGAAAACCGGTTGGGCAGCATGCCCTGGTCCACGAATCGCGCGAACGTGCGGAGGACGCGGACGGCCAGCTCCGGACGGCCGGTGGCCAGCGCGAGCCCCGGCAGCGCGATCATCGTGTCGCGGCCCCAGTCGCCGAACCAGTGGTAGCCGGCGATGACCGTCATGCCGTCGGGCTCGTCCGCGAGCGGACGCCGCGCCACGAACTGATCGGCGGCGAGCACGAGCCGCCGCACCCAGTCCGGGGCGGTGGCCGCGCCGGGCCAGCCGCCCGTCCAGCGCGCGAGCAGGTCCGCCTCGTGGGCCTGGCGGCGTTGCCACGCGCGCTCGCCGTCGGTGGAGGGCGCCGCCTCGGTGGAGAGCACGACGGTGAGGCGCTCGCCGGCCCGCAGGGTCGCCCGGAAGGTGCCGGCGTGGAGGTGGTCGTCCTCGGCGTCGAGGCCGCGCTCCCGCTCGCGGGGCAGCGCGAAGCGGCGATACCACGCGGGGGGGTCGGCTCCGACCTCCGTGCCCGGGGCCAGCAGCCGCACGGGCGCGGCGCCGTCGAAGGCGCGCACCTGGAGGCCGCCGTCCACCCGCGTCACGTCCATTGCCCACCCGTCACCACGCGTCGTCGCGTGGTAGTCGCGATAGTTGACGAGCGCGCGCAGGGTGAGCGTCAGGGGCGCGGATCCGCGGCGGACCTCGTAGCGGACGTAGGTCGTGTTCGCCCCCGGCTCCATCCACACGCGCTTGTCCAGCAGCGCGTCGCCACACGCGAAGGTCCACACGGGCGTGGTGCCGTCGAGGCGGAAGCGCTCGAGATCGAGGAAGCCCTGGGGCGCCACGCTGCCATCCGCCCAGCGGTTGGCGCCGAGGGCCCAGGCGGCGCCGCCGTAGGCGACGTCCTCCTCCAGCTTGGCCACCACCAGGGTGCGGCCGAGCGGCGGCGCCAGGGCGGCGATCAGGAGGCCGTGGTAGCGGCGGGTCAGCGTGCCGGCCACGGTGCCGGAGGCGAAGCCGCCCAGCCCGTTGGCGCACAGCCACTCGCGCCGCTCGGCCGCGGCCAGATCGCCGCAGATCTCGCGACCCCAGTCGAGCATCAGCGTCTCCCTGCCGGCGCGGCCGATCGGCGGCTCAGCCTCCGCGCGCGAACTCCGGGTAGAGGGTCATGCCGCCGTCGACGACGAGCGACTGGCCGTGCACGTAGTCGGCGGCGTCGGAGGCGAGCCAGACGGCCGCCCGCCCGATGTCCTCCGGCACGCCGATGCGCCCGTACGGGATGAGCGCCAGCAGCGCCTGCTTCGCCTCGGGCGTCTCCCAGGCGGCGCGGTTGATGGGCGTCTGGACGGCGCCGGGGGCGATCGAGTTGACCCGGATGCGGTGGGGCGCCAGCTCCTGGGCGACCGACTGCATGAAGAGCTTCATCCCGCCCTTGGACGCCGCGTAATTGGCGTGGCCGGCCCACGGGATGATCTCGTGCACCGAGGAGATGCAGATGATCTTGCCGGCCGCCCGCGAGAGGGCCGGATCGGGGGGCTGGCGGCGCATGGCCTGCGCCGCCGCCCGCGTGCACAGGAACGTGCCGGTGAGGTTGACGCCGAGCACGGTGTTCCACTGCTCGAGGGTCATCTCGGTCAGGGACGCGTCGCGCTGGAGGCCGGCGTTGTTGACGAGGATGTCGACGCGGCCCCAGGCGGCGAGCACCTCGGCGAACATCGCCTCGACCTCGGCTTCCCGGGACACGTCGGCGCGGATCGTGCGGGCCTCGCCACCCCCGGCCCGGATCTCGGCCTCGACGCGCTTGGCCCCCTCGGGATTGCCGGCATAGTTGACGGCGACCGCGGCGCCGGCGGCGCCGAGCGCCAGCGCGATCCCCGCGCCGATGCCGGAGCTGGCGCCGGTCACCACGGCCTTCTGACCCCGGAGGGCCTGCTCCATCGCTACAGCTCGCCATCCTCGATGCGGTGCATCGTGTCGTCGTCGAGGCCGAAGTAGTGGCCGAGCTCGTGCATCACCGTCTCCCGCACGATCTCCCGCATCTCCGCCTCGTCCGCCGCGTCCTCCTCGATCGGCCCCTGGTAGATGGTGATCACGTCCGGCAGCACGTTGCCGTACCCGGAATCCCGATGCGTGATGTCCACCCCGCGATAGAGCCCGTACAGCGTGTCGGGCGGCTCGATCCCCATCTCCTCCAGCGTCTCGTCGTCCGCCCAGTCCTCCACCACCACCGCGATATTCGCCAACCTCTCCTTGAACGCCCTCGGCAGCGTCCGCAACGACTTCTCCACCAACCCCTCGAACTGCCTCCTGGTCATGCCGCCCGCCATGATACCGCCGAGTGCTCGAGTCAAGCGACGATCCCCGCGTGTCCGCCGATCGAGCGAAGCGACGATCACCCCGCTCCTCCCCGATCGAGCGAAGCGATGATCACCCCGCTCCTTCCTGATCGAGCGAAGCGATGATCACGCCCGGAGAGGCCCGTCACCCCGCGGACAGGGCCGACGAGAAGGGTCCAGATGCGAGGCGGCGAGGAGTTCCCGACTGAGGCGTAGGCCGCCTACGCCGCAGGGAGGGAACGACGAGCCAACGAAGCAGATGGGCCCTTATCGTCGGCCCGTCTGTTACAGCCCTCGAACGCGCTCGACGTTCATGACGTCCGCCACCCCCCGGATCGCCGTCATGATGTCCTGCAGCTGGCGCAAGTCCGCCACCTCCACCACGAAGTGATTGATGCCGCGGCGGTCGTCGGTGACGGTGACCTCGGCCTTGGTGATGTTGCCGTTGCGGGACGAGATGGCCCCGGTGATCTCGGAGAGAAGCCCCGGCCGGTCGTTGCCGATGTAGACGGCGATCCGGACCGGCCGCTTGGCCGGCTCCTCCACGTCCCACTCGACGTCGATGATGCGCTCGCGGTCGAGCACACTCTTGGCCACGGTGAGACAGTCGCGCGCGTGCACGGTCAGGCCGCGGCCGCGGGTGATGAACCCCACGATCTGGTCGCCCGGCAGCGGGTTGCAGCACCGGGCGAACCGCACCAGCAGATCCTCGACGCCGCGGATCCGCACCCCCTGGTCGGGCGTGGGGCGGGTGCCGGCGGCCGGCTTCGCCCGCTCGACCGTGTCCAGCGTCGCGCCCGGCGCCAGCTTGTTGAGCAGCTGGTGCACGGACGCCTTGCCGTAGCCGATGGCGGCCAGCACGTCGTCCGGCGTGGGGTAGCCGAGGTCGGCGGCGGCCCGCGTCATCTCGTCGCCGCCCAGGAGGGTGGCCGGGTTGAGGCGGTACTTCTTGGCCTCCCGCTCGAACAGCTCGCGGCCCAGCTCGATGGAGCGGGCCCGCTCCTCCACCTTGAGCCACTGGTTGATCTTGGAGCGGGCGCGGGAGGACTTGACGATCTTGAGCCAGTCGCGGCTGGGATGCTGGTTGGGCGAGGTGACGATCTCCACGATGTCGCCCTGGCGCAGGGTGTAGCGCAACGGCACCAGCTTGCCGTTGACCTTGGCGCCCACGCAGTGCTCGCCGACCTTGGTGTGGACGCCGTAGGCGAAGTCGATGGGCGTGGAGTTCTCGGGCAGCGCCTTGACGTCGCCCTTGGGGGTGAAGACGTAGACCTCGTCGGGAAAGAGGTCGACGCGCACGCTGTCGAGGAACTCGGCCGGGTCGTTGGTGTCCTGCTGGTTCTCGAGCAGCTGGCGCAGCCACAGCAGGGAGTCGTCGACCTTGTCCTTGCCCGACTTCTTCTCCTTGTAGAGCCAGTGGGCGGCGATGCCCTCCTCGGCGATGCGGTGCATGTCCCAGGTGCGGATCTGGATCTCCACCGGGTCGCCCTTGGGCCCGATGACCGTCGTGTGGAGCGACTGGTACATGTTGACCTTGGGCATCGCGATGAAATCCTTGAACCGGCCGGGCACGGGCTTCCAGAGCGAGTGGACGACGCCGAGGGCGCCGTAACAGTCGCGCACGGAGGCGGTGATGACGCGCACCGCGGTCAGGTCGTAGATCTCGTCGAACTCCCGCCCCTGGTCGTGCATCTTCTTCCAGATCGAGAAGAAATGCTTGGGCCGGCCGCGGATCTGCGAGTCGATCCCCACCTCCGTCAGCTTCTGCCCGAGGATCGCGATGGCGTGGTTGATGTCGGCCTCGCGCTCCAGCCGCCGCTTGGCGACGCGGCGCTGCAGGTCGACGTAGTCCTCGGGCTGCAGCGAGCGCAGCGCCAGGTCTTCCAGCTCGGCCTTGACCTTGGCCATGCCCAGGCGATGGGCCAGGGGGGCGTAGATGTCGAGCGTCTCCTGGGCGACCTTGCGCGATTTCTCCGCCGGCAGGTAGTCGAGCGTGCGCATGTTGTGCAGGCGGTCGGCCAGCTTGATCATCAGCACGCGCAGGTCGCGCGCCATCGCCACCAGCATCTTGCGGAAGTTCTCGGCCTGCCGCTCCTCCCGCGAGGAGAAGGCCAGCTTGCCGAGCTTGGTCACCCCGTCCACCAGGTCGGCGATCTCCTTGCCGAACTCGCGCTCGAGGTCGCCCTTGGTGGCCGCGGTGTCCTCGAGGACGTCGTGGAGCAGGCCGGCCGTCACCGTGGTGACGTCCATCTTGAAGCCGACGAGGAGGTGGGCGACCTCGAGCGGGTGGGAGAGGTAGGGCTCGCCGGAGGCCCGCTGCTGACCCTGGTGGGAGGCCTCGGAGAACCGGTAGGCGCGCTGGAGCAGGTCCAGGTCGGCGCCCGGCTGGTACTTCGGGATCTCCTCGATCAGTGTCGAAAGCTCGGTCACGACGCCCCACCCTCAGTATAATCATACGATTTTACGCGGGCTTCAGGCTTTCGCCACCGCTTTCTTCCGGCGCGCCACCCGGCTCTCCACCCGCTCGGTCCAGTCCACGATGAGCGAGCCGGCGATGTAGATCGTGGAGTAGGTGCCGGTGACCACCCCGATGAAGAGGACGAAGGCGAAGTCCTCGAGGGTCTTGCCGCCGAAGAACAGCAGCACGCCGGCCGCGAAGAAGGTGGTGAGCGCGGTGAGGACCGTCCGCGACAGCGTCTGGTTGATCGCGTCGTTCATCTGCTCGGCGAAGGTCTTGCCCCGGGGGATGAACTTGCCGCGGTTCTCCCGGAGGCGGTCGTAGGCCACGATCGTGTCGTTGACCGAATAGCCGATGATCGTCAGCAGCGCGGCCAGCACCGGCAGCGAGAACTCCCGCCCGGCGATCGACAGCGCGCCCAGGCAGACGATGACGTCGTGGACCACGGCGGCGATCGCCGCCACCCCGCCCTTGAGGCTCTTGAAGGCCCAGGCGACGTAGAGGAGGATGCCCGCCATGCCGAACACCACGGCGTAGAGGGCCTGCAACTGGAGCTCGCGCCCCACCTGGGGACCGACGAACTCCACCCGCCGGATCTCGAACTTGCCGAGGGCCGACTCCTGCCCGAGCGCCGCCGTCACGCGCTTCGTCAGCTCCTCGGAGCTGGCGGAGGTCAGCGGCGTGCGGATGATGTACTCGTGCGGGTCGCCGAACTCCTGGATGATGCTCTCGCCCAGCTGGATGCGGGCCAGGCCGGCCCGGATGGCGGCCACCGTCGGGGGCTGCTCGAAGCGCACCTGCACGAGGGTGCCGCCGGTGAAATCGATGTCGTAGCGCAGTCCCCGGACGGTGAGCGAGCCCAGGCAGACGACCAGGACGATGGCCGACACGGCGTAGGCCAGCCGGCGCCGGCCGATGAAGTTGTAATTCGGATTGCGGAACAGCTGCATCATATCGAGACCGCCGCCACCTTCCGGCGCCCCATGTAGAGGAGGTCGAAGACGAGCCGGGTGAAGAAGTACGCCGTGAACAGGCTGGCGCCCAGGCCGACGAACAGCGAGACCGCGAAGCCCTTCACGGGGCCGGTGCCGAAGTTGTAGAGGATGGCCGCCGTGACCATCACGGTCAGGTGGGTGTCGATGATCGTCCGCAGCGCCCGGTGGAACCCGGCCTCGATGGCCGCCCGCGGCGTCTTGCCCACCCGCAGCTCCTCGCGGATGCGCTCGAAGATGAGGATGTTGGTGTCGACCGCCATGCCGATGGTGAGCGCGATGCCGGCGATGCCGGGCAGCGTCAGGGTGGCGCCGAAGGCCGCCATGCAGGCGAGCAGGATGACGAGGTTCAGCGTCAGCGCCACGTCGGCGATGAGGCCGGACAGCCGGTAGTAGACCATCATGAAGAGCAGGACGGCGACGGCCGAGCCGATGATGGCGATCATGCCCTGGCGGATGGAATCCGCGCCCAGCGAGGGCCCGACCGTGCGCTCCTCCAGGATGGTCACCGGCGCCGGCAGCGCGCCCGCCCGCAGCACGATGGCGAGGTCGCGCGCCTCGTCCACCGTGAACTGGCCCGTGATGACCGCCCGCCCGCCCGGGATGCGCTCGTTGATGCGAGGCGCCGAGTAGAGGTTGCCGTCGAGGATGATGGCCAGGTGGCGGCCGACGTTCTGCTCGGTGATCTCGCCGAAGATGCGGGCGCCGGTGGCGGTGAACTCGATCGCCACCTGCCAGTTGCCCGGCGAGTTGGGATCGGCCTGCACCTCGGCGCGCGTCAGCTCGGCGCCGGTCAGCAGCGTGCGCTTCTGCACGACGTAGGGCACCTTGCGCTCGGTCTTCGTCTCCTTGTCGACGCGCCGCTGGTAGAGGATCTCCGAGGTCTCGGGCAGCGTGCCGGCCAGCGCCTGCTCGACCGGGGTCTGCTCGTCGAGCAGCCTGAACTCCAGCAGCGCCGTCCTGCCGATGAGCGCCTTGGCGCGGTCGGGGTCCTGTACGCCGGGCAGCTGGATGAGGATGCGATCCTCGCCTTGCCGGGTGATGGTCGGCTCGGCCACGCCGAACTGGTCGACCCGGTTGCGGATCGTCTCCACGGCCTGGCGGACGGCGTCGTCGCGGAGCTGGGCGATCTGGCGCTGTTGCATGGCCAGGGTGAAGCGTCCGGCCTTCTCGTCTCGCTGGGTCACCTCGAAGCTGCCGAACTCGGCGGCCACCGTGAGGGCGTCGTTCCAGGTGGCCGGGTTGGCCAGCTCCACCACGACGGTGCTGAGCCCCTCGCGGGCCACCCGCTTGACGGCCACCCCCTTGCGCTCGAGACCGCCCTTGAGGTCCTCGGCCGCCCGCTCGGTCTGGCCGGCGACGTACTTGTCGGCCTCCACGCCGAGCACGAGGTGGATGCCGCCCTGCAGGTCGAGGCCCAGGTTGATGCTCTGCCGCGGCGGGTACAGGTACCAGAGCGACAGGGCCAGCACCACCACCACCAGGCTGCTACGGACCCAGAGGCGCCTAGGCATCCTTGTCGCCGCCCGTGGGCACCACGACCCGGCCGACCGCGGACCGGTCGAACTCCAGCTTCACCTGGTCGGCCACGCGCAGAGTCACGGTGTGCTCTCCCAGATTGATGACGGTGCCGTGCAGCCCGCTGGTGGTGACGACGCGATCACCCTTCTTGATGGCCGACAGCATGCGCTCGCGCTCGGCCTTCTGCCGCTGCTGCGGCCGCAGCACGATGAAGTAGAAGATCGCGAACATCGCGCCGAAAAGGATGAGCGGCTGCACGAAGGCGGCCGGCCCGCCGGAGTTCCCCGGCGGCGCCGAGGCGGCGTAGGCGAGATCGGCGGCGTACGCGAGATTCATCGATGGTCAGGCCTCCGGACGTTCGTCATCGGGCGGAACAACCACGGATGATACTGCATACCGGTCGAAAAAGCGCGCGCGGAATGGCTCGAACCCGCCCGCGGCGATCGCCGCGCGCAGCGCGGCCATGAGCCCCAGGAAGAAGTGCAGGTTGTGCAACGACAGCAGCCGGTACACGAGCAGCTCCTCGGCCATGAACAGGTGGCGCAGATAGGCGCGCGAGAACCGCCGGCACCCGTAACACGGGCAGTCGTCCTGCAGCGGCGCCGGGTCGCGCGTCCACCGCGCCTGCTTGAGCGTGACCGGCCCGTCGGGGGTGAAGGCCTGGCCGTTGCGGGCGTTGCGCGTGGGCAGCACGCAGTCGAACATGTCCACGCCGCGGGCGACGGCCTCGACCAGGTCCTCGGGCTTGCCGACGCCCATGAGGTAGCGCGGGCGGTCGGCCGGCAGCGCCGCCGCCGTGGCCTCGGTGAGATCCCGCATCAGCGGCTTGGGCTCGCCGACGGCCATCCCGCCGATCGCGTAGCCGTCGAAGCCGAGCGCGACGGTCTCGGCCACCGCCCGCGCGCGAAGGTCGAGGTAGCTGCCGCCCTGCACGATCCCGAAGAGCGCCGCGGGCCCGCCGGCCGCGCGATGGGCGGCGAGCGAGCGGCCCGCCCACCGCAGCGTGAGCGCCAGCGAGCGCTCGGTGTCCGCGCGGGTCGCCGGATAGGCCAGGCACTCGTCGAGCGGATGGATGACGTCGGCCCCGAGCGCGTGCTGGACCTCGATCGCCCGCTCGGGCGTCAGCCGATGCGTGCTGCCGTCGGCGGGGGCGCGGAACTCGACCCCCTCCTCGGTGAGCTTGCGTAGCTTGGCGAGGCTGAAGACCTGGAAGCCGCCCGAGTCCGTGAGGATCGGCCCGTCCCAGCCCATGAAGCGGTGGAGGCCGCCCAGCTCGCGAATCAGCTCGGGCCCCGGCCGCACGAGCAGGTGGAACGTGTTGCCCAGGATGATCTGCGCGCCCGCCTCCCGCACGTCGTCCGGGCTGAGGCTCTTCACGCTGCCGCGCGTGCCCACCGGCATGAACGCCGGCGTGTCGACCGTCCCGTGAGGCGTGGTGAGCCGCGCGCGGCGCGCCACGCCGTCGGTGGCGAGGAGGTCGAACCGGATCACACGATCAGCGTGACGTCGCCGTACGAGTAGAAGCGGTAGCCGGCGGCGACGGCGTGGCGGTAGGCGCGCAGGATCAGCTCGCGACCGGCGAAGGCGGCCACGAGCAGCAGCAGCGAGGAGCGCGGCAGGTGGAAGTTGGTCAGCAGCGCATCCACGGCCCGGAAACGGTGACCGGGACCGACGGTGATGGTCGCCAGCCCGTCGAGCGGCGTCACGCGTCCGTCCGGGTCGGCCGCGCTCTCCAGTGTCCGCGTCACCGTGGTGCCCACCGCCACCACGCGGCGGCCCTCGGCCCGGGCGGCGTTGACGGCGGCGGCCGTCGCGGCCGGGATCGTGGCGCGCTCGGGCGGCAGCGCGAGGCTCTCGAGATTCGGCGCCGTGAGCGGGCGGAACGTCGCCGGGCCGACGTGGAGCGTGATCGGGTGCACCTCGACCCCACGCTCGCGGAGGGTCGCGAGCAGTCCCTCGGAGAAGTGCAACCCCGCCGTCGGCGCCGCCACCGAGCCCGGCCACCGGGCGTACACGGTCTGGTAGCGCTCCCAGTCCTCGGCGGTGGGCTTGGCGTGACGCGCGATGTAGGGCGGCAGCGGCGGCAGGCCGTGCGCGGCCAGCAGCTGCTCGATGGTGCCGCCCCGACGTTGCAGGAGCCGGGCGCCGTCGTCGGTGACACCGACGACGGCGAGCCGGACGGCACCGACCGAGAGGTGCGCCCCGGGGGGGCAGCGGCGACCGGGCCGGACCAGGGCGCGCCAGCGGCTGGGCGTTTCCGGCTCGAGGAACAGGAGCTCCACGCCGCGGCCCTGGGCATCCTCGGCGAGCACGCGGGCCGGAATGACGCGCGAGTCGTTGACGACGAGGCAGTCGCCGGGCCGGAGCAGAGCCGGCAGCTCGCTCACGCGCCGGTCGTCGAGGTCGCCGCCGGCGCGATCGATCACCAGCAAGCGGGCGGCCTCACGGCTCTCGGGTGGCGCTTGAGCGATCGACGCCCGGGGCAGGTCGTAATCGAGATCCGACAGCTCCACGAGCTGGCAGTGTACACGCCGCGCGCCCCGGCCGGCGGGCCCTGGACGCCATCCCGCCCTCGACGTCGCCGGCCCGCCGCCGGTGCACGACGACCTTGCGGCCTCTACTATCGTCTCAGCGTCTTTCCGATCCTCCTGCCGCCCCTGCGGGAGCGGCTGCAGGACATCCCCGCGCTCGCCGAGCATTTCCTGCGCATCCACCGCCAGCGGGCCCACCGGGCCATCCCCGGGTTCACCGCGGACGCCCTCCGCTGTCTGCGCGCCTACCCGTTCCCCGGGAACGTGCGCGAGCTGGAGAACGAGGTCGAGCGGGCCGTGGCGCTGGCCGAGGACGGCCAGCCGATCGGGGTCGACCACCTCTCGGAGCGCATCCGGGCGGGCGCGGTGGGTCCGGCGCCGCTCCCGACGCTGAACGAGGCGGTGGAGCGGCTCAAGCGGCGGATGATCGCGGACGCCCTCCGCGAGTGCGGCTCCAAGACGCGGGCCGCCGAGCGGCTGGGCCTGACCCGCCAGAGCCTCCAGCAGATGCTGCGCCGCCGCCAGCCGTAGCGAGGCCGGCTCAGCCGATCTTCGAGCCCGGCGGAACCACCTGGTCGGCATGCAGCAGGATCACCTCGCCCGCCTCGTCGTAGGCGCCCAGCACCAGCACCTCGGAGACGAACGGGCCGATCTGCTTGGGTGGGAAGTTGACGACGGCGACCACCTGACGGCCGACGAGGTCGGCCGCGCGATAGTGGCGGGTGATCTGCGCGCTGGAGCGCTTGACGCCGAGCGGGCCGAAGTCGATCGAGAGCTTGTAGGCCGGGCGGCGGGCCTCGGGAAAGTCCCGGGCGTCGACGACGACACCGACCCGCATGTCGACCTTCTCGAAGTCCGGCCAGGCGATCGTCAACGCGGAGCGCGCTCGAGCGTGCCGAGGACCGTGCCCGGGTAGTAGAACTCCAGGATCTGGCGCGCCGTGTGCCCCTGCTCGGCCATGCCCTTGGCGCCCCACTGGCACATGCCGACGCCGTGGCCGTAGCCCCGGCCGGAGAAGCGCGCCCAGTGGGGATCGACGGCCACCGCGAACAGCGTCGACTTGAACGTGTCGTAGCCGATCATCCGGCGGAACTCGTTGCCGCGCAGCCGCAGGCTGCGGAGCGTGCCGTGGACGGTCACCGTGGCGGCCCGGAGCGAGGGCGTACGCTCGGTGACCTCGATGGCGGTGACGCTGCCCACGGCGGCGTCGTGGCGGCGCAGGATCTCCGCAAGGTCGGCCAGGCGCAGGTCCAGCGCCCAGTAGAAGTGGGGCGAGCCCGCCGAGAACTCGCAGCGCACCGGCTTGAGGGCCGGCATGTTGCGGGCGGCGAAGACCGTGCGCGGGTCCTCGGTGTAGCCGCCGCTCTCGGTGTGGTAGAAGGCCGGGAACACGTCGCCCTCCCACAGCAGCACCTGCCCGGCCGTCTCGCGCACCGCCCCCCAGATCGGCGAGGCCGCCGGCACCCGCCCCGCGTACTGCTGGTGCGCGGTCGACGCGAGGATGTGGTACGGCCGGGCGCCGTTGAGGGCGCGGTGGTAGGCGGCGTAGGTGCGGGCGACGACGGCCTGCGCGCGCAGCGCCTCCAGCGGCCATTTCTCGCCGGCCTCGGCCCGCACGACACCCACCAGGTACTCCTCGAGCGGTACCTCGTTCACCACCGCCAGCCCGTCGCCGTTCTTCAAGATGTCGAGCGGCGCCGGGTACTCCCGGCCATTGAGACGGATGGGCAGGTCGCTGCGCAGCCGGAACGCGCCGGCCCGGACCCCGTCGATCTCCACCGCGTCGCCGCCGAGCGTGGCCCGCACGACGGCCGCCCGGCGAGGGGCCGCACACCAAGAGCAGGCGCCCAGCTCGCTCACCTCGATGTCGGTGCCGCGCAGCTCGACCAGGCGGGCGTTCTCCACCAGCGCCACCCGGATCAGCCCCGACGCCGCCGCCGGGGACACCGCGGCCAGCGCGAGGACCGCCGCCATCCCCACCGCCGCCGCGGCGCGCGTCACCGGCGGCCGATCAGCCAGAGAACCAGCGTGAGGACGATGCTGAGCAGGATCGAGGTGCCGAGCGGGAAGTAGAACGTCCAGTTGCCCCGCTGCACGTGGATGTCGCCGGGCAGGCGCCCGATCCACGGCACGCGGTCGAACAGCACGAGGACGACGCCAAGGACGACCACCACGATGCCGAGGACGATCAGCGCACGGCCCAGCTCGGACATGGCAGCGAGCTCCGCCCGGCTGGCTCGCTGCGCGGGGGGCCCGAGCGAGGCCGCCGTGGCTCCGGACGCCTTATTCAAAGAGCGCCCCCTGGCCGGTGGCGCCGGCCGGGGCCTGCCGGCCGAGGTGCGTGTACGCCTCGCGGGTCACCCGCCGGCCGCGGGGCTCGCGCGCCAGGAACCCGATCTTGAGCAAATACGGTTCCACGATCTCCGACAGCGTCTCCGCCTCGTCGTTGATGGTGGCCGCCACCGCCTCCAGCCCGACCGGCCCGCCGCCGTAGACGTCGACGATGGCGGTCAGGAAGCGCCGGTCGAGCCGGTCCAGGCCGCGCGCATCGACGCCCTCGCGGTCGAGCGCGTGACGCGCGACCTCCTCGGTGATGCGGCCGTCGCCGCTCACCTGCGCGTGATCGCGCACCCGCCGCAGCAGGCGGTTGACGATGCGCGGCGTTCCCCGCGAGCGCCGGGCGATCTCCCCCGCTCCGGCCGGCTCGATCCGGGCTTCCAGGATGGCGGCCGACCGGGTGACGATGCGGGTCAGCTCCGGCTCCGAGTAGAAGTCGAGGTGGTGGAAGATCCCGAACCGCTCCCGCAGCGGCGCCGACAGCATCCCGGGGCGGGTGGTCGCCGCCACCAGCGTGAAAGGCTCCAGCCGGTGCTTGATGGAGCGCGCGTGCATGCCGCGCTCCATGACGAAGTTGACGGCGAAGTCCTCCATGGCCGGGTAGAGCAGCTCCTCCACCACGCGCGGCAGGCGGTGGACCTCGTCGATGAACAGCACGTCCTTGGCGGCCAGGTTGCTGAGGATGCCGAGCAGATCGCCCCCGCGCTCGATGGCCGGACCCGACGTGGTCTCCAGCCGCGTGCCCATCTCGTTGGCGATGATGCCGGCCAGCGTGGTCTTGCCGAGGCCGGGCGGGCCGTAGAGCAGCACGTGGTCCACGCACTCGCCGCGCTGGCGGGCGGCCTCCACCGACACTCTCAGGCTCGCCACCGCCTGCTCCTGGCCCACGTACTCCTCGAACGTGCGGGGCCGGAGCGCCCGCTCGAACTGCGCCTCCTCGGGGGCCGCGGCGCGGCTCAGGACCCGGCTGTCGTCGGTCGCCACGCTCACGACCTCGCCTTGGCCGCCGCCTGACCGCGGTAGATCTCGTCGAACAGCTCCTCGGGGCTGTGCACGTCCGGCCGGCGGCGGAGCGCGTCGGTGATGAGCTGGGAGGCCTCCGACGGCCGGTGGCCGAGCTGCTTGACCAGGACCTCCCACACCAGCTCGCGCAGCCCCTCGGCGTCGGCCGGGACCGGCGCCCCCGTCACCGGCTCCACCTCGACACCCTCGCGGGCCAGCGCGAACTTGGCCACCTTGGCCTGCAGCTGGGCCACGATGTTCTTGGCCTTCTGGGGCCCGATGCCGGGCAGCGCGCGCAGATACTTCTCGTCCTGCCGCGCGATGGCCGCCGCCAGCTCGGCCACCGGCGCGGCCAGCGCGCGGGCCGCCACCATGGGCCCGATGTCCTTCACCGTGATCAGCTTCTCGAAGAACTCCTTGTCGAGGTCCGAGGTGAAGCCGATGAGGACCGGGCGCGGCTGGTCGCGGGTGGCGTGGTAGTAGATGACCAGGTGCAGCTCGGCGGCCTTGTCGCCGGCGTCGGCGGTGGCTCCCTCGAGCGCCCGCAGCGCGAGCGGGGGCAGGAAGACCTCGTAGCCGATCCCCCCGCACTCCAGCACCACGCGGTCCTCGGCCCGCCGGCGCAGCCGGCCGGTCAGCGTGGCGATCACGCCGGCCGCCCCCGTCGCGACAGGCCGGTGAGGGCCAGCGCCAGCGCGTCGGCGACGTGGGAGGAGCGCGGCGCCGCCACCAGCCCCAGCCGGCGCTGCACGCCGGTCTGGATCTGGGCCTTGGAGGCGGCGCCGTTGGCGGTGATCGCGCGCTTGACCTCGGCCGGGGCCAGGGCGAGCAGCGTCACCGCCCGCTGGCGGGCGGCCAGGCAGATCACGCCGCGGGCGTGGGCCATGAGCAGCGCCGTGCGCGGGAACCGGTACTCGGTGTAGAGGTCCTCCAGCACGAGCAGCGACGGCGCGTAGATGCGCAGCACTTGGTCGACGCCGTCGTAGATCAGGTGCACGCGTGCCTCCAGCGGAAGGTCGGCCGTGGTGGCGATGACGCCGGAGTCGACGACGACGATCCCGCCCGGCGCGGGCTCGACCACTGCCCAGCCGGTGCCGACGAGCCCGGGGTCGATGCCGAGGACTCTGGGCTCAGGCAGCCGAGATGGCCTCGAGGACCTCGTCGGGGATGTCGTAGTTGGCGTACACGTGCTGGACGTCGTCCAAGTCCTCCAGCGCCTCGATCAGGCGCACCACCGACGTGGCCGTCGGACCCTCGACCCGCACCGTCGACTGTGGCACGTACGTGACCTGCGCCTCGAGGATCGGCACGCCCGCCCGGGCCAGCGCGTCGCGCACCGCGTCCATTTCAGCAGGGCCGGTCGTGATCTCGAAAACTTTTTCGGCGCGGCGCATGTCGGTGGCGCCGGCGTCGAGCGCCTTCGCCATGAGATCGTCCTCGCCGATCTTGTCGGCGTCCACCAGGATGATCCCCTTGCGGTCGAACATCCACGCCACCGCGCCGGACGCGCCCATGTTGCCGCCGCCCTTCTCGAAGGTGTGGCGGATCTCGGGGGCGGTGCGGTTGCGGTTGTCGGTGAGGACCTGCACCATCACCGCCACGCCGCCGGCCGCGTAGCCCTCGTAGGTGATC
>DASWJN010000328.1:0-8824 GCA_036397135.1 Candidatus Methylomirabilota bacterium
GTCATCGCTGGACGCTTCGCGCACCCGGCCGCGAGCAGGATCAGCAGCAGGCCGACAACGATGTGAAGCGTCCGACGCGCCATGGCGCACCCCTTCCGGTTGGTCCAGCGTTAGATGCCGAGCTCCACGCGGGCACTCACGTGACGCAGGAGATGCTCGCGGCTCCAGTGCAATGCGATTGCCACACCCGACCCCTCGCGATTTCGGCGCGTTCGCGCCATACCCTCCGATCGCGTTGGTGCAGAGGGTTCCCATCTGGGGCGTGGCTGCCGCAGGAGATGGTGCCCGCGCCCGAGCCCGACGGCGTCAAGGCCGTGTAATCGTGGGCGACGGGCGTGGCACCCGGCTTGCCCCTCCCTGAGCGCGGAGCTGCTTGTCGCGGGCGCGAACCAGACAGGAGGCAACCGATGTATCAGCGACTACACGAGTTCCTGGCGTCACGCCAGGCCTCGTACACGACGATCAGTCACCCGGCCGCCGTGACCGCGCAGGAGCAGGCGGCGGTCATGCACGTGCCGGGACGGAGCTTCGCCAAGGTCCTCATCGTCAAGGAGCGCGACGGCTTCGTGATGGCGATCGTGCCGGCGGCGACCGATCTCGACCTCGACCGGCTCAAGGGTCTCATCGGCCACGGCGACATCCGGTTGGCCAGCGTCGAGGAGGTCCGGGCGGTCGTGCCCGACTGCGCCGCGGGGTCGATCCCGCCGTTCGGTGCGATGTACGGTCTGCGCGCCTTCCTGGACCGGGGCCTGCTGGCCGGCCCCGAGGTCACGATGCCGGCCGGCGATCCGGGGTCGGCGATCCGCATGCGCTGGACGGAGTTCGAGCGACTGGCCGAGGCGCGCGCCGGCGATTTCGCCATCCCCCAGTCGATGGTGGCGGCAGGTGGGATCGTGCGGCCCCGGCGCCGGCGTGCCCGCGCGGCGTCCACCCCGGGAACGACATAGGAGGAGAGCGTCATGACTGCAGGCGAGCTGATGACGTCCAATCCGGCGACCGTCACCCCCCGCGCCACCATCGCGGAGGCGTGGGATCTGATGCGCGAGCTCGACATCCGTCACCTTCCGGTCGTCGACGGCGAGTCGCTCGTCGGCATGCTGAGCGACCGGGATCTCGGCAATCTCGACGTGACCCGCCTGCTCACCGAGGAGGGCGCCGACGCCTTGCGGCGGCGGCTCACCCGGCCCGTGATCCAGATCATGAGCACCGACGTGGTGGCCGCCGAGCCCGAGACCGAGGTGAGCGAGCTGGTGACGATGCTGCTCGAGCACAAGGTGGGCGCGATCCCGGTGGTCACGCCGGACACGCGGCAGGTCGTGGGCATCGTCAGCTACATCGACGTGCTCCGGGCGCTGCAGGAGGTCCTCGAGCCCGAGGGGTGAGAGGGTCCGCTGCCCACTGTCGACCGAAACACGGAGGCTGATCATGAAGAGGCTGATCGTCGTCACGGCCGCGCTCGCCGCCCTGCTCCTGCTCCCGATGCTCGGTTCCGTCGCGTTCGCCCAGGGCATGAAGTGGCGCGGCAGCGGGGGCTGGGGGACCGGAGGCGCCTATGGTCGGATGTACGATGCGAAGACCGTGGAAACCGTGGCGGGCGAGGTGACGAAGGTGGACCGCATCGTCCCGATGCGGGGCATGTCCGGCGGCGTCCACGTCGTCCTGAAGACGGACAAGGGTGAGGTCTCCGTGCACCTCGGCCCGCAGTGGTACCTGGAGAACCAGGACGTGAAGATCGCGCCGGGGGACAAGCTCGAGATCACCGGCTCGCGGGCCACGATTCAGGGACAGCCCGCCCTCATTGCCGCCGAGGTCAGGAAGGGCGACGAGGTGCTGAAGCTCCGGGACGCTGCTGGTGTCCCCGTCTGGGCCGGCTGGCGGAAGCGCGGGTAACACAGCTAGAGCCGGCAGGCGCCGGGGTCGCACTTGGCGTAGAGCTCGCGCGCCTCGAGTGGCTCGTCGAGCCCGAGCGTGAGCACCTCGCCCGGCCGTGACCCCGTGCGATAGGCGGTGACGCCCTTGAGTCCGAGCCGCCAGCCCTCGTGGTAGGCCTCGGCCACGTGCTCGACCCCCGCGTCGACCGGCAGGTTGATCGTCTTCGACACGCCGTTGTCGACGTGGCGCTGGAATGCCTGCTGGATCGCCAGATGCCGGCGCACCGGGATCTCCGTCGCGGTGACGAACAGGCGGCGGACCGCGGCGGGGACGCCGGGCAAGGCGCCGAGATGGCCGGCGGCAGCCAGCTGACGGAACATGTGCTCGGTGTCGAGGCCGAGGCTCGCAGCGTGGCGGAGGAGGATCGGGTTGACCTCCACCATCGGTCCCCCGCCGAGCGTGTGCCGGCGCCGGTAGGCGAGGGCGAAGAGCGGCTCGATGCCCCCACTCGTCCCCGCGATGATGCTGATCGTGCCGGTCGGCGCGATCGACAGCCGGGTCGCATTGCGCAGGCGCTCGCCGGTGGTCGCGTGGATGCTTCGGCTCCAGTCCGGAAAGACCCCACGGTCCTCGGCGAGCCGCCGCGACGCCTCGCGCGCCTCGCCGGCGATGAAGGCGGCCAGCTGGTCGGCCCAGGCGCTCGCCTCGTCGCTGTCGTACGCGACGCCGAGGAGGATCAGGCACTCGGCAAAGCCCATCACGCCGAGCCCGATCTTCCGGCTGGCCCGGGTGGCGGCGGCGACCTGCGGCAGCGGGTCGCGGTTGACCTCGATGGCATCGTCGAGGAACCGGACGCTCATGTGGACGAGCGCGCGCAGCCGTTCCCAGTCGATGGCCCCGGCCGTGACCACGTGGGCGAGGTTGATCGAGCCGAGGATGCAGCTCTCCCAGGGCCGCAGCGGGACCTCGCCGCAAGGGTTCGTCGCCTCGATGGGGCCGAGCGCCGGCAACGGGTTCGCGCGGTCGATGGCGTCGACGAACAGCACGCCGGGATCGCCGCAGGCCCAGGCGGCGTGGACGATCCGCTCGAACACCTCGTGCGCGGGCAGCCGCGCCACCGCCTGCCGCCGGCCGGGGTGGATCAGGTCGTACGGCTGCCCCGCCTCCACGGCGCGCATGAACGCATCCGTGACGCCCACCGACAGGTTGAAGTTCTGCAGGCTGCGCCCGTCGAGCTTGGCGTCCACGAACTCGAGGACGTCCGGGTGGTCGACCCGCAGGACTGCCATGTTCGCCCCGCGGCGGCGTCCGCCCAGCTTGATGTTCTCGGTGGCGGAGTCGAAGACGCGCATGAACGAGACCGGCCCCGAGGCCTCCCCGCCCGTCGAGCCGACCACGTCGCCGCGGGGGCGGAGCGCCGAGAACGAGAAGCCGGTGCCACCCCCCGCCCGCTGCAGGAGCGCCATGGACTTGAGCGCGTCGAAGATCGACTCCATGGAATCCTCGACGGGCAGCACGAAGCAGGCGGCGAGCTGGCCGAGCGGCGTGCCGGCGTTCATGAGCGCCGGCGAGTTGGGCAGGAAGTCGCCGCCGGCCATTGCGGTCTGGAAGATCGCCTGCCAGTGCTCGGCGTCGCGCGCGCCGCCCCAGACGACCTCGGCCTCGGCGATGGCACGGGCGACGCGGCGGAACAGGTCCCCGGGCGTCTCGATGACGGCCCGGGCCGCGTCCCGCCGGAGGTAGCGCGCCTCGAGGACGCGCAGGGCGTTGGACGAGAGTTGAATCACGGTCCTCCCTCGGCGGTTGAGGATCTCACGCCCCACTGAGGCGCCGGCGCCCTGCCCGGGCGGCCTCACGGCAGGGTCCCGCGAAGGTGCGCACCCCACAACGCCGCGATTCTTCGGCCGAACCGTCGGACGGCCGGGGGCACTGCTCCTGCATTGCGATCAATCGCTATGCCGACCGGCCGGCTCGTGCTGATTCCGGAGGTAAGTAGCCCATGAAGAACCTCGAGGTCGCGCGGCTCTTCAACCTCATGGCCGACGTGCTGGACCTGCAGGAGGAGAACGTCTTCCGCATCCGCGCCTACCGGCGGGCGGCCCAGAACCTCGAGACGCTGCGGGAAGACGTGGAGACGCTGGCCCGCGAGGACCGCCTCGACGAGATCCCGGGCGTGGGCGCCGACCTGGCCGGAAAGATCGCCGAGTACGTGAAGACCGGTCACGTGCGCGACATCGAGCGCGCCACGAAGAAGATTCCGGCCGGGGTGGTCGCGCTCATGAACGTGCCCGGCATCGGGCCGAAGATGGCGATGCGCCTTCACGACCAGGGCATCACCGACGTCGACCGGCTGGAGAAGGCCGCGCGCGCCGGACGCCTGCGGGGCCTGCCCGGCATCCAGGCCCGGACCGAGCAGAGCATCCTGCGCGGCATCGTGCTGGTGCGCGGCGGCCAGGCGCGCATGCCGCTCGGCCGGGCGCTGCCCATCGGCCGCGCGCTGGTCGAGGCGCTGCGGCGCGCGCGCGGCGTGAAGGAGATCGCGCTGGCCGGTTCCATCCGCCGGGGCCGCGAAACGGTCGGTGACATCGATCTGCTCGTCACCTCCGATCATCCGCGCACGGTGATGGACACCTTCGTCGCGCTGCCCGACGTCGCCGAGGTGCTCGAGCACGGCGCCACCAAGGGCTCGATCCGCCACCGCGACGGCATCCAGGTCGACCTCCGCGTGGTGGAGCCCGAGTGCTTCGGCGCCGCGCTGCTCTACTTCACCGGCTCCAAGCAGCACAACATCCGCATCCGCGAGATGGCAGTCCGCAAGGGCCTCAAGCTCTCCGAGTACGGCCTCTTCCGCGAATCGAGCGGCCGGCGCGTGGCCGGCGCCACCGAGGAGGAGGTGTACGCGGCCATCGGCCTGCCGTGGATCCCGCCCGAGCTGCGGGAGGACGCCGGCGAGGTCGAGGCGGCCGTCGCCCGCCGGTTGCCGGCGCTCGTCACCCTCGACGACATCCGCGGCGACCTGCACTGCCACACCAGGGCCTCCGACGGTCACGCCACGATCGAGGCCCTGGTGGGCGCCGCGCGCCAGCGGGGCTACGAGTACGTCGTCGTCGCCGACCACAGCCGGTCGGCCCGCGTGGCGGGAGGGCTCTCCCTCGAGGAGCTGCGCGCGCACGTGCCGAGGATCCGGGCCGTCGCCCGGAGGGCGCCGGGGATCACGGTCCTCGCCGGCACGGAGTGCGACATCCTGCCGGACGGCACCATGGACTACCCCGACGAGGTGCTGGCCGGCCTCGATCTCGTCCTCGCCTCCGTCCACGTGCGCTTCAAGCAGCCACGCGCGGAGATGACCCGGCGGATCTGCCGGGCGCTCGCCAACCCGCACGTCGATGTCCTCGCCCATCCCTCCGGCCGGCTCCTCGGGGAGCGCGAGCCCTACGCGTTCGATCTCGAGCGGGTGCTCGACACCGCCAGGCGCCACGACAAGGCCGTCGAGATCAACGCGTATCCGACGCGCCTCGACCTCGGCGACGTCCAGGCCCGGCGCGCCCATGAGCGCGGTGTCCTGCTGGCGATCGACACCGACACGCACATGCTCGACCACCTCGCGTTCATGGAGCTCGGCGTGCTGACGGCCCGGCGGGCCTGGGTCGGCAAGGCCGGGGTCGTGAACACCTGGCCGGTCGCGAAGCTGCGCGGGTGGGCCGAGCGGCACGGGCGATGACGCCGGCCGCGGCCGGCCGGCGGATCGAGCGCCTGCGCCGCGAGATCCGGCGCCACGACCGCCTCTACTACCTGCAGGCGCGGCCGGAGGTCTCCGACGCCGAGTACGACGCCCTCGCGCACGAGCTCGCCGACCTCGAGCGCCGGTTCCCCGATCTCGTCACGCCCGACAGCCCGACGCAGCGCGTGGCCGGCGCCGTGGCGTTTCGCCCCGTCGCGCACCGCGTGGCCATGCTCTCGCTGGACAGCGCGAGTGACCCCGGGGCCGTGCGCGAGTTCGAGCGCCGGGTCCGGCAGGCGCTCCCCGGCGCGCGGGTGACCTGGGTGTGCGAGCCGAAGGTCGATGGCCTGGGGGTG
This sequence comes from Candidatus Methylomirabilota bacterium, assembly GCA_036397135.1. Taxonomy (GTDB): domain Bacteria; phylum Methylomirabilota; class Methylomirabilia; order Rokubacteriales; family CSP1-6; genus AR5. The sequence goes on from DASWJN010000328.1 coordinate 5,950, forward strand.
GCCCTTCTCTACCGGCATGGACGGCTCGTGCGCGGCGCCACGCGCGGTGACGGGCGCACCGGCGAGGACGTCACCGCCAACCTCCGCACCCTGGCGGCCGTTCCCGCCACGCTGCGGGGCCCCCTGGCCCGGCGGGACGAGCTCGAGGTCCGCGGCGAAGTCTTCATGGCGCGCGCGGCCTTCGCGCGGCTGAACCGGGCGCTCGAGCGCCGCGGCGAGCGGACGTTCGCCAACCCACGCAACGCGGCGGCCGGCTCGCTGCGCCAGAAGGAGCCGCGGGTGACCGCGCGGCGGCCGCTCGATTTCCTCGCCTATCACGTGAGCTACGCCAGTGGCCCCGGCTTCGACTCGCACTGGCAGTCGCTCGCCGCGTGCCGCGCGGCCGGGGTGCCGGTGAACTCACGCAACATGCGGACGACACGGATCGACGCGGTCCTTGCGTACGCGGCGCGCCGGGGCCGCGAGCGCGAGCGTCTTCCCTACGACGCGGACGGGGTGGTCGTGAAAATCGATGCGCTCGCCCAGCAGCGGCGGCTCGGCGCTACCGGGCATCATCCGCGGTGGGCCATCGCCCTGAAGTTCGCCGCCCGCCAGGCGACCACGCGCGTGCGCGCCATCGAGGTCCAGGTCGGCAAGACCGGGATCCTCACACCGGTCGCCCGCCTCGATCCGGTCGAGGTCGGCGGCGTGGTGATCCGCAACGTGAGCCTCCACAACGAGGACGAGATCACCCGCAAGGACGTCCGCGTGGGCGACACCGTGCTGCTCGAGCGCGCCGGTGACGTGATCCCCTACGTCGTGCAGGTCGTGCGCGGCCGCCGGCCCCGCGGCGCGCGCGCGTTCCGCTTCCCCGCCCGGTGTCCCGCCTGCGGCGGCCTCACGCTGCGGCCCGAGGGCGAGGCGTACTGGCGCTGCGTCAACAGCGCGTGCCCGGCCCAGCTCAAGGAGCGGCTGCGCCACTTCGGCTCGCGCCGGGCCATGGACATCGAGCATCTGGGGGAGGCGGTCGTCGCGCTGCTCGTCGACCGCGGACTCGTGCGCGACTTCGCCGGTCTCTACCGCCTGGGCGTCGCCGATGTCGAGGCCCTCGAGGGGTTCGGACGGAAGTCGGCCCAGAATCTCGTCGAGGCCATCGCCGCCTCGCGCAGGCGCGGCCTGGCCCGACTCCTGAACGCGCTCGGCATCCGGCTGGTGGGCGAGCACGTCGCCCGCCTGCTCGCCCGGCGCTTCCGGACGCTGGACGGGCTGGAGCGCGCCTCCGCCGAGGAGCTGGCCAGGATCCCGGGCGTCGGCGCCGCCATCGCGGAGTCGGTCGTGAAGTTCTTCGCCGACGCCGGCAACCGCGCCGTCGTCCGCCGCCTGCGCGCGGCCGGCGTGCGGGTGACCGAGGCGGCGCCCGCCGACCGCGGTCCCCTCGCCGGGCGCAGGTTCGTGCTCACCGGCGCGCTCGCCGGCCTGACGCGGGGCGAGGCGGCGGCGCGGATCGAGGCGCTCGGCGGCCGCGTCGGCGACACGGTCTCGCGGTGGACCGACTACGTGGTCGTCGGCGACGCCCCCGGACACAAGCTGGAGGACGCCCGGAGGCTCAGGGTCCCGACACTCGGGCCGGCGGAATTAGAGGGGCTGCTTGCGGGCGATGGCCTCGAGCCCGGCCGGCTTCGGCAGGACGAGGTGCCGGCCGCGACGCGCCACGAGGCCGGCGTCGCTCAACTCGCGGAGCAGAAGACTCACCGTCTGTCGTGACGTACCGATCAGCGTGGCGATCTCACCGTGCGTCAGCGGCAATCCGATCACGAGGCCCCCGTCGTCACGGCCGTGCTCGTCCGCAAGTCGCAGGAGGAGCCGCACCAGGCGGCTTCGGGCGTCCAGAAAGACGAGATCCTCGGCGCGGCTGTGCAGCGCGATGACACGCTGGGCGATCCTCTTCGTCACGGAATAGAGCACCGGGTTGTGCGCCCGCAGCGTGGCCAGGAACGCCGCGCGCGGGATGCCGAGAATCCTGGAGGCGACCTTCGTCTGGGCAAACGTCTCTCGAGGGTTGTCGCCCAATATCGATACCTCACCGAAGAGCTCGCCCGGTCGGACGTAGCCGAGCGTGAACTCCGCGCCGGCCGGTGTCACCCGAAAGATCCGGACGAGGCCGTCCTCGAGCACGTAGACCTGTTGCGGATCGCGCGAAGGACTGGACACCGACGCTCCGGCCTCATAGGCCCGCACCGTCGATACCTGGCGGAGCGCCTTCGCCGCGGCCGCCGGCAGCGTTCGCAGCCAATCAACCTTGGGCGTGCGCGCATGAGCATTCACGTGCGCGGCCGAGCGTGATCGAAGCGGGGGAACGTGTCAAGTGGGCGATAGGTAGCGCCTCGTCAGGTCCCGATGGCGTCCGTGTCGCATGCATTGCCGATGTCGTGCAGCTGACAGACACGCGTCCCGGCCCAGGATAACTTGGCCGCCGAGGGTGTACTGTATGAGGACTTCACCAGGAGTAGATGCCGGGTCCCGAGTCATGAACCCGCCACGGGTTCTGGTGGTCGACGATGAGCCCGATATGGTGGACAACTGTGTCCGCATCCTGCGTCGGGCCGGCTACCATTGCCGTGCCACGACCGATCCCCAGCGTGCGCTCGCCCTGATCGAGTCCGAGCGCCACGACGTCATCCTCACCGACCTCAAGATGCCCGCGGTGGACGGGCTGGCGATCGTGCGCCGGGCGCACGAGGTGGATCGAACATTGCCGGTCGTCGTCTTCACGGCGTTCGCCACGGTCGAGTCGGCGGTCGCCGCCATCAAGGAAGGCGCGTTCGACTACCTGCCGAAGAACTTCTCGGTGGACCAGCTCACCCTAGTGGTGGAGCGGGCGCTGCGCCAGCGGCGG
>DASWJN010000329.1:0-5134 GCA_036397135.1 Candidatus Methylomirabilota bacterium
CCTTGCCGCCGCCGGCCGCCGGGATCCAGCCGTTGCCCGTCACCTTGCCGGCCAGGGTCTGCGACTCCTCGACGGTCACGGAGACGGTGGCGCTGTCGGCCCCGCCGGCGCCGTCGGAGATGGTGTACTCGAAGCTGTCGCTGCCGACGAAGCCGGCGTCGGGCGTGTAGGTCACGGTGCCGTCGCCGTTGTTGACGGCGCTGCCGTGGGCCGGGTCGGTGACGGCGGTCACAGTCAAGGGGTCGCCGTCGGGGTCGGAATCGTTGGCCAGGACGGCGATCGTGACCGGCGTGTCGCGCTGGGTCACCGCGAAGTCGTCCTGCGCCAGCGGCGGGAACGGGCAGTCCTCGATCAGGTCGAAGAACGCGACGTCGTCGATCCACCAGGCGAGGCCCGGCAGCGATCCCGGAACCAGGGGATCGGCGGCGAGGCGCCAGCGGACCCGCACCGCCTGGCCGGCGAAGGCGCCCAGCTCGACCTCGACGCGGGTCATCGCGTCGGGGCCTCCCGAGCTGCCGGTCCAGGCCGCGCGGCCGGCGATCGGGCTGCCGAAGTCGGGGGCGATGGTGCCGTTGTAGCCCCCCTGGAGGAACGCTCCGCCGCCCGCCAGGACGTCCACCCAGGTGGCGCCGGCATCGGTGGAGACCTCGAGCACGCCGCCGTCGAAGCCGCCCTCGAAGTCGAAGCGGTGCCAGAAGCTCAGCCGGCTGTTCGCCGCCAGGTCGACCGGCGGCGCGCTCAGCCGGTCGTCCTTGAGGTCGAGCGTCGTGGCGTCGCTGAAGAACGAGGTCAGCGGGCTGTGGGCGAAGGGGTCGGGGCCAGCGGTCCAGGTGACGCTCGCCGGGTTCGCGTTGGCCGCGGTCTCCACCCCCCACCCGGGCGCGGGAGCCGGCTCGAAGTCATCGGCGAAGGTCTCTTCGGGGGTCGCTGGGCAGCGGACCGCGACGGTGACCGTGCCGATTGCGGTCCCGCCCCGGCCGTCGCTCAGCTCGTAGGTGAAGGCGTCGGTGCCCTTGAAGCCCGCGTCCGGGGTGTAGGTCACCTGGCCCGCGCCGAGGTGCTGCGCCGCGCCGTTCGGCGGATCGCTGACGCTCGTCACCGTGAGGGGGTCGCCGTCCGGGTCGAAGTCCTCGCCGTTGCCGTTGTCGGCCAGGACGTCGATCGTGATCGCCGTGTCGGGCGTCGTGACGGCCTCGTCGTCGCGCGCCACCGGCGGGTTGTTGACCATCGGCACGACGCAGTTGTCGAACTTGAAGGCCCCGATGCGGGTGGCCCAGTCCCCCGCGTCCGTCGGGGCACCCAGCTTCCCGTACATCGAGGTGAACCAGAAGACGCAGTCGTTCTCGGTGTCGACGTTGAGCGAGTTGTAGTCGCCCCAGCGCTCGAACGGCAGCGAGGGGCCGGTGCCCTCGACCAGCGTGAGATCACCCTGGGTCATCGTGCCGGGCGGGTCCCCGGCGAGCCGTCCGGTGTAGCGGACCCCGGGGAAGACGACCGCCGAGCTGACGTCGTAGGCGACCGCGAGGTTCCCCTCCTTGTCCATGCCGCTGCCGGCCATCCAGCGGCTCGTCGGATCGACCTGCCCCTGCGGGCCCGCCCAGGTCCCCTCCTGGTGGAGGGTCCAGGGGCCGGCGCCGACGCGGCGCAGCTCGAACCAGCGCACCCCGGCGTGCGTGGGCGCGTCGAGGGACACCGGGAAGTTGCCGACGATCGACTCGTGGGTGCCGAAGTTGCGGTACTGCGGCTTCCACATCACCGCCTCGCGCAGCGGGTCGAGCGGCCGGCCGCCCGGCTGCGGGATGCAGCTGAAGGAGACCGGATCGCAGAGCAGCGAGCTGAACTCGGAGGTCGGGATGTCGATCACCGGCCCGAACCTGGAGTTGGCCGGGTTGGCCCAATCGACGCGGAACGGCCAAAGCTCGACGAAGTCCTGCGTCGGGTTGATGACGCCCGGGTCGTGCAGCTCGGTGTCGCGGTGGCGGACGAAGTAGGCCGGCGTGCCGGGCGGCGGCGCCGGCCCGTCGAGGTCGATCGGCGGCAGGGTCTGGAAGAGCCAGAAGAAGAGGGCCGGAGCGGTGAACTTCTGCGTCGGCCGGAGGGTCAGGCCCTGGAGCATGTTCTCGCGGTCCAGCGCGTAGACCGAGAGGTCGCTCTCGTTGGTGTTGACGTAGTAGGCGTCCGGCCAGACCGCGTACTTCGGGTAGTCGGGGAAGCTCGCGGTGTTGATCTGGTAATGGAACCAGCCGCCGGAGATCGGGTCGCTCGTCCTGGCGACGTAGAGGCAGAGGGCGTTCGGCGGGTCGTTCGCGAACTCGCTCAGGAACCAGCGATCCGCCAGGTGGTCGTAGACGACGATCGGGTCCCCGAGCCCGTTGCGGCAGGCGCTTCCCGGCGGCGCGAGGTCCTGGAGCAGGAACGAAACGACCGGCGCTCCGGTCGCCTTGTCGTAGAACGCCGTGCGGGTCCCCGTGTTGCCGTTGATCATCTGCACGTAGTACCGCGGCCCCGCCTCGCCGACCGGATCCGCCGGGTAGACCCCCGAGAAGCCCTGGCCGTCGAAGTTCTGGATCGGCGCGGCGAAGCCGCCGTCAAGCGCCGCCCGGGGCTGCGGCCCGGCGAGCGGATCGTGGTCGAGGGCGGGCTGGGGGGGCGGCGTCAGCCCCGGCTGCGGCGCCTTGGGATGGATGCGCCGCGGGATGACCTTGATCGGGTCGCCCGGCCGCCACTCGGGCGGCGCCGGGAGGTCGCGCAGGTCGATCTCGGTCACCCAGGGCTCGACCGGATCGAGCACCTCGGCACCGATCAACGCCCCGGGCTGGACGACGGCCGCCGCCGGGACCGCGAGCAGCAGAGCTCCGACGAGCGGCCCGAACCAACGAGTGTGGACGCCTCTGTCTAGCATGGTCTCCCTCCTCGGGAAGCGCTCCCGGGACCTCGCTACGATCGGATCTGCTGCACCTCGACCTTGCCGCTCTCGCTCTCCACCGCCACGCGGCTGCCGCCGGCGCCGAGCACGGCCGTCGAGGTCTCTCCGCGCGTCTGGACGGCGAGATCGACGTTGGCGCCCCTGGGCAGAGTGAGCGTGATGTCGCCGGAGCGCGTGACCAGCCGCGCCGACCCAACCCACTTCGGATCCAGGAAGGAGTAGCGGATTCGGCCCGCCTCCGAGCGGGCATCGACGCTGCCCGTCGTGGTGACCACGATCTCGCCGCCCACCGAGCGAGCCTCGACGTCGCCGCCCAGCCGCTTCGCCTCGATCAGGCCGTCGACGGTCTCTGCTCGCAGCCTCGCGCCGGCGGGCACGTAAACCGTCATGTCGATGCGGCGCGGCGCCCAGTCCGCCGCCGCAGCCGCCGGCACCGCGCCGCCCGCGAGCACGACCTCGACGGCGAGCCCGTCGGGCGACTCCGCGATCGAGATGGTCCACTCCCGCGGGTCGTCCCGGTGGCGCTGCATGGCCGCGTAGACCGCGGTGGTGGCGCCGTCGGCGCGCCGCGCGCGCACGTCGCCGTAGGGGTTGCGCACCGCCAGCACCCGTCCGGCACCGAGGCTGCCGTGCCACTCGAAGGGCTCGATGCGCCAGTCCTGCTTCAGCGGTGCCGCAGCGGCGGCCGAAGGCAGAACGGCGAGGAGCAGGAGGGGGAGACAGCAGCAGACGAGGCGACGTCGCAGCCGCCGCCCGGGGCGTCCCAGCGGGTCCATGGGTGCATCCTGAACCGAGGGCGGCGCCGGTCCCAGCCGGGAAACCCCTCAACGGAGGCGGGGAGAATCCCCCAGGTCGGCGCTCAGGAGGGAGTGAGGAGCTCCAGGAAGCCGAACTGGCTCACCGAAAAGCCGCTGGCCTCGGCGCCGTCGACGGTCTGCTGGAAGCTCCCCTGCGGCGGCCCGGTGTCCTCCTGGACGCCGCTGTTGCCGACCACCAGCGCCGGCGGCCTGCCGGCGGCCGGCGCGAATGACAGCGACTCGAAGCGGTGCATATGGCCGGCGAGGAGGAGGTCCAGCTTGGGCAGCAGGGCGCCGCCGGAGTCCGTCGCGACGCCACATTGCAGCGTCCGGTTGATGACCGCGTAGGGAGCCGCCGGGCCGCTGCCGGGCTGGCCGTCGCAGCCGAACGGAGGACCGTCGGCCGCGTCTTCCACCCCCCAGACCGGGCGGTGACCGATCAGCCAGGCGGGCCGGCCGTCGAGCCGGGCGGCGACAGCGGCCAGCTGGTCCGCGTAGGTGGCGGTGAAGTTGGGCAGCTCGTCGCAGGCGTTGGCCGAGTCGAGCACCGCGACCGTCACCCCCCGGAGGGCGACCACGCGGGGCGGCACGAAGACGAGGTGGGACAAGGCCGGCCCTTCACCGTCCTGGGACGGGCAGGCGAGCTGGGCGCCGCCGCCCGCGGGAAGCTGCGAGCTGGCGTCGAGGAAGTAGAACCAGCCCGGCCCGGCGTGGCTGCACAGCTCGTGATTGCCGCGGGCGAACACCCACGGCGCCGCCGCCAGCAGCTCCGCCGCCGGCTGGAAGAAGTCCAGCCACCACGCCTGCCAGGCGTCGGCGTCCGGGTTACCGGTGCTGTTCTGGCTGAAGTAGGGGCCCGGAATCTCGCACTGCTCCGACGGCTCGGCGCCGTCGCCGGCGTCGTAGTACCACTGCTTGACCTGCTTGCCGTCCACCGTCTGCTCGAAGCTCGACGGCGTACCGCGGTAGTTGTAGTCCCCGACGTGGAGGACGAGGTCCGGCTGCCGGCCGGCGGCGGCTTGGGCGAGGGTCTGGAAGGGCCACGCCGGATCGTCGAGGCCGCAGCCGGCCTGGTCCTTCGGCTTGCAGCCCGTGTCGCCCACCACCGCCACCCGCCGCACCTCGCGCCGCGCCGCCGGCAAGGCCGCCCCGCCCTCGCCCACGGTGAGCGGCCGGTCGAACGGCACCACCGCTTCGCAGACGTCCACCGTGAAGCCGTGCGGGTTGAGGCGCTTGCTCATGGCGATGGGGGCGCTGGCGCCGATCAGCTCGGGGCAGGCCTGCCCGGCGCCTAGGATCACCCGCGCGAAGGCCACGGGCTCGCCGGCAGGCGACTCCCCCAGCACCACGTACGCGGCCAGCGGCGCCGGCGCGGCCTGGGCGGCGGGACCCGGCGGGAGCGTCGATCCCG
>DASWJN010000330.1:0-36668 GCA_036397135.1 Candidatus Methylomirabilota bacterium
GCCGAGATCCGGAGCCTGATCAAGTCGCTGGCCGGCGAGCACACGGTGATCCTGTCCACGCACATCCTGCCCGAGGTCGCGATGGTGTGCAGCGGCGTGGTGATCATCAACCGCGGCGGCATCGTCGCCCAGGGGCCCATCGACCGGCTGGTCGAGCAGTTCTTCCCGACGGCGCGGGTCGAGGTGGAGGTGGTGGGGCCGGCCGCCGCCGTGCGCGAGAGCATGCTGGCCATCCCCGGCGTGGTGAGGGTGGAGGCGTCGGCCGGCACCGACGGGGCCGGCCGCTTCGTGGTGGAGTCGGCGCGCGGGCGAGACGTGCGGGGCGAGATCTTCCAGCTGGCCGCCCAGCAGAAGTGGGTCCTGCTCGAGCTGAAGCCGGTGGGCATGACGCTGGAAGAAGTGTTCATCCGGATCGTGGCGGGCGAGGAGAGCGAGGGGGCGGCGCCGGCGGCGGCCGCCGCCGAGGCGACGGTGGAGGAGGCGGCCCCGTGAAGGTCTGGCCGATCTACAAGAAGGAACTGCGGCTGTACTTCACGTCGCCGGTGGCCTACATCATTCTCACCATCTTCCTGCTCATCGCCGGCTACTTCTTCTACTCGATCTTCGCGTTCTTCACGCGGGCCTCGATGCAGATGGCCATGAACCCGCAGATGGGGCGCGAGCTGAACGTCACCGACAGCGTCATGCGCCCGCTCTTCTCCAACCTGAGCGTCATCCTGCTCCTGCTGATGCCGCTGGTGACGATGCGGCTGTTCGCCGAGGAACGGCGCTCGGGCACGATCGAGCTGCTGCTCACGTACCCGGTGCGCGACGGCGCCGTCCTCGCCGGCAAGTACCTGGCGGCGCTCACGTTGTACGGGGTGATGATCGCCGGCACCCTGGCGTACCCGGCCATGATCGTCAGCTTTGCCCGGCTGGAGTGGGGGCCGCTGCTCACCGGGTACCTGGGCCTGCTGCTGATGGGCGCGATGTTCCTGGCGGTGGGGGTGTTCGCGTCGTCGCTCACCGAGAACCAGGTGGTGGCCGCCATCGTCACCTTCGGCGTCCTCCTGATGTTCTGGATCATCGGCTGGACGGCCGAGTTCGCGGGCGGCCCGCTCGGCGCGGTGCTCACACACCTGTCGATCCTCGAGCACAACGACACCTTTTCCAAGGGCGTGCTCGACACCAAGGACGTCCTCTACTACGTGAACTTCACGGCTCTGGGGCTGTTCCTGGCCCTGCGCTCGCTGGAAGCGCGCCGGTGGAGCGGCTGATGCCCCGGCGGCTGGCCGAGATCGCGTTCTGGGTCGGGCTGGTCCTCCTGGCGGCGGCCGTCGTGCAGGGGCTCGGCGCCCGCTTCAACTGGGCCGTCGTCGGCGCGCAGTGGAGCCGGTTCTGGTGGCCGCTCGTGATCGCCGGCGTGGCCCTGGTGCTGCTGTCGTTCCTGCCCCAGTGGCGTGATCCGCGGGGGACGCTCGGCGCCCGCAGCGTGCGCTACGGCGTCAACAGCCTGGTGGCGGTTCTGCTCGTGATCGGCGTCATCGGCGTGGTGGAGGCGCTGTCCTACCGCCACAACGCCCGCATCGACCTGACCGAGAACCGGCGGCACAGTCTGTCGCCCCAGACGATCCAGATGCTCAAGGGCCTGACGACGAAGGTCAATGCCGTCGCCTTCTACCGCAGCGACCAGCCCGGCAAGCGGGTGGCCGAGGACCTCTTCAAACAGTACGCCCGCCATGCCGGCGACAACTTCGCCTGGAAGTCGGTGGATCCCGACCGCGACCCGGCCCTGGCCCGCGCCCTCGGCGTCGAGGCCTACGGCACCACCGTGCTGGAGGCCAAGGGGCGCACCGAGAAGGTGCAGGACGCCGACCAGGAGGAGAAGCTCACCAACGCGCTCGTCAAGGTGATTCGCGAGGGCAAGCGCGTCGTCTACGTCGTCCAGGGCCACGGCGAGGCCGACCTCGCCAACAGCGACCGGCCCGGCTTCACCGAGGCCAAGGCCGCCCTCGAGAAGGCCAACTACGAGGTCAAGCCACTGGCGCTCGCCCGCCAGGGCAAGGTCCCGGAGGACGCCGCGGTCCTGATCGTGCCGGGCCCCCGCACCGACTTCTTCGGGCCCGAGATCGATGCGCTCGACGCCTACCTCGGCCGCGGCGGCAAGCTGCTGGCGATGGTCAACCCTCCGTTCCCCGAGCGCAGCCAGCCGGAGGCGCTCCGCAAGCTGCTGGGTCGCTGGGGCCTCACGCTCGCCGACGACCTGGTCATCGAGCTGAACCCGATCGGCCAGGTGTTCGGCATCGGCCCCCAGGTGCCGATCGTCCAGCAGTACGAGCCGCACCCGATCACGCGCGACATGACGGGCATCACCACGCTGTTTCCGCTCACGCGCAGCATCGCCGTCGCCTCGACGCCGCCGACGGGCGTGACGGTCCAGCCCCTGGCCCGCACGACGCCGGACTCCTGGGGCGAGACGGACCGCCAGGCGCTCGAGCAGGGGCAGGCCAAGCCAGACCCGCAAGACGCGAAGGGGCCGGTGACGATCGCGGCCGTCGCCACCAAGGACAAGGCCCGGGTCGTGGTGTACGGCACCTCGAACCTCGCCTCCAACCAGTTCCTCAACGTGCAGGGCAACCGCGATTTCTTCCTCAACACCGTCTCCTGGCTGGCCGAGGAAGAGGACCAGATCTCCATCCGGCCCCGGGACACGAAGCAAACCCCCGTGTTCCTCACCTCGCAGCAGGCCCAGGGGGTGTTCTGGCTGCCCGTGGTCATCCTGCCCGGGCTGGCGCTCGCCGGCGGGATCGTCGCCGTCGTCCGCCGCCGCGCCGCCGGGTAGCGGATCGGCCCGATGCGGTGGCAGACGACCGTGATCCTCGCCGCCCTGCTCGCCCTCCTCGGCGGCTTCTACTACGTGTACGAGGTGCGCTGGGGCCCGGCCCGCGAGGAGGCCGCCGCCCGCAAGGGCCGCGTCTTCAGCGCCGACACCAAGGACGTGACCGGAGTCGAGCTCAAGCGCGGGGAGGAGACCGTGCGCCTCCAGCGCGAGGGCGAGCGCTGGCAGCTGGTGGAGCCGGTCAAGGCGCAGGGCAGCAACACCGCGGTGGACGAGGTCCTCGCCACGGTCCTCACGGCCCGGATCGACCGCGAGATCGATCCCAATCCCGCCTCGCCGGCCGACTTCGGCCTCGACAAGCCGGCCGCCGAGGTGACGCTCGCGCTCAAGGACGGCAGGACGCTGGCGCTCCAGCTGGGGGCCAAGAATCCGACGGGCGTGTGGGTCTATGCCCGCGAGCGCGACAAGCCGGCGGTGTTCGTGCTGGGCGAGAGCGTGCTGCGCGACGCCACCCGGCCCGTGGCCGACTTCCGCGACCGCACGATCCTGGCCTTCGACGCCAAGGAGGTCACCGGCTTCGAGGTCGTCCTGCCCGAGCAGACGCTCGCGGTCGAGGGCGCTCCCGGCGCCTGGCAGATCACACGCCCCGTGGCCCTGCTGGCCGACAACGAGACCGTCAGCGAGTTCCTCGGCAAGCTGGCCGCCCAGAAGGTCCGTGACTTCGTGGCCGAGGGGGCGGCCTCGCGCCAGACCTACGGGCTCGAGCGCCCGGTGCGCGTCACGATCCACACCGGCCACGACAAGGATCGGGTGAGCCGCACGCTGCTGCTCGGACGGGTCGACGCCGGCAAGAAGGGCGTCTACGCGATGCGGCCCGACGAGTCGACCGTCCTGCTGGTGCCGGAAGAGCTCTGGAAGCAGGTCCCCAAGAACGTCGCGGTGCTGCGCAACAAGGTGGTGGTGGAGGTCGACCGCGACAAGCTCACCCGCGTCGAGATCGAGAGCGCCAAGGGCGCGGTCGTCGTGGTCCGCGAGAAGGACGAGTGGAAGATCGTCACGCCCGAGGTGTTGCCCGCCGACCAGGTCGAGGTCAGCGCGGTGATCACCAGGCTGCGCGACCTCCGAGCGCAGGGCTTCCTGAGCGACGACATGGGCGGGATCGCCAAGTACCTCGCCAAGCCGGAGGTGCGCGTGGCGCTGATCGACCAGGGCGGCGCCCGGACGACCGTGCTGCTGGCGCCCTCGCGCGAGACCCGGGACGGGGCGTCGAGCGCCTACGCGGCGGTGGCCGGCAAGGGCCCGGTCGTCCTGGTCGAGGGCAAGACGCTCGGCGACCTCGCCCGCTCGGTCAACGACCTGCGCGACCGGCGGCTGCTGGCCGCCCTCGAGCCCCGGGACATCAAGCGCGTGCGGGTGCAGGCCGGCGGGCAGACGGTCGTGCTGGAACGCAAGGGCGACACCGAGTGGCGCATGCTGGAGCCCACCAAGGGCGGCGCCAGCGGGCAGAAGGTCGACGACCTGCTGTACACGCTGCGGGCATTGCGGTGGAAAGACATCGTCGCGCCGCAGGGCGCGGAGCCGGCCCGCTGGGGGTTGGACGCCCCGACGCTGGAAGTCGCACTGTTCCGCGGCGACGGTGGCGAGATCGCCACCGTGCAGGTGGGCAAGCGTGAGGGCGACCTCGCCTACATCCGCACCAAGGCGGAGCCGGCCGTCTACAGCGTGGAGGACCGCGCCCTGGGCCCGGCGCCCAAAGTCCCGGACGACTTCAAGAGCTGAGTTAGGGTAGACTTGCCCGCTTATGGGGCGGGAACTCTTCATCGTGAGCCGCGACCGGCCGGACCTGTACCGCTACCTGACCCAGACGTTCGCCGACGCCGACAAGGTCGAGGTCATCTGGGATCGCCGGGTCAGCGAACGGCGGGGCCCGCCGAAGGACGCTGCCCCCGAGCGCCGCCGCCGCGACCGCCGTGCCCGGCCCGCCGTCGACGAGGAAATCCGCGCCGTCGGCTACGCCTTCCTCGCGTTTTGATTACATGGGGGGCCACGAGACGGCCCCCCAATCCCCCCCACGCTCGTCACGCCCCGGCAGAGCCGGGACGCTCCTCGATGACCCGCTCGGGCCTCGAGGTGGCCCCCAAGCCCCCCACGCTCGGGCCTCGAGGTGCCCATCTGAGGTGGGCCCATTTGGGGGGCAAGCCGCAACGTTTCGTGCCCCGGCCGACGTGAGCGGCTCGTTGGTCGTGGCTCCAGGGGCCACGAGGTCAGGAGGCCGATGTCGCGGTAGCGGGGGGCGATGCGGTCGGAGATCAGGCCCAGGCGCCCGTCGCAGGCGCAAACCGGCCTCCGGTTGAGCGGCTTGGCATAATCGCTTCCGTGACCGAGCCGACGGTGACCGTCATCGACACGCACGACGCCGAGGCCGAGAGCGCGATCGGCGCGGGGCCTGCGCCGCCGCTCCACATCTTCCTGACCAAGTCCTTCGACGAACTGCCGGCGTGAGGTAGCATGGACAGCCTCGGAGGGCAGGGCGCGATGGCCGGCGGCGGGATCTATCTCAAGCAGCTCGAGCTGGGGCCGATGCAGAACTTCGTCTACCTGGTGGGCGATCCGGTGGCGCGCGCCTGCGTCGTCGTCGATCCCGCCTGGGAGATCGACACGATCGTCGACACGGCCGCCGCCGACGGCATGACGATCACCGGCGCCCTCGTCACCCACACCCACCAGGACCACGTCGGCGGCAGCCTCGCCTCGTGGGGCATGCCCGGCCGCATTCCCGGCGTCGAGGAGTTGCTGGCGCGAGTCCCTGCCCGCATCTACGTGCACAAGGTCGAGCGCGAGTTCTTGCCGGGCCTCGGCTCCGATCTCGTCAAGGTCGACAATCACGACACGCTCGGTGTGGGGCGCCTGACGCTGACGTTCCTGCACACGCCCGGCCACACGCCGGGCTCGCAGTGCTTCCTCGTCGACGGCCGGCTCATCTCCGGCGACACGCTGTTCATCGGCTCCTGCGGCCGCACCGACCTGCCAGGCAGCGACCCCCGCGAGATGTACTACTCGCTGACCCGGCGGCTGGGGGCGCTGCCCGACGACACGCTGCTGTTTCCCGGCCACAACTACGGTGGCCCGTCCTCGACCATCGGTGACGAGAAGCGGCAGAACCCGTTCATGCGCTTCGCCTCCCTCGGCGATTTCCTGCGCACGATGGGCGGCAGCCGCATCGTCGCGCCCTGAGCGCCGGGCTGCCGTGATCTCCGGCCGCGAGTTCGCCGCCCGTCTCGAGCGCCACGGCTTCGACTTCTTCACCGGCGTGCCGTGCTCGCTGATCGAGGATCTCATCGCCGTGCTCGAGGGCGGCTCGCGCGCGCCGTACGTGGCGGCGGTGCGCGAGGACGCCGCGGTCGGGGTGGCGGCGGGCGCCTGGTTCGGCGGCCGGCGGCCGGCGGTGCTGATGCAGAACTCGGGGCTGGGCACCAGCCTGAACGCGCTGGCCTCGCTGTCCCTCATGTACGGCCTGCCCGCGCTGCTGGTGGTGACGTGGCGCGGCTTCGGCGGCAAGGACGCGCCCGAGCACATCCTGATGGGCGAGATCTCGCCGCGCCTGCTCGAGCTGCTCGGCATCCCGCACCGCGTGCTGGCCGCCGACTCGGTCGAGGCCGATCTGGCCTGGGCCGCCGCCGAGATGGACGCGCGCATGGCGCCGGTGGCGCTGCTGGTCCCGCCCCGGGTCGTCGAGACCGGCCGCGTCGAGCCGGCCGCGCCGGCACCGGCGACCGCGCCGGCGGCCCTGCTCGACCCGGCCGGGGCGGCGCCCGGGGGGCTGCCGCCCTCCACGATGTCGCGGCTGACCGCGCTGGGGATCGCGCTCAAGGCCGCCGGCGACGACCCCGTCACGCACGCGAACGGCTACATCTGCCGCGAGAGCTTCTCGCTGGCCGACCGGCGGGGGAGCTTCTACATGATCGGCTCCATGGGGCTGGCGCCGGCGATCGCGCTCGGCCTGGCGCTGGCCCGGCCGGCCCGCCGCGTGGTCGTGTTCGACGGCGACGGCAATCTCCTGATGAACCTCGGGATCCTGGCCATGATCGCCGCGCAGCGGCCGGCCAACCTCGTGCACCTCGTCTTCGACAACGAGGTCTACGGCTCGACGGGCAACCAGGCCTCGCTCTCGCGAGACGTGCGGCTCGATCGACTGGCGGCGGCGGCGGGATTCGCCAGCGCCGCGGCCGTGAGCGACCCGTGGACGCTCGACGCCGCCCTCGGCACCGTCATGGCCACCGCCGGCCCCCACTTCGTGCTCGTGAAGGTCAGCGCCGAGGAGGCCGACGTGCCGCGCATTCCGTACACGCCGGCGGCGCTCCGCGACCGCTTCCGGGCGGCCGTGCAGGGAGGCTGAGGGTGCGACGGACGACCGCGCTGCGCCGCCTGGTGACGCACCCGGAGACCACCTTCCTGATGGAGGCGCACGACGGCCTGTCGGCCCGCATCGCCGCCGAGGCCGGGTTCGAGGGCGTGTGGGCCAGCGGGTTGACGATGTCGGCCTCGTTCGGCGTCCGGGACAACAACGAGCTGTCGTGGTCGCAGGTCGTCGACCACGTCGGTTTCATGGCCGACGCCGCCGGGACGGTCCCCATCCTGATCGACGGCGACACCGGCTACGGCAACTTCAACAACATGCGCCGTCTGGTCCGCAAGCTCGAGCAGGTGGGCGCGGCCGGCGTCACCATCGAGGACAAGCTGTTCCCGAAGACGAACTCGTTCCTGCGCTCCGAGCAGCAGCCACTGGCCGACGCCGAGGAATTCTGCGGCAAGATCAAGGCGGGCAAGGACAGCCAGGCCGACCCCGACTTCGTGCTGGTCGCACGCGTGGAGGCGCTCATTGCCGGCTGGGGCCTCGCCGAGGCCATCCGCCGCGCGGAGGCCTATCACCTGGCCGGCGCCGACGCCATCCTCATCCACAGCCGCCAGTCGAGCGCGGCAGAGATCTTCGCGTTCCTGGACGAGTGGGCGGGCCGGGCCCCGGTCGTGCTGGTGCCGACCAAGTACTGGCGCACGCCCACTGCCGAGTTCCGTGCCCGCGGCGTGAGCGTCGTGGTGTGGGCGAACCACCTCCTGCGCGCGGCCATCGGCGCCATGCAGGCGACGGCGCGGCAGCTCCGGGCGGAGGATTCGCTCCTGAACGTCGAGCCGCAGGTGGCGCCGCTGCAGGAGGTATTTCGACTGCAGGGCGACGAGGAGTTGGAGGAGGCCGAGCGACGCTATCTGCCGGTGGCTCGCGGGGACGCGCTGTCGGCCATCGTGCTGGCGGCCGGCGCCGGCGCCGATTTCGGCGGGCTGACCGCGGCCGTGCCCAAGGCCATGCTCAAGGTTCAGGGCCGACCGATTCTGGCCCGGCTGCTCGACGACCTCGGCCACTTCGGCTGCCGGGCGGTGACGGTCGTGCGCGGGTATCGCGCCGAGGCGGTGGACGTGGCGGCGGCGCGCTTCGTCGACAACCCCGACTTCGCGACGACGGGCGAGGCTCACTCGCTGGCGCGGGCCGAGACGGCCCTCGTCCCCGGCACGCTGATCGCGTTCGGCGATATCGTCGTCAAGCGCCACATCGTCCAGGCGCTGCTGGAGGAGGCCGGCGAGGGAATCACGCTCGCGGTCGACAGCACGCTGGCCGGGCAGGCCGCACCCGACCGCATGCGGGGCAGTCGCCCGGACGCCGGCCGCTTCAGTTTCGAGCCCGTACACCTGGCCGCCGTCGGGGACAGCGTCCAGCCGGAGGCGAGCCACGGTGCCTGGATCGGCTTGCTGCACGCCGGCCGCGACGGCGCCGTGTGGCTGCGCGAGGCCATCGCCGAGGCGCGTGCCGAGGGCGTGCTGCCCCACGCGAGGCTCTCCGACCTGCTCACCCGCGTGCTCGCCCGGGGCCGCCCGGTGACGGTCGTCTACACGCGCGGCGGCTGGGTCAACGTCAACAACCTGTCGGACCTCATCGACGCCTCGGCAATCTAATCGCACGCCATACGGCGTGGCTCCTCCCTGCCTCCCCCAGAAAGAGCAGGATTGCGCCGGCAAAGCCGGCGCTCGGACGCGGTCAGGCGGTTTCGCCGCCGTCGACTCGGAGCGTCTGGCCGGTGATGTAGGTCGGGCAGGTGGCGAAGAAGACCACGGCGGCGACGACGTCCTCGGGGCGACCGGCGTGGTCTTTGGCGATGCGGCGCCAGCGGGCGGGCGGGAGCCGGTCGGGCTTGAGGACGGCCCCGGGGGCCACGCAGTTCACCGCGATGCGGCGTGGTCGCAGCTCCACGGCGAGGCCGCGCGTCATGGCCTCGATCCCGGCCTTGGACAGCGTGTAGGGAACCCAGCCGGCCCGCGCGAGCTCCGTGATCACGTCACCGACGTTCACGATGTGACCGCCCCCGGCCATCGCCGCCGCCGCCGCCTGGGCGCAGAAGAAGGCGCCGCGCAGGTTGACGTCGAGCAGGGCGTCGTACTGCGCGGGCGTTGCCGTCTCGAGCGGCGTGCGGGCGAAGCGGGCCGCGCTGTTCACGAGGACGTCGAGTCCGCCCAGCGCCCGCGCGGCCGTCGCCACGAGGCGGCGGGCCGCGCGCGGATCCGCCAGGTCGGCTCGCACGGCGACGGCGCGGGCACCGGCCGCCTCGAGCTCGCGCACCGTGGCCCGGGCGGCGGCGGCCGAACGATGGTACCCGATCGCCACGTCCATTCCCGACGCAGCCAGGCCCAGGGCGATCGCGCGGCCGACGCGGATGGCGCCGCCGGTGACGAGCGCCCGCGGCCGTGCTTTGCGCTCCTGGCGCTTCGGTGTCATGATCGTTTTCATATGAGCGATCGCGCGGGGCTGAGGACCTGGCTGAAGCTTCGCTTCATCGCCGGGATCTTCGTCACCCTCCCCGCCTTCGTCACCGCCTGGATCCTCTGGATCTTCTGGGTCAAGATCGACGATTTCTTCGCCCCGATGTACTCGCAGATGTTCGGTCGCCCGGTCCCCGGCCTGGGGTTCCTGACGGCCCTGGCCATCATCCTACTGATGGGCACGGTCGCCCGAAACGTCGTCGGCCGGCGGGTGCTGGCCCTCGGCGACAAGCTGCTGCTCAGGGTCCCGGTGTTCCGCCTGCTCTACCCGTCGATCAAGATGCTGATCGATTCCTTCTCCCCCGAGCGGCGAGGCTCGTTCAAGGCCGTGGTCCTCGTCCAGCATCCCCGCGAGGGCACCTGGGCGTTCGCCTTCGTCACCAGCGAGCTGGTGCTGGAGTCGCCGGTCGGCAAGGGCGAGATGGTGACCGTCTTCATCCCCACCAACAACCTCTACCTGGGCGACGTCGTGGTCGTTCCCCGGAGCGACGTGATCTTCACCGGCCTCACCGTGGAGGAAGGGCTCCGGGTCATTCTCTCGGCGGGAACCGCCACCCCGATGCGCCTGCCTAGGGTCTGATTACATGGGGGCCCCGAGATGGCCCCCAAACCCCCCGACGCTCGTCGCGCCCCGGCGGAGCCGGGATGCTCCTCGATGACCCGCCCGGGCCTCGAGATGGTCCCAGTGCCGCGCACCCCCCGACGCTCGTCGCGCCCCGGCGGAGCCGGGATGCTCCTCGATGACCCGCCCGGGCCTCGAGATGGTCCCAGTGCCGCGCACCCCCCGACGCTCGTCGGCAGGAGTCTAGACCGTCAGCTTCGACGCCCAGGCGTCGAGGGCCGCGGCAAGCTGGTCGTGCCCGGAATGGAAGAAATGGTCGGCGCCGTCGATCACCGTGACGGTGGCGGCTGGCAGCGCGCGGGCCAGTACGGCCAATGCCTTGCGGGGGCAGTACGTGTCCTCGCTGCCGGCCACGATCAGCAGCGGGCCGTCGATGGGAAGCGCGCCCGGGCGTTGCCAGCCGGGAAACGACACAGGAGGGGAGATCAGGGCGAGCCCGGCGGGCGATTCGCCGCCGGCCACGACGGCGGCCGCCATGGCTGCCCCGAACGAGTAGCCGGCCAGCGCGACCCGGGCCGTCGACCCGAGCAGTCCGCGAAGGTAGGCGAGCGCCGCCCGCACGTCGTCCTGCTCGCCTCGACCCTCGTCCCAGGCGCCCCGGGAGCGACCCACCCCGCGGAAGTTGAACCGCAGGGTGGCCAATCCCCGGTGTGCGCAGGCCTCGGTGGCCGAGGCGACGACGGCGTTGTCCATGTCACCGCCGTAGCGGGGATGGGGATGACAGACGACCACGCCCGCTGCGGCGCCGGCCGGACACGCCAGGGCGCCCTCCAGCGTGACGCCGGCTCCAGGCGCGATGGTGGCGGGACGTTCGAGTATCATCGAGTCACGAGAATAGCGAGGGGGGAGGGGCCGTCCAACGACTGTGTTGACTTGTTACCGGATTCGGCGACGCATCGGCGCCTACCTGGACGAGGCTCTGGACCAGGAGGCGGCGCGCTCCACGGCCGCTCACCTCGCTTCTTGTGGGAGTTGCCAGCGGGAGGCCGAGGAGTTGCGCCGTCTCCATGGGCTCCTGCAGCGCACCCTCGCCCCGGCCGAGCCGGACTGGACCGGCTTCTGGCACGGCGTCGTGCGCGGGATCGAGGACCGCCGCGAGACCCGACCGGAGCCGGTCCGCCGGAGCTGGTGGCAGACCGCGTGGCGCCCCCGCTGGGCGCTCGGCGGCGCGCTCGCTGCCCTGGTGATGGCGGTTGGCGTCTGGCAGTGGGCGCCCGGTCCCCGTCCCTCCGAGGCCGGTGTCCTGGTCACCTCGGCCAGCACCGAGGATCCGCGTGGCACCGTCATGGTCTACTCCACCAAAGAGCAAGACGTCGCCGTCGTCTGGGTCTTCGGCCTGGACTAGTGACATGGGGGCCCCGACATGGCCCCCCATACCCCCCCCAATGCTTGTCGCGCCCCGGCTTAAAGCCCGAGGCGCTCCTCGTTATCCCGACACGCTCCCAGCTGCTCGCAGGCGCCGCGACGGCCGGTCCTACTCAGCGCGCGTTTTGATCGCGGCGAGGCGCTCGCGGGCCAGCGGGGTTTCTTCCGCCTGCGGGAAGTTCGCGACGAGATATTCCAGCCGCTGCTGCGCGAGCCCGGGTTGCTTGAGGTCGAGTAGCGCCAGCGCCTCCTTGTACAGGGCCGTAGGCGCCTTCTCCCCCCGCGGGTAGTTCGCCAGCACCTTCCGGAATTCCTGGACCGCTTGCTCCAGCTCTTGCGCCGCCTTGTCCGCCTGCCCGGCGTTGACGTGGCCGCGGGCCAGGCTGAAGTGAGATTCCCCGATCCAGTACTGGGCGTTGCCGGCCAGCGGATGCTCGGGGAAGCGGCGGAGGAACTCGCGGAAGCCAGCCATGGCCAGCGCGTAGCTGCCCTTGCTGAAGTCGATGTAGGCCGCCTGATAGATGTCCTGGGGCTGTAGCGCGTTCGTCGCCGGCCGCGTTCCCGCGGGGGCGGGCGGCGGCGGGGTCACGGGGGCCGCGGGCGGGGCGGGCGTCGCGGTCCGGGGAGGAGCGGCCGGCGCGGCGGCCTTGAGCTGGCGGCCCAGCGTGTCGACGCGCGTGGACAGCTCCTCGACGCGGGCTGCCAGCTCGGTCAGCGAGGTGGTCAGGCCGTCGAGGCGCCGGGTCAGCGCGCTGAACTGGCGCTCGCTCTCGGTGCTCTGGGCCCGCAACCGCGCCTCCACGGCGCGCGCCGCGGCGCCCTCGGCCTCGCTCCGGGCGCGCTGGGCGGTCTGCTGTGCGGCCGTGATCTCGTTCCGCAGCTGGAGCAGGTCCCCCTGGGTCGCGGTGCCGGTGACGTCGGCGACGCTGGCGCAACCGGCGAGGAGAACCAGCCCGACGGCGGACAACCCGCCGGCGCGGCGGCCTGCCCGCCGCGCCGGCGACTCAGCAGGCGCTAGCGCGGCTTGACGAGGAAGTGCGCGCGGCGGTTCTTGGCCCAGCACTCTTCGTTCTTCTGCGCGCACGCGGGCCGCTCCTCACCGTAGCTGATGATCGTGATGCGGCTGGCCTGGACGCCCTGCGAGACCAGGTAGTTCATCGTCGACTTGGCGCGGCGCTCGCCGAGGGCGAGGTTGTACTCGTTGGTGCCGCGCTCGTCGCAGTGGCCCTCGATGAGGATGAGGTGGTTCGGATTCGACTTCAGCCAGTTCGCGTTGCCGTCGAGAATTTTGGCGTCGGTCGGCCGGACGTCGTACTTGTCGAAGTCGAAGTGGATGTCCCGCAGCTCCGGGACCGGCACGAATACCTTGGGGTCCTGGCGCGCCGGAGCTGCTGCCGTGGCCGGGCCCGGCGCCGTCGGCGCCGCCGTGGCCGGACCACCCGCCGCCCCCGTCCCCGCTCCCGCCCCTGGTCCCATCCCCGTGCCCGCGCCCGCCCCCGTCGAAGGCTGGGCCGTCGCCGCCGTGGCGGGGGTGGACCCGGGGGTGGTTGCTGCTGCGCCGGTCGGCGCCGGTGCCGCCGCCTGGGTGGTCGCGGGCCGCTTCGCGCAACCCGCCAGGATCACGCCGGCGATCAGCAGCGACGCCATCGTCACGTGCGCACAGCGGCTTAGCATCTTCGTTGCCTCCTTTGTTGACCTGCGCCTGAACGCCCGCAATCGTATCACGGCAGTCGCGGCGACCAGGAGGGACTTGTGCTTTCGGCGGCGCCGCGGGTGATGGGCGCCGGCGCCGTGCCGTCGGCCAGCATGGCGAAGATCTGCCAGCGGCCGAGACGATTGCTCTGGAACGCCAGATGGCGTCCGTTGGGCGCCCACGTCGCGCCCTGGTTGTCGCCACCGGACGTCAGGCGGCGGGGATTGGAGCCGTCGACGTCGACCAGCCAGATGTCGTGGGTCCCGGCGCGCTGCGTGTAGGCGATCGTGTCGCCGCGAGGCGACCAGCGCGGCTGTGTCTGGAATCCGCCGCTCGTGAGCTGGCGGACGTTGGCGCCCTCGGCGTCCATGACGTACACGTGCGGCGTTCCGGTCCGGTCGGAGATGAACGCGATCTGGCGGCCGGTCGGCGACCAGGTCGGCTCGGTGTCGATCCCGGCGTGCCGCGTGAGCCGGCGCATGGTCCCGCTCGCGAGGTTGAGGACATGGATCTCGGGATTGCCCGTCATGCTCAGGGTCATGGCGAGGCTGCGCCCGTCGGGGCTGAAGGCCGGCGAGCTGTTGATCCCCACGAACGCTGCCAGCGTCTGGTCGGGACGCCGCTCGAACGGGAACGCCCGGTAGAGGTCGGGATACCCCTGCTTGTAGGACGTGAAGGCCAGCGACCGCGCGTCGGGGCTCCACACGGGCGTGAGGTTGATCGAGCCGTTCTTCGTCACCGGCGTGGCGGCAGCGCCATCGTAGTCGGCCATCACGATTTCTTTGGCGCCGAGGGGACCCACCACGTAGGCGATCTTGGTGTCGGCGGTCCCCGGCTCGCCGGTGAACTGCAGCACGACCTCGTCGGCCACCTTGTGGGCGAGCCGCCGCATCTGGGCGGCCGGCAGCTCGAACTTCTTGCTCCCGATGAGGCGGTGCTCGGGCGTGGTGAGGTCGTAGAGCCGCATCTCGGCCTCGGCCCGCTCCCCGCGCAAGGCGAGCAGCCCGTGCACGCCGGCGTGGGCGCCGGCCGCCGCGAACTCGGTCCACGACCGCCGCAGCGCGTCCGGGTTGTTGACCGGTATGGCGCCGGTGGCCGCCACCACGCTGAAGAGGCCGGAGAACGTGAGATCCGAGCCGACCACCGACGCCAGGGTCTTGCCGGCGCCCGCCGGATCGGTACCGGTCGTCACCGTGAACTCCGGGATCGCGATATTGAGCTTGCGGGCACCGCCGCCGGTCACGTTGAGGAAGACATCGACGGCCTGGGCGCGGGCGGGCGGCGGTGGCGCAATCGGCCACGTCCCGGGCAGAGCCAGCAGCGAGATCGCCAGCAAGAGCGCCAGCGGACGTCGGACTCTCATGCCATCAACCTCAATCCTGCGAGAAATTGAACCCGATCCCGATGACGAGCTTCGGGCGAGGCCACTCGGCCGGCAGTTCGGGGAACGGTGCGGCGTCGGCGACCGCACGCATCGCGTGGCGGTCGTAGTACGAGTTGCCGCTGCTTTCCTTCACCGCGACGTTCGACACCCGCCCGTCGCGTGCGATCTCGAATACCACGACGGGCTGGCGGCCCGGCTGCGCGCGGCGTCCCCAGTGCTCGACGATCTTCCGCTGGACCGCCGCCAGGTACCACGCGAACGGGAAGTCGGAGACGTCGAGCGTCAGCGCCCCCTCGCCCTGGGCCGAGCCCGACGGTCGGCCGAGCGCCGGTGGCGGTGGCTCGGGGCGGCTGACCGCGGGGGCGGTCGGGACGGGCGCCGGCGGAGCCGGCACCGGGGGCACGGGCGTGCTGGCGACGGCAGGCAGCTCCTTTTCGCCGGCCCGCGGCGCCGCCGGCGGCCGCGGCGCCGGCGGACGGTCGGGCAGCGCGCGGTCGGGGAGTGCGCGGTCGGGGAGTGCGCGCGGGGGGAGCGCGGCGGTGCGGGTGGACGGGTCGGGGAGCGAAGGAGATCGCGCCGGCAGCTCGGGCGGCGGCGCCGGCGCCCGGGCCGGCTCGCGCTCCGGCAAGTCGCTCGGCGGGCGCGGCGTCACCCGCGGCGGCGGTGTTTCGGCCTTGGGCTTCGGCGCCGGCCGGACGTGCGGCGTGCCGACCGCGGCCACGGCGGGTACGAGATTGACGACGTACGTCTTCGTGGCAGGGGTGCTCCACACGGTGGCGGCCAGGATCGTGACCACGGCGAGCGCGGCGTGAAACATCGCCGACAGCACCGTGGCGGTGACCGGCAACGGCGCCGGCCGCAGCGCGGGCCCACCCCGGTGGCGCAGGCGCGGAGTGAGCAGCAGCAGACCTGCGGCGCCCACGCCTCAGCGCTCCCGCGTGGGCTCGGTCACCATGCCCAGGCGCTCGATGCCGGCGCGGCGCACCTGGTCCATCGTCTCGATGACCGCGCCGTACGACAGGCCCGCGTCGGCCTTGAGATAGAGCGTCTTGTCGGTGCGGCCCTGGAATGCCGCCCGCAGCCGCGACTCGAGGCCACCCGGCGGCACCCGCTTGTCGTTCAGGTACAGGGCCCGGTCCTTGGTGACGGTGAGGACCATGCGCTCCTCGACGGCCGTCGGCCGCGCGGCCGCCCGCGGGAGGTTGACGTCGATGCCGCGGTACATCATGGGCGCCGTCAGCATGAAGATGAGCAGGAGCACCAGCACGACGTCGACGAGCGGGATGATGTTGATCTCGGCCAGCGGCGTCCCCGGGCGCCGCTCGCCGTCCGGCGCGCCCGCGCTAAACGCCATCTTTGGCCGGCCGCGCCAGCTTGCCCACCGGGCGGCTGAGGACGTTGAGGAGGTCGAGCATGAAGCCCTCCATCTCGGTGGCCCAGTGCCGGACGCGGTTCACGAAGTAGTTGTACCCGATGACCGCCGGGATGGCGGCGGCAAGACCGGCGGCCGTCGCGATGAGCGCCTCCGAGATGCCGGGCGCCACCACCGCCAGGCTGGCCGAGCCCTGGCTGCTGATGCCGTGGAACGACGACATGATGCCCCACACGGTACCGAAGAGGCCGATGAAGGGCGCCGCGCTGGCCGTCGTGGCCAGAAACGGCAGATAGCGCTCGAGCTGCGCGACCTCGATCCCGGCCGCCCGCCGCATCGCGCGGTGCACGGAGTCCAGGCGCTCGGGCCCCAGCCCCTCGTCGCCGTCGTCGACGACGGTGTCGAGGACGTCGGGCAGCCCCGAGATCTCCCCGTAGGCGGCGGCGTAGAGCTGGGCCAGGGGACTGTCACGGTACTTCCGCGCGGCCGAGTGCACGACCGAGGGCCGCCGCCCCTCGCGGAAGACCTTCACGAAGCCCAGCGTCTGGCGGCGCACCCGCCGGAGCTGCCACCACTTTTCCACGATGAGTGCCCACGAGACGATCGAGAACAGCAGGAGGATCGCGAGGACGAACTTCGCGACCGGACCGGCGTTCAGGACGAGCTCGAAGACTCCGGAACTGAGCGCGTCGGAGGTAGGCACGCGGGCTCCTTTGCGTAACGATTCGGCCAGCCTCGATCATACGAAGCCCATTGCGGGGCTGTCAACGTTTTGCAAGGACTTTTGCGCCCTTACACGATATAAGAGACGCGTGGCGCCACGCGTAGCGGCCCTGCTGGCCGCCCTGCTCCTGCCGTGCGCGGCCCTGGCCGCCGACGGGCGCGCCGCCGTGGAGGCGTTCGTCGCCCGCCTGGCCGGGGCGTCCGTCACCGATCTGACGATCGAGCAGACGTTCACGCTCTACCATCCCGACGGCCGCCACCGGCAGTCGACCGGCGAGCAACGGGTGTGGGTGAAGATCCCACGGCGGCAGCGCGTCGAGCAGTTGATGGAGGGCCGGCGCGAGGTCCGGCTGGCGGTCGGCGACCAGGTGTGGATCCGCACCGGCGACGGCCGCGTGTACGAGGCGCCGCCGCTCGAGCGCGACCGTACGCACCTCGTCATGCCGTTCCGCCGGACGGCCGCCGACATGCTGGCCGAGTGGCGCGCGCTCGGCGTCCGCGACGACGTCAGCCACGTCACCCGCCTGGCCGGCCGCTCGGTGACGGTGCTCGGCGCCCGGCCGGGCGAGCGCGACACCCCCGCCGTGTGGGTCGACCCGGAGCTCGGCGTGGTCCGGTTCATCCGGCGTGAGCGCCTGCCCACCGGCGAGGGCGTGGTGGACCTCGCGTTCTCCGAGCACCGGCCGCTGACCGGGGCCTTCGCGTTCCCGCACCGCCAGGAGGCCTTCGTCGACGGCAAGCTGCTGCTGCTCGTCGTCGTGCGCTCGGTCGCCGTCAACACGAACCCGCCCGACACGCTCTTCGATCCCGAGACGCTCCGCCGCGCGCGGTGACGGGGGCGCGGTTCGCCTTCCTCGGCACCTCGGGGGCGGCCGCGTCGGCCGCGCGGGACAACACCGCGCTCGTCTTCGAGGCCGGCGGGGCCGCGATGCTGGCCGACTGCGGCGGCGGCACGGTGCAGCGGCTGCGCCGGCTCGGTGTCGACCCGCTCCTGCTCACGCATGTCGTCATCACCCACGTGCACGTCGATCATGCGTACGGCCTGCCCTCGCTCGTGCGGCAACTGGCGATCCTCGGGCGGCGCGCCCCGCTGGCCGTGGTGTGCCGGCCCGAGCACGTCGAGCCCCTCCGCGCGTTGCTGGCGCTGTTCAACCTGTGGGACCGCCCGGACTTCTTTCCGCTGGCGCTGGTGCCGATCGACCTGGCCGTCGGGGCCCGCGCGTTCGTGACGGGCGGCCTGGCCGTGCGCACCGCGCCCAACGCGCACGGCGCGATGCCGAACTTCGCCGTGCGCGTCGACGTCGAGGGCGCGTCCGCGGTCGTGTACTCGTCCGACACCCGGCCCAGCGACGCGGTCGTCAGCCTCGCCCGGGGCGCCGACACGCTCATTCACGAGGCGACGTTCGCCGAGCGCGACCGCGGGCCGGCCCGCTTCCTCGCCCATTCCAGCGCGGCCGACGCCGGGCAGGTGGCGGCCCGGGCCGGCGTCCGCCGCCTCCTCCTCACGCATATCGGCGTCGAGTACCACGGCGACACCGGCGCCCTCGCCGCCGAGGCGCGCCGTCACTTCGACGGCGTCGTCGAGGTGGCCGAGGACCTGCGGGCCTACTTCCTCTGAGCGCGCGGCGCCGCCGAGGGGCTCGCCTCCACCCGCAGCTCGCTGATCACGCGGTTGTCGCCGGCGACCTCCCGCGCGATCGTTTCCACCCGCCGGCGCCCGGCCTCGTCGGCGACCGTGCCGGTGAGCCGCACCATGTCGTCCGAGGTCTGCACGCCGATCCCGGTGAGACTGCCCGGGCCGTCCATCGCCAGCCGGGTCTTGATCGCGGTGGTGGTGGAGCTGTCGTTGAAGAACTGGACGATCGGCTCGCGCAGGGAGGTGCAGCCCGTCAGCACCAGTGTCGCCGCGAGCACGCCGATCGATCGGGTCAGCCTGGCCATTCGTCGCCTCCAGTCAGGGGGTTCCCCCCGTGGGGAGAATGGCAAGGCACGTGCCCGGCCGGGGTCCGGGGCAAAGCCGCGCGACACATGACGCCGGCGTCTTCGGGCGCCGTCCGGTGGGAAACTCCGATCCGACCCTGGGTCATCCGTTGCGGCGTGGTCTTCCCACCCTCCGGAGCCCAGCTCGGGGCCCCTGCGTCCGCCGAGACGTGTGCGGGTTGCCGGCGATCCAGAATCGCAGCGGCAGGTCCACCGCACGGGTGATGCCGACGCGTGGACCGGTCGCGATGCGAAAGTCCCGAGAAACGGGTGGCTCGATAATGAGGGCGCCCCGCGTGAGGTCGGCGCCGTTGTCGCGCAGCGTGACGCCGAGAGCCCGGGTCAGGTTTCCGGGGCCGGCGGCCAGCCGCGGCGAGTCGGGCGCGACGCCACGGCGTCGCGCCATCGCGGCATGTCCGGCCACCGGCTCCAGCGCCCGGATCAGCACGCAGCCCGGCGTCCCCGCGCGTCCGGTGATGGCGTTCAGGCAGTGGTGGGTGCCGTAGTTCAGGAAGACGTAGGCGACGCCGCCGTCGCCGTAGAAGAGCGCGTGACTGCCGGGGCGAAAGGCGGCGTGGGAGGCGGCGTCCTCGGGACCGAGGTAGGCCTCGGTCTCGACGATGCGGCCGGCCGCCAGCGCGCGGCCGCGGCGGCGGACGAGGACGCAGCCGAGCAGATCGCGGGCGACGGCGCGGGCGGGGCGCAGGTAGAACGCGCGAGGCAACGGCACGCGCGGGCGACCGCTCAGCGCGGACCGAGGCGCTCGGTGACGAGGCGGCGCAGCGCCGCCTCGTCGAACGCGGTGCCGCTCCGGCTGGGCGGCTCGGCCTCGGTCTTGAGCCCCGTCTCGCTGATGATCACGCAGATGTCCTGGGCGGGATCGAGCGCGCGGTCGGCCAGCAGTCTCATGAGCACAGCCAGCGAGGCGACGCCGGTCGGGCCCGCCCACACCCCCTCGGTGCGCGCCAGCGTGCGCTGGGTGGCGAGGATCTCGTCGTCCTCGGCGTCGCCAGCGGCGCCGTCGTGCTGCCGCAACAGCCGCAACACCCACTCGCCCTTGCGGCCGGGGTTGCCGGCGGCCAGCCCCTCGGCCACCGTGTAGCCGATCGTGAGCGGCATGAGGGCGGTCCCCGCCCGGAACGCGCGCACCACGGCGTTGGCGCGCGTCGCCTGGGCCGCCACCATGCGGGGGACGCGCGGGATCCAGCCGGCCGCGTGCAGTTCCGTGAACCCGCGCGCGGCGGCGATGAACGTCTCGCCGACGGCCACCGGCGCCACGACCACGTCGGGCGGCGACCAGCCGCTCTGCTCGGCGATCTCGTAGGCGAGGGTCTTCTTGCCTTCGTGCTTGTAGGCGTTGCGGGAGGCTCCGCAGTCGAAGAACAGGCGGTCCTCCACCAGCCGGTCCCAGATCGTGATGAGGTCGTCGTAGACGCCCCGGTAGATGACGAGGTCGGTCGTGGTGGCCGCCATGTGCAGCAGCTTGGGCGCCGAGGCGCGCTCGTAGGCGAAGACCAGCGAGCGCAACCCCGCCCGGGCCGAGTACGCCGCGATCGACGAGCCGGCGTTACCGCTCGAAACCACCGACGTCGCTCCGAACCCGAATTGCAGGGCCGCCGCCACGGCGGTCGCCGACGAGCGATCCTTCACCGTGCCCGTGGGGTTCGCCCCTTCGTACTTGAGGCGGAGCCGGCGCACGCCGAGCCGCGCCGCCAGCCGTGGACACTCCAGCAGCGGCGTGCCGCCCTCGCCGAGGGTCACCCGGTGGGCGGGATCGGCGATCGGCAGCACCGGGGCGTAGCGCCAGAGGCCGCTGCCGCGCAGCAGGCCGGGGCCGTCGCGCCGGAGCCGGTCCAGGTCGTAGACCAGCTCCAGCAGGCCGTGACACTTCCCGCACTGGAGGCGATAGCCGAGCGGGTGGCCGGCGCCGCAGTCGATGCACACGAGGCCGCGCGCCAGCGAGTCGGTCATCGGCCGCACCGCTCCCGGATCACCGCCAGCATCTCCTCCACGCGGTGGCGCACGGTGTGCTCGGCCAGCGCGCGGCGCCGGGCGTTGTCGCCGATGGCTCGCGCCTCGTCGGGCCGGGCCAGATAGTGGTCGAGCAGCCGCTGCAGCTCGCCGAGGTCGCGGTAGATCACGATCTCTTCTCCCGGCTTGAACAGCGTGAGCAGATCCTCCTTGAAGTCGACCAGCTGGCAGGCGGCGGCTCCCGCCAGCTCGAATGTCCGGCTGTTGACGCCGACGATGTCGTTCATCGGATGGTGGGGATTGAGCGAGAGCGTCGAGCCCGAATAGACGCAGAGCTTGTCACGCCCGGACACGGGCCCGCCGGCGACGAGCGCGCGGACGGCCGGATCGCGGGCGCGGCTCCAGCCGCTTCCCCACAGCCGGAGCGGCCGATCGGCCAGTCCGCGCACGAGGTGCTCGCGGTAGTCGTAGCGGCTTCCCACGAGGGAGACGGCGGCACCGAAGCGGCGGGTTTCGTCCGGCGTGAGCGTGACCGAATGGTGGGCGCCCGGCACGCAGTACAAGGGCAGGTAGTGGAGGTTGCGCAGCCCGACCGACTGCAGCGTTCTGAGCGCGTAGCGCTCCTTGGTGAAGAAGACGTCGTAGGCCTCGATGCACTCGAACGGGATCATCCACAGCGGGTTGTCGGGAAAGACGTTCACGAACAGCGCGTCGAGGCGGGCCTTCACGCGCTGCACGAGGGCGGGTGTGACCGGGCCGCCCTTGATCACCAGCACGACCTCCGGCCGCCAGGCCAGGCACGCCCGCTCGAGGCGCTGGAGGATCCAGCGCTGGTACGGCGCCTTGGTCAGCGTGTTCTTGTAGAGCGGGTCGTCACGCCGGTAGGCGAAGAGGCGCACCTCGTGGCCGAGCCCGCGCAGCTCGTCGCCGAAATCCACGCCCATCAGTCCCGGCCGCGCGAAGGGCAGGACGATCAGCCAGCGCACGGGCGGTAGCGTAGCACAACGAGCGCAGGGGGCCGGGGGCGGTCAGTCGCCCGCGGCGATGATGAAGGCCCGGTGTCCGAGCGACTGGATCTCGCGCAGCCGGGCGGCGGCGTGGGCGGGGTTTGGGAAGGGGCCCACGCGGACGCGCAGCAGTGGCTCAGCGCGTCCACGGGCCGGGGCGCGGGGAGCGACGACGAGGATGACGCCGTTGACCTGCTCGGCGACGCGACCGGCCAGCGTCGCGTTCTTGAAGGCGCCGACCTGGATCCAGACGCGCGGCGCCGGGCTCGAAGGCGCGAGGGCGGGCGTCGCGCTCGCCGCGGGCTCGGTCGGCCCGGGTGGTGCCCCGGCTGCCACCGTCGGCGGTGGAGGGACGACCGCCGCGACCTCGCGCCGTGACCGCGGGGGGCCCGCCGACGTGATGTCCGGCACGGCGAGCCCAGGGGTGACCACGGCGGCGACGTCCCGGGCGAGCGCGCGGCGTTCGTCGGCGACGGGTCGATCGATCTCGGGCGGGGACAGCGGCGCCACCACGGGCGGGGGCGCCAGCGCCGGCGAGCGAGGCCGCGTCAGCACGGGCGCGGGCAGCGGCGGGCTCGGCGCTGCGGCGAGCCCGGCTGTGACCTGGACACCGCCGGCCGGCGCGCCGACCTTGGCGCGCAATTGGCTGACGAGCTCTCGCCAGGAGGCGTCGCGCACGACGCGCTGGAACTGTGCATGGTAGTTCTCCATCGTGCTGACGCCGTCCATGACGACGTCGCGCACGACCCAGCGCTCGGCCCGTCGCACCATCCGGAACCCCAGCCGAAGATCGTTGCCGTCACGGGCTGCGACGGCGGTGTCGACGGTCGCCGTATCACCGTGGGTCGTCTCGCCGCGGTAGTCGACCCTGACCCCATCACCGAGGCTGGCCTTGCCGGCGACGCGCCACACGAACGAGCGCTCCAGAAGGTCGGCGAAGAATGCCACGAACTCGTTCTGCTCGAGCGGGGTGCGGGCGGCCCACTCGCGGCCCAGGGCCAGCATGGCCGCCTCCCGGAAGTCGAACACGTCGTCGACGTGCCGGCGGATCGCCCGCAATTTCGCGAGCGGCTGGTCTTCCGTGCGCGGATCCTTCAGCACGACGTTCACGGCGCCGAAGAAGTCCTTCAACGTATCCGTCGGCGCCCCGGCGTCCGCCGCGCCCGGGCCCACCGTGAGCACGGCCGCCGCGACGACCGCGCTCGAGCGCAGCCAACAGCGCAATCGAGTCACGCCTGAACGATACGAGCCGACACGTCTGGCGGCGAAACTAATTCGCCACCGCGGGGGTGTCGGGAGCGGCGCGCGCCCCCGATGATGACGAGACCAGGAGCGTGTCGGGATAACGAGGCGTGCCCCGGCTTCGCCGGGGCGCGACGAGCGTCGAGGGTGTGGGGGGCCATGTCGGGGCCCCCATGTCCCTAGGCGACGGCGCTCGCGCGCTGCTCCCGGAACCGAACCGCGAACAGCGGCTGGTACAGCGCCGCCGTGGCCACCAGGGCGGCGTCCGCGCCCTCCCGCAGCATCTCGTGCGCACGCTCGACGGTCGTGATGCCACCCACGGCCAGCACTGCCCGGTCCCAACACCCGGCCCGGCGCCAGGCCAGCATCTCGGCGATCTGCCGGGAGGCGGCCAGATAGGTGTCGGCGCCGACGACCTCGGCCCGGTCGCGGCCGGCGCCCTCGAACGCCGCGTTGCCCGTCTCGTCGACCACCCGCCGCTGGAAGCTGTTCACCAGCGTGAAGCCGCTCGCCCACGCCGCCAGCCTCGTCGCCGTGTCGTGCAAGAGGCGGGGGGTGCGGAAGGCACCCAGCTTGGCCACGATCGGCACCGGGATGCTGGTGCGGATGCGATGGAGGATCTGGGCGGCGAGGGGGAGGTTCTCGTAGATCGCCTGGGGCTGGTCCGTGAACGGATCCGGCCAGGCCAGCTGCACCTCGACGACATCGGCACCGGCCTCGGCCGCCCACCGCGCGCACGCCGCGTAGTCGGTGACCAGCGCCTCGCGGTCGCCGCCCGCCGGCAGCGAGCCCAGCACGCTGACGATCAGGATCTGGCCCTTGCCGATCCGCTCCTTGGCCCGCCGCACGTCCTTGCGCCAGACGTCCGGCTCCATCGAGGGCACGCCCAGTGAGACGGCCAGCGTGAGGCCGCCGTTGAGCCCGGAGCGCCGCGTGGCCACCGCCGCCTGCTCCCGGTTCTCGACGGCCCGGATGTTCGGCAGCGCCAGGGCAGGCACGAATCCGGAGCGCACGGTGGCGTAGGTCAGGATGTCGAAGCCGACCCGCGCGTAGGCCTCGATCCACCGGGAGTTCAGCAGCGGGCCGGCGGCGATGCCGAGGGGAGAGTTCAGCGCGTAGTCGAACAAACGTCCTCCCGGCGCAGCCGGCAAGCGGCGCACGCGCGGGAGCTTCGGCGGGTGGTCGTAGTTCCACGCGTAAGAACGGTCGACCCGATAGACGGCCTGTGCGATCGGTATCACTCCTTTTGGCGGTAGAAGTGGACCGGCAAGGCCTCAGTATATCAGATAGTTAGGTCGCTCGCCTCCCTTGGTCTGACCTGTCTCAACGGAACGCCGGTAACACCTCCCGGCTGAGCAACTCCAGCTCGCGCATGATGTGGGCGTGCGGCATACCGGGAAAGAACGTCCGGCAGATCAGGTGGGTCATCCCGTACTGCTCGACGAAGCGGCGGATCTTCGCGACGCATTGCTCGGGCCCGCCGATGATGAACCGATCGTCCATCAGCTTGTCGAGGTCGGTGGCGATCGAGGCGTCGATGAACGGATGGCGCCAGCCGCCCGCGTACTCGCGGCGGTAGGCCACCATGATGTGCTCCTCGGCCAGCTCGCGTGCTCGCCGGTCGGTGTCGGCGATGATCACGTCGCGGGTCAGCGGCCATTCGGCCGGGTCGGGTCGCCCGGCCGCGCGCCGGCGTTCGAGGAACTGCGCCTTGCCCCTCAGCAGCCGCGCCAGGTCGGCGGTGGGGCCGGGGATCCAGTTGTCGGCCACCGTGGCGGCCCGGCGCAACGTGATGTCGCCCCAGCCACCGATCCACAGCGGCGGGTGCGGCTTCTGCACGGGCCTGGGCTCGAGCCGCCCCTCGACCGAGTAGTACGCGCCCTCGAACTGCACGCGCTCCTGCGTCCACAACCCCTTCATGACGGCCAGCTGCTCCTCGAACCGGGCCCCCCGCTTCTCCAGCGGGACGCCGTAGAGCGCGAACTCGTCGGGCTTGTAGCCGATGGCGATCCCGAGCACGAAGCGGCCGCCGGAGATGACGTCGAGCATGGCGACGTCCTCGGCGAGACGCACGGGATGATGGAAGGCGGCCACGATGATGTCGGTGCCGAGCACCATCGTCGAGGTGCGCGTCGCGAAGCCGGCGAGAACGGGCAGCGGCGAGGGCCAGTAGTGGTTGGTGACGGAGTGGTGCTCTTCCATCCACACCGAGTGGAAGCCCAGCTCCTCCGCCCGGGTGACCTCCTCCAGCGCCTCCCGATAGTAGTGGCCACCCTCGATGGGGATGAAGCCGACCTGCAGTGCCATAGGGTCTCCTCGGAGCCGCTAGAGTACCACCACGTCTTGACACTGCCGCGGGGTGGTGCTTACGTACGGCCACCCCAGGAGGTGTCCCCCATGGCGGCCACGATGAAGGGCTTCCACGCGCTGCGCAACCTGCCCGAGGAGAAGATCACCGACCAGATCACCCGGCGCATCCTCACCGGCGACAAGGAGATGATCGTCTGGTGGTCGATGAAGGCCGGCGCCCACGCGGCCGCCCACGCCCATCCGCACGAGCAGGCGTTCTGGGTGATCTCGGGCCGCATGGACATCCGGCTCGGCACCGACCGGCGGGTGTGCGGGCCGGGCGACCTCGGCGTCATACCCGGCGGCCTCGAGCACGAAGCCTGGTTCCCCGAGGACTGCGAGGTGGTCGACGTTTTCGCGCCACCGCGCGAGGACTTCCTGCCGGGCGCGGGCGCCCCGGCGTACATGCAAAAGGGGTAAGCGCAGCGGGTAAGCGCAGCTCACTCTCACGTCACAGCGGAGGCGGGCCATGCAACCGGGTTGGCTCAATGAGTTCTGGCGGCAGCAGGCCGAGCCCGCGGCAGCGCAGGAAGCGGGGGACGGTGCGGGGGTCGAGGGCGTCTCGCGCCGCAGCTTCGTCAAGCGCGGGGTCGTGGGCGGGATGGCGGCCGGCCTGGCGGCGGGCCAGGCCGTCGCCCAGGCGCAGGCGCAACCCGCCGCGGCGAATCCCCTCAGTCCTGGCAACTGGTGGCCCTCGCCGTGGGGAGCGCAGGACCAGCGCGGCGCCAGCAACCGGATCACGCCGGCCAAGGTGGTGGAGGCGGCCCGGCTCATCAAGACCGGAAAGATCTACCCGCTGGGCCGGGTGCTCGAGAAGGGCATTCCGCTCTTCGGCGAGCGGCTCGGCGCGCACATCGTCATCCCGGGGTCTCCCACCGGCGGCCCCTTCGGGAACCAGAAGCTGTACTACCACGACGAGCTGTTCGTCGGCGAGATCGGCCAGGCTGGCTCGCAGTTCGACGGCCTCGGCCACATCGGCATGGTCGCCAACGACGGCAAGATCCGCTACTACAACGGCCTCACGCAGGAGGAGGTCGGCGGCACCTACGGGCTCCAGAAGCTGGGGATCGAGCACTGCCGGCCGTTCTTCACCCGCGGCATCCTGCTCGACGTGCTCGCCCTCAAGGGCGGCGACCGGCTACCGATCGACTACGTCATCACGGTGGCGGATATCCAGGCGGCGCTCAAGCGCCAGAACACCAAGGAGCCTGGGGAGGGCGACGCCGTCATCTTCCACACCGGCCACGGCACGCTGTGGAAGAAGAACAATGCCGAGTACAACAAGGGGTGCCCGGGGCCGGGCATCACCGCTGGACGCTGGCTGGCCGACAAGAGGATCGCCGTGGTGGGTGCCGACACGTGGCCGGTGGAGGCGGTGCCCGGCGAGAATCCGAACCTGCCGTTCGCCTGCCACGCGATCTGGCTCACACTGAACGGGATCCACATCAACGAAAACCTCGACACGTCCGAGCTGGCGAAGGACCGCGTGTACGAGTTCGCCTGGTCGTTCAACCCGGTGCCCATCAAGGGCGCCACCGGCGCGCCCGGCAACTCGGTGGCGATCGCCTGAGGCCGGCATGACCTCGCCGGCCGACGCCCCGGGAGCGCGCTCCCGGGGCGTTGCCGTCTCCGGCCTCGGGGACGGCCTCGTGAGCTCGCTACCGCTGGCGCCCTCGGTGTTCGTGTACGGCACGGTGTTCGGGGGCCTCGCGGTGCAGTCGGGGCTCCACCCGCTCGAGGTCTGGGGGATGTCGCTGCTCGTCTTCGCGGGCGCCGCCCAGTTCGTGGCGGTGCCCATGCTCGCGGCCGGCGCCTCGCCGCTGGCGATCATCGCCACCACGTACGTCGTCAACATGCGGCACTCCCTCATGGCGGCCACGCTGGCGCCGGCCTTCCGAGCATTCCCGCGGCCGTGGCTGGCGCTGGTCGCCCACGGGATCAACGACGAGTCGTTCGCGGTCGCCGTCGCCCGGCGCCACCCGCCTGACCCCTGGTGTTTCGTGGGGAGCGTGCTCGCGGTGGCCGGCGCCTTCCTCGCCGGGGTGCCGGTCGGCACCCAGGTCGGCGGCCTGGTCGCCGACCCTGCGCGCTGGGGCCTCGACTTCGCGTTTCCGGCGGTGTTCCTGGCGCTGGTGGCGGCGCAGCTGCGCCGGCGCGCAGACGGGCTCGTGGTGCTGGCGAGCGCGGCCCTGGCGGTCGCGATCGCGCTCGTCCTGCCGGGCACCTGGCATATCATCATCGCCGGCGTCGTCGTGAGCGGGCTGGCCGCACTGGCACTCCCGCCGGAGCCGGCATGAGGGCCGACGTCTGGATGGTGATCGCCGGCATGGCGCTCGTGACCTACTCGACGCGCGCGCCCTTGCTGCTCGCGCTGGCACGGCGGCCGCTGCCGCCGCGCCTGCGGCTCTGGCTCCGGCTCGTGCCGCTGGCGGTGCTGCCCGCGCTCGCCGTGCCGCTGGTGCTCGTCGAGCAGGGACGCCTGGTGCTGTCGCTCTCGCATCCCCCGCTGTGGGGCGCCGTGGCCGTGCTGGCGCTGGCGGCGGGGCGGATGAACCTGCTCGTGACGGTGGGCGTCGGCGTCGGCGTGGTGGCCACCCTGCGGGCCCTCGCCTGACGCGGTCGTCGCCGGGTGCTAAGATCGCCCCGACGATGGAGCCGTTCACCGCGGAGGAACGGGCCGCCCTCGCGCCCTACTTCACGAGCCTCGACGGCCCCGTGTTCGCCCTGGTGAACCTTCCGGAAGTCGTCAAGGGCGCGCTGTTCGCGCGCTACTCGCGCTCGCCGAAATCGTTGCGCCGCCTGTTCCTCGACGAGTTCACGGCCCCGGGCGCCGGCCCGGCCGTGGCCGAGCCCACTGCCCACGCGGGCCGCGCCCGCGCCGAGCGACTCTACGAGCGCGTGTTCGTCGAGTACGGCGACGACTCGGTGGCCCAGCTCGGCGGCGTTCACCTGGCCTGCGAGGGCGCGTCGAACATCCTGACCAAGGTGCTCGAGTGGGGGAGGCTCATGGCCTACCTCGAGCAGTCGACGCGCTACATCCCCTACGACGACCGCCCCGGCGACCGTTACCGTTACCATGTCCCCGACGAGTTGACGGGCGCGCTCCGCGCGCGCTACGTCTCCGCGCTGGACGCCGCCTTCGACACGTACCGGGAGTGGCTGCCGCGCCTGCGCGCCTTCTACGAGAGCCGGCACCCGCGCCCGGCCGGCGAGTCGGAGACCGTCTACCGGACGACGATCCGGGCCAAGGCCCTCGACACCCTGCGCGGCCTGCTGCCCGCGGCGACGACGTCCAACGTCGGCCTCTACGGCACCGGTCAGGCCTACGAGCAGCTCCTGCTGCGCATGCGGGCGCACCCGCTGGGCGAGGTGCGCGCCTACGCCGAGCTGATGCTGGCGGAGCTGCGCAAGGTGATCCCGGCCTTTCTCAGGCGGGTGGACCTCCCCGACCGTGGCGTGGCCTGGTCGACCTACCTCGCCGAGACCCGGGCCGCCATCCGGGTGGTGGCCGAGGAGGTCGCACCGTCTGAGGCCGAGCGCGCGGCGCGGCCGGCGAGCGCGGAGACGGCCGAGGAGGTCACGCTCACCGACTTCGATCCGGACGGCGAAGTGAAGGTCGTCGCCGCCGCGCTGTACGCCGCCAGCGCGCGTTCGGACCGCGAGCTGCAGGCGATCGCGCGGGCGTTGACCGCCGAGCAACGGACCGGGGTGCTCCGCGCGTACGTCGGCACACGGAAGAACCGCCGCCATCGTCCCGGCCGCGCCTTCGAGCGGACCGGCTACCGCTTCGACATCCTCGCCGACTACGGGGCCTTTCGCGACCTGCAACGGCACCGGCTGCTCACCCTGGAGTGGCAGCGGCTGGAGCCGCGGCATGGCTGGATCGTGCCGGAGGCCGTGACCGAAGCCGGCGGGGCCGACGCCTGGCAGCGTGTCATGGACGCCTCCGCCGAGCTGCACGACGCCATCGCGGCGGCGGGTTTGCCCGAGGTCGCCTCCTACGCCGTCGCCATGGCCTACCGCGTGCGGTTCTACATGGACATGAACGCGCGCGAGGCCATGCACGTCATCGAGCTGCGCACGACGCCCCAGGGCCATCCGGCCTACCGCCGGGTCTGCCAGGCCATGCACCGTCTCATCGCCGAGCAGGCCGGCCACCGCGCCATCGCGGCCGCGATGACATTCGCCGACCATTCCGTGGTCGAGCTCGAGCGCCTCGAGGCGGAACGCGCTGCTCAAGCTCGGCGGGCGACGTCCCTCGGAGGGGGGCTTCGCCACCCTGGAGGCGGTCAGCCGTGACCTCGACCGGCGCGTTGCGGCGGCCCAGTCCCGCACCGGCCGCGATCCGGCCGGCCGGCTGCGCGCGCTCGGGCGGGCCTGCCCGGAGGTTGCCGTGCGCCGCCCCGAGTCCTGGGAACTCCACGCCGGCGTGTACGGCCGCACGCGGCGGCTCATCGCCCGGCTCGCGGCCGAGGGCACGCGGGCGGTGTCGCTGCAGCTCACGTTCGACCCGGAGGCGTTCGGAGTGGCCGAGGCGGCGCGCTTCTGCGACGACGCCCTCGGCCGCTCTCTCGCGCGGGAGGCGCCATGAATCAGGAAGCCGAGGCCCAGGAACGCGCGCGCGCCTACTTCCGGAGCAAGAGCGCGCTGGCGCCGGCGGCCGTCCGCGAGCAGATCGCCGCCGCCTTCGGCGCGCTCGATGCGGTGCTGGCCGCGGTGACGCCCGAGCGAGCGGCGGTCCGGGCCATTCCCGGCCAGTGGTCGGTTCAGGAGATCGTCGATCACCTCGTGGAGACGTACCGCCCGGGCGTGGACGAGCTGCGCTGCCTGCTGGCCGGCCAGCGGCCGCCGGGCGAGCCGATCCCGGCCACGGCGCAGTCGAAGGCGCCGCTACTGCGCCCGTGGCCGTGGCTGCTCGACGAGCTGCGGCGCGCGCACGGCAGCGTCCTCGACCTCCTCGCCGGCGTGCCGGACGACTTCGTCACCGCGGCGCGCGCGCCGTTCGTCGTGGTCGTCAACGTGCCCGGGCCCGACGGCGTGGCCCGGCCGCTGCACTGGGTGGAGGAGGCGGACTGGAAGGCCTACGCGCTCGCGTCGTGGCGGCTGCACGCGATCGACCACCTGAACCAGGCGCGGAAGGTCCTGGCGGCGGGCCGCTGACGGTCGGTCAGTCCCGGATCCAGTCCTCGGCCGGCGGGATCGCGGGCGCGCCGCCGCGGTCGAGCCTGACCAGCGCCTCGACCTCGGCCCGCCGGTACAGCCGCTGCCGCTTGATGCCCTGCCGGTAGCTCTTGAGAATGCCGCGACTGACGTAGGCGTAGAGCGTCTCCCGCTTGACGCCGAGCAGCCGCGCCGCCTCCTCGACCGTCAGGAACTCCTCGCCGTCCACGATGACCATCGCTCCCGAGGCTATCAGATGCGCTCCGGTCCGCTCGGCCCCGGCAGGCTGGATCTAGTTGAATCAATATAAATCATGTAGTATCAATCTGCACCGAGGGCACCGGGAGGAGACGCATGGACAGCGACTGGAAAGCCGGGCTGGAGGACGTCGTGGCGGCCCGCTCCGCCGTGTGCACGGTCGACGGCGGGGCCGGGCGGCTCTACTACCGCGGCTACGAGATCGGCGACCTCGCGGGCGCGGTGCCCTTCGAGGACGTCGTACGGCTCTTGTGGGTCGGCGAGCTGCCGGCGGCGGACGAGGCCCGCGCGTTTCGAGCCCGGATGGCCGAGGCGCGGGCGCTGCCGGATCCGCTCATCGGGGTGCTCCGCGCGCTGCCGCGCGACTGCCATCCCCTCGACGCGCTGCGCACGGCCGTGTCGTTCGCGGCGTCGCTCGACCCCGACGCCGGCTCCATCGACGCCGAGGCGAGCCTCCGGAAGGCGTTCCGCCTCGTGGCCCTGGTACCCGCCCTCGTGGCGGCATGGCAACGCCTGCGCGCGGGGAAGGCCCCCCTGGCGTCCGCGGCCGCCGACTCCCACGCGGCCTGGTTCCTGACACTGCTCGACGGCCGCCCTCCCGCGCCGGAGGTGGCGCGCGTGCTCGACGTCATCCTCACCCTGCACGCCGACCACGAGTTCAATGCGTCGACGTTCGCAGCGCGGGTGGCGGTGGCCACCCGCGCCGATCTCCACGCGGCCATCGTGGCCGCCATCGCCACGCTCAAGGGACCGAGTCACGGAGGCGCCAACGAGGACGTGCTCCTGATGCTGCGGGAGATCGGCGACCCGGCGCAGGCGGAGGCGTTCATCGACGGCCGGCTGGGACGGCGGGGCGCCCTCAGCAAGCGGCAACGCACCGATCCCCGGACCCGGGTTCCGGGATTCGGCCATCGCGTCTACCGGGTCGACGACGCGCGGGCCCGGGTGCTGCGCGGCATGGCCAAGTCGATGGCGGAGGCGACGGGCCGCCAGCGACTCTTCGCGGTGGCCGAACGGGTGTACGACGCCATGCGCGCCCGCACGACCCTGCCGGTCAACGTCGACTTCTTCTCCGCCGTCGTGTACGACGCCCTCGGCATCCCGCCCGATTTCTGCACCTCGATCTTCGCCACCGGCCGCGTCGCCGGCTGGTGCGCCCACGCCCTGGAGCAGTACGCCGACAACCGCCTCATCCGCCCCCGCGCCCACTACACCGGCCCCGCGCCCCGCCCCCTGCCGCCCGTGCCAGCAACCTGACCTTCACGCTGTATGAACCTCCGCGGGCGGGAAGCGAGGGCGCGCCACGAAGGGGAGCTCCAGGCGCGCGGCCGAAGGGCGCGTGGTAAGCGGAACGCTCACCGAAGTCGCGGGATCTGACGACGCGGGCGGGAGCGGGGAGGGTCCCGAGACCGCACCGTTGCGAAGTTCCTGAGCGGCCCTACGCCCTGGACCTGGTGGTCGGGGGACCCTCCCCGCCCCGCCCGCCCGACGCGGCGAGATTACTTCCGCCCGATCACGCCACACGCGATGCGCGCGCCCGCGTTCCCGGTGGGATCGGTGCGAAAGTCGTCCGGCGCCGCGTGGATCACGAGCCCGCTGCCATCGGTATCGAACAGCGAGGTCGGCCCGCTCAGCAACGTCATCAGCTCGGTGGTGCTCTCGAGCCGCCCCTTGCCGTCCGAGCCGATCGTGATGTTCGGCAGGTCGCCGGCGTGCGGGCCCGCCGGGTTCAGGGCGCCGTGCTGCCGGCCGTGCGGATTGAAGTGATTGCCCGCCGAGGTGAAGCCCGGCCCCTCGCAGCGGCCGACGGCGTGGACGTGCACGGCCTTGGCGCCCGGCGGGAGGCCCTGGACCTCGAGAACGACGCGGAGGGCCCCGCCGACTTGTGTGAACGTCGCGATGCCGACCGGCTGGCCGCCGGCGTTGCGGATCTCGGCCCGCGCGGTGTTGTCGGTAGGGGGCGCGGTCGCGGTGGCACAGCCGGCGAGCAGCAGCGAGGCAAGGACGGCGATGAAGACTCTCATTCCGAATTTCCTCCGGCGGCGAAGTGGCGTGACCGGATCGCCGACCGGCTCACTTCGCCGCCTCGAACTCCGCCCGCGCCTGCTTCAGGCGCCCGGGATCGGCCAGCAGATCGTACGTCGTCATCGCCAT
The DNA here is from genome assembly GCA_036397135.1 of Candidatus Methylomirabilota bacterium. Lineage (GTDB taxonomy): Bacteria > Methylomirabilota > Methylomirabilia > Rokubacteriales > CSP1-6 > AR5. The sequence continues at coordinate 32,963 of DASWJN010000330.1, forward strand.
CGCCTTGGCCGCCTGGCACATGCCCTGGCGCGCCAGCGGCGTCACCGCGGCCGCCTCGAAGGCGCGCGAATGGATCGGCGTGCCGGGCGGGGCGATCTGCACCATCGGCTGGATCGCCGGGATGACCTGGCTCACGTTGCCGATGTCGGACGAGCCGAGGCGGTCGGGAATCGCCGGCGACTCGACCGCGCCGACCGACTGCATGTTGGCCTGAAACAGGCCGAGCAGCGTGTCGTTGCGCTTGAGCGGCTCGTAGGGCGCCTCGAGGTCGATCACCTGGAGCCGGCAGCCGGTGGCGGTGGCGGCGCCCTCGGCACAGGCGATCACGCGCGCGCGCAGCTCCCCCATGCCGTCGAGCCTGGGCGCGCGCACGTAGAACGTGCAGGCCGCCGCCTCGGGGATGATGTTGGGAGCGGCGCCGCCCTGGGTGACGATGCCGTGGATGCGCGCCTCCGGCCGCGTCTGCTGGCGCAGCATGCTCACGTTGTTGAACGTCTGGATCACGGCGTCGAGCGCGTTGACGCCCTCCCAGGGATCGGCGGAGGCGTGAGCGGCCTTGCCCGTGAACTCGAAGCCCACGCGCACGATGCCGAGCAGATCCTGGTGGAGGATCCAGCGGTCGAAGCCGTGAATCATCATGGCGGCGTCGACCCCCTGGAAGACACCGCCCTGGATGAGCCGGACCTTGCCGCCGCCCTCCTCCTCGGCCGGCGTGCCGATGACCTGGATCCGCCCGGGCGGCAGCTGGTCGCGCACCGCGGCGAGGGCGGCGCCGGCGCCGGCGCCGGCCGTGGCGATGACGTTGTGGCCGCAGGCGTGCCCGATCACCGGCAGCGCGTCGTACTCGCACAGGATGGCCACGGTCGGGCCGGGGCCGGTGTCCACCGTGGCGCGGAACGCGGTCTCCACGCCGGCCACGCCACGCTCGACCGTGAAGCCGTGGGCGGTGAGGAAGTCGCTCAGCCAGCCGGCGGCCTTGACCTCCTGGTACGCGAGCTCGGGATTGGCGTGGATCCTGTGCGAGAGCCGTTCGAGATCGCCGGCGACGCGGTCGACGGCTTGGCCGATCCGGTCTTTGACTGCGCTCATAGGGATTCTCCCGGGGGGTCCGATTCGCGGCCGCCCGGAACCGCGCAGCCGGCAGGGAAGACTATAGCACCGGGCGCGCCGACCGAACGCCGCCGCTGCACGTGGCCGGGGCCTACCTGGCGGGCGCGGCCGGCTCGCTGGCGATCGGCGCCCCGCGCTCGGCCGCCCGCGACGGCGACGGCCGCCATCCTCGGCGCCACGGCGGGAAGTGGGCTCGCGCTGAGCCTCGCACCGAAGGCATCCAGCCGCCCCCATGTCGATGCGGGCTCGGGGCGCAGCGCCATCGCCTGGCGCCGCACCGACCACGTGGGCTGGGCGGGGGTGGGGACGGGTCGGTGGACCCGTTGCCCGCCGCCCATGACCGTGCGCGACGCACCGAAGGCATCCAGCCGCCCCCATGTCGATGCGGGCTCCCGGCACGTGGTCCACCGACCCGTCCCCACCCCCCCCCAGCCCACGTGGCAGGGCCTCGAGTTGCAGCCGACTCCTGCGGCCTCAGTCCTTGTAACGGTCGGCGAGCGCCATCTGATCGATGGCGCCGATGAGGGCGTTGAACTCGGAGAAAGGGAAGTAGCGGTCGGCCAGCGACACGACGTCCTCGCGGCGGCGTAGCTCGGCCAGCAGCTCGGCCATCGCCTTCGTCGCGACCAGCAGCGTGTCGACGGGCAGGATCACGAGGGCGAAGCCGAGCTCACGCAGCGTCGGGATGGGCAGCAAGGGGGAGCGGCCGCCCATCGCGTAGTTGTAGAGCAGGGGCGTGTCGAACGATTTCGCGATCTTCTCGACCTGCACCGCGTCGCGGGGGGCCTCGATGAACAGCACGTCGGCGCCGGCCCGGGCCGCGGCGTCGCCGCGACGCAGCGCCTCGTCGAACCCGACGGCGGAGATCGCGTCGGTGCGGGCGATGATCATGAGATCGGGATCGCGGCGGGCGTCGACGGCCGCGCGGATCTTGCCGGCGAACTCCCCCAGCGGCACGATCTGGTGGCCGGACAGGTGGCCGCAGCGCTTGGGCGCGACCTGGTCCTCGATGTGCAGCGCCGCCACGCCCGCCGCCTCGTAGGCCTGCACGGTGCGCCGTACGCCGAGCGCGTTGCCGTAGCCCGTGTCGGCGTCGGCGATCAACGGGATCGACACGACGGCGGCCAGATTGCGCGCGTGATCGGCCATCTCGGCCAATCCCGCGTACCCGAGGTCCGGCAATCCCAGGCGCGACGCCGAGGTGCCGTAGCCGGTCATGTAGACGGCGGCGAAGCCGGCGCGCTCCACCAGCCGCGCCGAGACGCCGTCGTAGGCGCCGGGGACCACGAGGGCGTGCTTCTTGTCGACGAGGCCGTGCAGCGTGCGGCGGACGCTCATGCGGTTTCTCCCCTGGCGCGCGCGATGCGGCGCTCGAGCGCGGGATGCGAGTAGAGCAGCAACTCCTTGAGCCGGTGCGGCCGGCGCTCGGCCAGGTTCAGCGCGCCGAGCCGCTCCAACGCGGAGACGAACGCGGCCGGGTTGCCGGTGAGCGCGAGCCCGAAGTCGTCGGCCTCCCGCTCGAGGCGGCGGGAGAACGCGTTGGCGAGCGGCAGCTGCCCGGCGCCGAGCACGGTCAGCACGAGCGCCAGCCACGGCAGCCCGGCCGGGTCGGCGGGACCGGTCAGCCCCCACCACTCGACGCCGGCGTCGAGCAGCCGGGCCGCCAGCCAGAACGTCGCCAGCGCCAGCGCGCCCTGCACGAGGAGCCCCCGGCACAGATCGCCGTGGACGTGGTGGGCCAGTTCGTGGGCAAGGACCGCCTCGACTTCCTCCTCGCCGAACCCCGTCGCCAGCGTGTCGAACAGGATGATGCGGCGCGTGCGGCCGAGGCCGACCACGGCGGCGTTGGCCGTGCGACTCTTGCGCGATTGATCCACCACCCACACGCCGACCGCGGCCACCCCGGCCCGTCCGGCCAGCGCCAGCAACCGCCGCTCGAGCGCCGGATCGGCGAGCCGCGTGAGCCGGTAGAACAGCGGCACGACGACGACCGGGAACAGCGCCGACAGGCCGATGCCGACGGCGAAGAAGACGACGGCGGCGAGGAGCCACCACCACGGCGTCGTCCGGAGCAGGGCGTAGACCACCAGCACGCCGCCCAGCGCGAGCGCGCTGCCGAGCGCGGCCCCCTTGACGCGATCGACGAGCCACGAGGCCAGCGGCTGGTGCAGCAATCCGAACCGTCGCGGCAGCCAGAACCCTCGCACCCAGCGCAGCGGGAACCGCAGCATCGCCTGGCCGGCGGCGAGCGCCGCCGCCACGAGCGCGACCCGCGCCCACCACGCCGGGGTCACCTCGGCCACCGCCCCGGCCAGCGCCGTCGCCGCTCCCGAGACCAGCACGCTGGCAAGATAGACGATGCCGAGCGCGAAGCTGGTGACCCCGAGCACGAACTGCAACCAGTGATACCGCTCGGCGTCCTTACCGTTCGCCATCCCGCGAGATTGTACCCGTCCGCGCCCTGTCCACGGGCCAGGCGCGCTCGGGGCGGGGCGTCACTGCCCCCGGGAGGGAGCAGCGTGTCCGTGCGCCGGCTTCGCCGGCGCAATCCTGGTCTTCCCTGGGCAGGCGGGGCGGGCCGCGGGCCGTCAGGCCC
>DASWJN010000331.1:0-17116 GCA_036397135.1 Candidatus Methylomirabilota bacterium
GGCCGAGATCGCGGACACAGGGGCCGAGGAGGCGGGCGTGGGTTCCGTAGTAGCGCGGATGCGGCTTGCCCTGGCTCGTCACCCCCGAGGTCGCGAGCGCGTTGCCGTCCGAGCCCACCAGGACCCAGGGAGTGCGGATGATCTCGTGGACGTCCTTGTCGCTCATGGAGGTGATCAGGATGCGCGTGCCGCCCCGGTCGGCGACGAGGAAGTCGCACACGGCGTCGAGCGGATCGACGCCGCGGCGCCGCGCGATCTCGCCGAGTGTGCGACCGGCTTCCTCCGGCAGGTGAGGCGCGACGGCGATGCGCACCACGTCCCACGACGGAATACGTCCGAAGTTGGTGAGCCCGTGGCGCGCGATGTCCGCGCGGATCCGCGAGCGCACCTCGGCTCGGCCGAGACGCTCGAGCATCGCGGGGATCCCGTCTTCCATGATCCAGCGGGGCAGCAGGTTCCGGAGCGGGTTGGTGGCGGTGTCGTAGGGGTAGGCGTCGCAGTCCACGGGGAGCCCGCGGCGCCGGGCTGACGCGACCAGCTCGAGCAGGCGGGCGGCGCCGCCCCAGTTGTCGGTTCCCGACAGCTTCAGGTGCGCGACCTGCACGTGCACGCCCGTGGCCTCGGCGACGGCGATCGCCTCGGCGACGGCCTCGCCGACATGGTCGGCCTCGTCCCGGACGTGCGATGCGTAAGCGGCGCCGTGCCGGCGCAGCACACGGGCCAGCGCATGGAGCTCGGCGGCGTCGGCATAGCAACCGGGCGCGGTGAACAGGCCCGACGACAGCCCCCACGCCCCCGCGTCGAGGGCCTCCACGAGTAGACGTTCCATCGCCGCCTGCTCGTCCGCGGTCAACCGGCGGTTCTCCAGGCCCGCCGTCATGAGCCGGAGCGTGTTGTGCCCGACCTGGAGCACGACGTTGACTGACGTGGCCGGGAAACCGGCGACGTAGTCGGTGAAGCTCGTTTCGCGAAACGACAGCCAGGGTGCGCTCGAGGCCAGGTACTCCTGCAGCATCGCCGCCCGCCCGGGCAGCGCGGGCGCGGCGGAGAAGCCGCAGTTGCCGACGACCTCGAGCGTCACGCCCTGACGGACCTTGGACTCGGCGCGCGGGTTCAGGGGCAGGGTGAAATCGGAATGAGTGTGGATGTCGATGAGGCCGGGGGCGACGACCTGCCCGCGCGCGTCGATCACGCGCCGGGCCGAGCGTGCCGAGCGCGCCTCGATGGCCACGATCCGGCCGGCGTCGATGCTCAGGTCCGCCCGGCGTCCGGGCGCGCCGGTGCCGTCGACGAGCTGGCCGCCGCGAATCGATAGATCGTCCAGAAGATCGCTCCTGCGCCGGGCGTCCGCCGCGACGCGGGCCTCATGGTAACAGGTCGCGGGCGCCAGTTGACACCTGCCGCCCGCCCCGCCTAGTCTCCTGCTCGCGGAGGATCGCGACGAAGAGTCTTCGGCGGGTGGCGCGCAGCACGGTGGTGGTCGTCGGCGCGGTCGGGGCACTGGTGATCGTCGCCATGGCGCTGTTCGCCGGCCTGCTGGCGCCGTATCCGCCCGACGAGCAGAACTTCGACCTGATCGAGGCGAGGCCGGGCGCGCACGCGCTGTTCGGCACCGACCGGTTCGGGCGCGACGTGCTCAGCCGGGTGATCCACGGCGCCCGCGTGTCGCTCTACGTGGCGGTGACCTCGACCGGGCTGGCCATGCTGCTGGGCGGGGTGCTGGGGCTGACGGCCGGGTACATGGGCGGCGCCTGGGACAACGCCATCAACCGCGTGATGGACGTGTTCTTCAGCATCCCCGGGCTGCTGCTGGCGGTGGGCGTGGCGGCGATGCGCGGGCCGGGGGTGAACAGCGCGGTGGTCGCCATCACGATCGTCTACACGCCGCTGTTCGCGCGCGTGATGCGGGGGCCCGTGCTGGCCGAGCGCGAGAAGGAGTACATCGAGGCCGTGCGGGCGCTGGGCGCCTCCCGGCTGGCGGTCGCCGTCAAGCACCTGCTGCCCAACGTCATGTCGCCCTTCGTGGTGCAGGGGACGGTCGCCTTCTCGCAGGCGATCCTCATCGAGGCCTCGCTGAGCTACCTCGGGCTCTCGGCGCAGCCGCCCACGCCGTCATGGGGCAACATGCTCAACGAAGGCCGCACATACCTGGAGACCGCACCGTGGATCTCGGTGTTTCCGGGCGTCGCCATCATGGTGGCCGTGCTCGCGTTCAACCTGATCGGCGACGGGCTGCGGGACATTCTCGACCCGAACGCGTAAGGAGAAGACCCATGACTGAGCACCTGACCCGTCGGCAGCTCCTCCAGGCGAGCGGTCTCACGCTGGGCGCGCTCGCGGTCGGCCGCGGCGCGCTGGCCCAGACGCCGAAGGCGGGCGGCACCTTCGTCTCGGCGCGGACGACCGAGGCGACCGGGCTCGACCCCCAGCTGGTACCGGCATTCTCGCGGAGCGCCCGCTCGCCGATGATGTACAACCAGCTCGTCCGCTACGAGCCCGACATGACGCCGGTGCCGGAGCTGGCGGAGTCGTGGCAGGTCAGCCCCGACGGGCTGACGTGGACGTTCAAGCTCAGACAGAACGTCAAGTTCCACGACGGCCAGGAGCTGACCTCCGCCGACGTGAAATTCACGTTCGATCGCCTGTTCGAGAAATCGCCCGGCAAGTCGGATTTCATCGCGGTCGACAAGGTCGAGCCCGCCGGCAAGCATGCGGTCAAGTTCATCACGAAAGAGCCGTTCGCCGGCCTGCTGGCGGCGCTGGGCGGCTTCTGGGGCTTCATCATCAACGAGGCCGGCGTCAAGAAGCACGGCGACCTCAACAAGGCCGCCGTCGGTACCGGGCCCTTCATGCTGGAGGACTGGAAGGTCGAGCAGCAGATGACGCTCAGGAAGAACCCGCACTACTTCAAGAAGGGCCTGCCCCACGTGGACCAGGTCCTGCTGCGGGTCATCCCCGACGAGGCCAACATCGTGGCCGCCCTGCGCACGGGCCAGATCCACCACGCCTTCATCGAGGACAACAAGAACTTCAATCTGCTCAAGGACGAGAAGTCGCTGACCGGCTACCGCTCCTCGCGCCTGGGCTACGACTTCCTCAACATCAACGCCAGCCGTGGCCCGCTCAAGGACGTGCGCGTGCGGCAGGCGATCTCGTGGGCGGTCGATCGGGCCCAGGTGATGCGGGTCGCGGCCTCCGGCTTCGGCCGCCTCACCCCGCCGGCCACGGCCCCGATGAAGCAGTGGCAGCTGCCCGAGGCGCAGTGGATGCGCTACTACAAGCCGGACGTCGAGAAGGCCAGGAAGCTGCTGGCCGACGCCGGCCACGGCGGTGGCTTCACCGTCAAGCTGAGCGTGATCCCGACGTTCCCCACGATGGTGTCGGGGGCGCCGGTCGTGGCCGCCCAGCTCAAGCGCATCGGCATCACCGTCGAGATCGAGAACGTCGAGTATGCCGTGTGGATCAAGCGGTGGCTGGCCAAGGACTTCGACATGACGATGAACACCACCCCGGGCTACGCCGACCCCGACACCGCGTTCTTCCGCGCGCTGCACTCCACCAAGGGCCAGAACTGGAACTCGTGGAGCGTGCCGGACCTGGACGCGCTGATGGAGGAGGGCCGCCGCACGATGGACCCCAGGAAGCGCAAGGAGATCTACGACCGGGTGCAGCTCATGATCCTCGAGAACGTGCCGCACCTCTGGCTCTTCTCGGCGGACACGATCGACTTCACCCAGGCGTTCGTGAAGGGCTTTCGGCAGCATCCGACGACGTTGCTGTACGGCTTCGAGGGCGTGTGGCTCGACAGGGCGTAGGACGCTCGCTGATACGCGTCGGGCGGGTGGGGCCGGGCGCGGCCCGGGGCCGGGGACCCCTGGTCGCGCCACGATGGCTCGCCTGTCGCCGTAGGCTCGCTCCGGGCTCGACGAGCGCGAGCCCCCCATCCCCCGGAGGGGGCTGGGTCGAGGCGGAGTCGAATCGCCGATCGCGCGCTCGCCGAGCCCTGCGCTCGCAACGGCGACGACGGCTCGCCATCAACATGGCGCACCCGGGGCTCCCGTGCCCGGCCCCCGGCGTCACCACGTTTCACGAAATTCATCAGTACTCCCGGCGGCGGTCGACGACGTGGCGGAGCGGGCGCCCGGCGAGCCGGCGCGCCAGGTTGTCGTTGAAGACCGGCGCGATCTCCTCGGCCGTGCTGGGGCCGGAGATGTGGGGCGTGATCACGGCGTTGTCGAGGCGCCAGAGCGGGTGGTCCGGGGGCAGGGGCTCGGTGGGGAACACGTCGAGCACCGCCCCGCCGATCCGGCGCGCTGCCAGAGCCTGCACCAGCGCCGCCTCGTCCACCACCGCGCCGCGCCCGATGTTCAGCAGCCACGCGCCCGGGCGCATCGCCGCCAGGGCGGATGCGTCGATCAAGCCTCGCGTCTCGGAGGTCAGCGGGACGACCACGACGACGAAGTCGGCCGCGGCCAGCGCCCGGTGCAGCGCGCGCGGGCGGTAGACGCGCGCGACGCCGGGCACACGGCGGCCGGAGCGGCTCACGCCGATCACCCGCATGCCGAGCGCGCGCGCCACCCGGGCGATCTCGCGGCCGATGTCGCCGACGCCGACGAGCGCGAGCGTCGTGCCGCGCAGCCGGCCCGGGAGCACGGTGTCGATCCAGCGCCGCTCGCGCTGGGCCGCGCGGTAGGTCTCCATCCGCTGGGTGACCCAGGCGCACCAGCCCAGTACGTACTCGCTCATCCACGGGCCGAAGACGCCGGGCGCCCGGGTCACGACGACCGCCGGCGGCAGCTCGGGCACGAGCGCCCAGTCCACGCCGGCGCCCATGGCCTGCAGCCAGGTCAGCCGCCGAGCCGTGGCGTACAGCGGGGGCGGGAACTTCCAGGCGTACACGGCGTCGGCGCCGGCGATCACGGCGGCGGCCTCGGCCTCCGTCGAGCAGACGTGGATCGAGGCCGACCGTCCGCGCGGGAGTCGGATGAGCCGCGCGTAGGCCTTCGCCTCGGCAGGGTCGGGGTGGTAGACGAGGACGATCGGGCAGCCGGCCGTCGGGCGGCCCGCGGCCATCAGACGCCCAGAGCGCGCAGCTGGGCGTCCTCGGCGGCGAAGTCGATCTCGCGCCGATCCAGGGCTTCCCGCCGGTACCACTCGAGCGTGTGGGCGAGGCCGGCCGCCAGCGTGTAGCGCGGGCGCACGCCCAGCTCGGCGCGCACGCGCCTGGTCGTGTAGACGGCGTGGCAGTCGTAGAGCAGGTTCTGGCCGAAGGGGACGGGCTGGCCGCCGGGCGGCGACGGCGCAGGGACGAGCGTGAGGGGGCGCTGCATCACGTCGGCGATCAGCTCGACGAATCCGACCTGGCTGACGGCCTCCTCGCCGGTCACGTTGTAGCTGCGCCCGAAGGCGGCCGGCGTCCCGAGCATGGCGGCCATGGCGTCGGCCAGGTCTTCGACGTGGCCGAACTGCCGGAGCCAGCCGCCGCCGTCCGGCACCAGCACCGGGCGGCCGCGCGCCAGCCGGTCGAAGAAGAACGTCTCGTTGTTGCGCGTGTTGAGCGGGCCGTAGACGTGGGTGGGGCGCACGATCGTCACCGGCAGGCCGCGCTCGCGGTGGCGCCGCAGCAGGACGTCCTCGCCCTCGATCTTGTTCTTCGCGTACTCGCCCCAGTAGAGCGTGCGCGGCGTGTCCTCGTCGAAGGGGATCGGCCGGGCGTGGTCGTAGACGCGGCCCGTGGACACGAAGAGCACGTGACCGGGGGCGGCCGGCGCGTCGACCAGGGCCTCGACGTCCTCGCCCGTGGTCGGCGCGTAGGTCACGTCGACGAGCCCGTCGAACCGCTCGCCGGCGAGCGCCTTGCGCAGTGCCGCGTGGTCCTTGCGGTCGGCCACCAGCGCGCGGACGCCCGCCGGCAGCCGGCCGGGCTGGCGGCCGCGGTTGAGGACGGTGACGTGGTGGCCGTCGCGCAGCAGCGCCCGGACCAGGTGGAGGCTGATGAACTCGGTGCCGCCGGCGACGAGGACCCGCACGTCAGCCGAGCGAGACCGCGACGCAGGTCGTGGTGCGCGTGACGCCGTCGATGGCGCCGATCTCGTCCGTCACCAGGCGCCCGATGGCGTCGAGCGTCGGTCCCTCGACCTGGGCGATGAAGTCGTAGGGCCCCGTCACGGCGTCCAGGTGCGCCAGGGTGGAGCCGGCGCCGGCGATGCGGCCCAGCTCCTTCTTGACCGACTTGGTCTTGCCGGGGGCGGTCTCGATCAGCACGTACGCCCTCATCCCACGGCGGGCGGTCTTCGTCGGCATGTCAGCCTCCATGCGCGGTCAGGGCCGGGGCGCGGTGAGCAGCTTGACGAGCGTGGACCGAAACCAGGCGGGGCGCTCGACGAACCGGCCGCCCTCCACGTCCACGCGGGTGCCGCGCTCGTCGGTGTGGTTGGCAGCCTCGAAGCGGGCGACGATGCCGAGCCGGAGCGCGCCCAGGCGCACCGTGAGCGACTCGCCGGCGCTCTCGTCGCCGAGACGTGCCACGATCACGAAGAGTCCCGATGCGTCGGTCTCGCCCAGGTACGAAAAGCCCGTCTTGTCACGGGTCAGCTGCACCGTCTGGCCCTCGCGCGGCTTGCCCGCCGCGTCCTTGACGTAGCCGAGCACGGTGTAGCGGTAGAACACCTCGTGCTCGCCCGCCGCCGGCATTGCCGCGGCGGCCGTCGACAGGGCGAGCCACAGCAGAACCCGCATCAGACCGGGACAGGGCAGGCTCGTCTCGCCGCCGGGCGCCTCGTCTCGCACGGCGGGAGTCTAGCAGATGCCGCTGGAGCAGCGTGCGATGGCAGTGCGCGGGATCGACACAGCCGCACAGGAGCGTGACCGGCCCGGTGCGCGCCAGCCGGCGCACCTCCGCCAGGGCCTGCCGCGCCTCGGGCCGCTCGAGGCCCTCGAGGTAGCGCGGCCGGTACTGCGCCCACGTGATGTTCCCGTCGAGATACGCGCGCAACAGCGGAACGACCGGCGCCAGCTCGCGCAGCCACACGTCGACCCGGTCGCGGCGGATCCCGCGCGGCCAGTACCGCATGATCAGCACCCGGGTGCCGTCGCCGGCGCCCGGCGGGTCGTAGATTCGCCTGGTGGTGATGCGGCCGGTGGCCGTCATCGCGGCGGCCGCGGCCCCGGATAGCCGTCCCACGTCAGCCTGGGCCCGTCGGCGCTGAAGCCGGCCTCGACGAAGGCCGCGAAGGCCTCGGTGTCGCGCAGGGGGCGCCCGTCCCAGGCGAGCACCTCCAGGCGGCGCACGGGGCGGAGCGTGAGCGGCCGATCGAGCATGGCCTGCAGGGCTCGGACCGCGCCCGGCAGGTCCACCGCCTCGAAGCCGGCCAGGGGTGTCAGCTCGCGCCCGTAGTTCTCGGCCAGCAGGACCGGCCGGCCCGCCCGGAGCACGAGCCAGGCGTGGGGCAGGCGCGCCACGCTCAGGCGGGCCCCGTCGCGGCGCGAGAGCGGCCACGCGCGTCCCCACAGGTTGGCGGGGTCGGCGAGGTTGGCGAGCACGTGGGGCTCGGCGCGGCGCGGCGCCGGTGCCGCGAGGTCGGCCAGCGCCTCCTCCAGCGCGTACTGCTCGCCCGAGAGGCCTTCGACGAAGTAGCCGCGCACGACCTCGCCCCCGTACTCCATGCGCAGCAGCACGTGGCGCAGCGTGGCCCAGTCGCCCCGCGCCAGCTCCCGGGCGACGACTCCGTACCGGGCCAGCAGCAGGTGAGCGCGCGCCTCGTCACGCTCCTCGGGCGACAGCGGCTCGTCCCCGGCCAGGGCGCTCCAGCGGCCGACGGGTGGCAGGTGCGCGAGCACGCCGCGGGCCCGGCCCCGGCGCGGGCGTCGCCGCCGCGCCGGCGCGCCCTCGGCGCCGGGCCGCGCCGCCGCGGTCGCAGCCACGATCGCGCTGAACGTGTCGGGCGCGGCCAGCCCTGCCCGGAAGAGATCCCAGAGCGCGGCCTGCGTCTGGGCCGGCTCGAGGCCCGCCACCCGGGCGAGGTCGCGCGCGAACGAGGCGCCGCGGAGCTGCAGATGGAGCAGCACGTTCTTGGTGCGGGGATCCAGCTCGCCGCGCTCGGCACCGTCGCGCAGCCAGCCGATGTTCTCGCGCAGCGCGACGCCGAGGCGCCCCGTGCGGCCGCGCTCGCCGCCGGCCGCGGGCGAGGCGGGCGTGGTGAACACGGTCCAGACGATCTCGCCGGAGAGGCCGAGCTGATCGAGCCACTCGCGCCGGTAGTCCTCCACGCGCGCCGGCAGCAGGTCCTGCTCCCAGACCTTGACCGGGAAGTCCTCGCCCTGGAGCAGCTCCAGCGAGGCCAGCACGCCGGGCGGGCCGACGAGGCGATGCTCCGGGTGCAGGTGGTGGCGGCGCAGCAGGAAGGCCGAGAACTGCTCGGCCGTGGCCACCGGCCGCGGGATGCGCCGGGCGTGCACGTGCCGCCGCTGGATCTCGTCCAGGACGGCGACGTGCACGAATTGCGGCGGGCCATCCGGCCCCTCGACGAAGGTGCCCTGTCGCACGACGCCACGCAACACGAGGCGTTCCAGCGCCGGGGCGACGTCGGCGGCGAGCAGGCCGTAGCGGGCGCCGAGCTGCTCGGCCGTCAGCGGGCCGCGCGTACGCAGGACGCGAAGCAGGAGCCGCTCCAGGCCGGCCTCGGTCGCGAGGCCCGCGTAGAGGGTGGCGTCCGTCGCGGGAATCCACGCGCGGCGGCCGCCGGCGAAATCGACCTCGGCGATCCGGCGCTCAGCCGCCAGGGCGGCGATCAGGGCGTCCGGCGCCTCCAGGACCCGCGCGGCGATCTCCTCGCGGGTGAGGTCGCCGAGGTCGTCGAGGATCGCCGCCAGCTCGTTGGCGTCGCGCGCGCGGCGCTCGGGCGCCGTCTTCTGCAGCTCGGCCTCGACCGCCACCACGATCTCGGGGCGGACGGGGCCGGCCGCCACGCTCCAGGCCTTGCGCATGGCCACGGTGTCGCTGCGGCGCTCCTCGGCGTGGCCGGCGTCCAGGTACGCCCAGTCCCAGGCCAGCAGCAGCGGATAGACGAACGGCGACGGCACCGGGGTGTCCACGTGGCGCGTCCACATCTCGCGGTCGTGCAGGCGCTCGAGCAGGCGCCGGAGCCGGGGGACGTCGAAGGCGTCGTGGAAGCACTCGCGCAGCGTCTCGGCCACCACCGGGAAGTCGGGCTGGCCGCGCACGGCCTCCAGCAACGCGTCGGCCTTGAGCCGCTGCAGGTAGGCCGGCGTGCGCTGGCCCCGCGTCATGCGGGGGATGAAGAGCGCGCGCACGGCGGCGTGGCGGAACCGCGTGCCGAAGAGCGGCGAGCCGATGAGCGCCTCGCCGAGCAGCGTGTCCAGCTCCTCCGGCGCGACCAGCGTGACCAGCCGCTCGGGCGCCGGCGGCACCTGCCCCGGCGCGAACGACAGGAGGATCCCGTCGTCCACGTGGCTGGCCTCGGCCAGCAGGCCGAAGCGCCGGCGAATCTGCTCGCGCAGCGCCATGCCCCAGGCGCCGTTGACCCGCATCCCGAACACCGAGTGGATCATGGCGTGCCGGCCACCCATCTCGTCGGCGAACGACTCGACGACGATGCCCTGGTCGTCGGCGACGCCCTGGAGCACCTCGCCCGCCTTGACGAGCCAGCCGCGCATGGCCCGGGCGGCGCGCGGATCGAGCCCGCACTCACGCGCGGCCCAGGCCTCGAAATCGGGCGCCTCGAGGCGCTCGGCGGCATCGCGCCGCAGGCGGCCGACGGCGAGGCCGAGATCCCACGAACGGGACGGATGCTCGCCTTTCCAGAACGGAATCGTCGGCGACATGCCCTGGGCATCCTCGACCAGCACGCGGTCGGCCCGCACCTTGGCGAGCCTCCAAGCGTGGGAGCCGAGCAGGAACACGTCGCCCGGCAGGCTCTCGGTGACGAACTCCTCGTCGAGGGTGCCGACCTTGAGGTCGGTCTCGATGACGTAGACGTCGTAGAGCCCGGCGTCGGGAATGGTGCCGCCCGCCGTCAGCGCCAGGAAGCGGCTGCCCCGCCGCGCGTGCAGGCGGTCGTTCACGCGGTCCCAGAGGATGCGGGGGGCCACGCCCTTGACCTCGGCCGGCAGCGGCTCGGAAACCGACCGGACGACGGACAGGAACGTGTCGCGTGACAGGTCCCGGTAGGGCGCGGCGTTGCGGAAGCGCGCGTGGAGGGTGTCGACCTCGAGCGACTCGGCCGCCACCGCGGCGACGATCTGCTGGGCGAGGACGTCGAGCGGCGCCTGCGGCATCGCGATCCGGTCGAGCTGCCCCTCGCGGATCGTGCGGACCACCGCCGCCCCCTCCAGCAGCTCCTCGCCCTTGGTGACCACGATCCGCCCCTTGGACGTCCGCGACAGCAGGTGGCCGGCCCGGCCGACCCGTTGCAGCGCCGCCGCCACGTTGCGGGGCGACTGCACCTGCACGACGAGGTCGATGGCGCCGACGTCGATGCCCAGCTCCAGCGAGGACGTGGCGACGAGCGCCCGCAGCTCTCCGGCCTTGAGCCGGTTCTCGGCCTCCAGGCGGGCCCGGCGGGAGAGCGAGCCGTGGTGGGCGGCGACTTTGCGACCGGAGGGGGCGACGCCCTCCTCGGGCTCCCCCGGCCCGTCAGGGATGCGGTCGTTGAGGTCGCGGGCGAGCCGCTCCGCCGATCTCCGGCTCTGGGCGAAGACCAGGGTCGTGCGGTGGGCCGAGACCAGCTCGGCGATCTGCTGGAGCGCGGCGTCCCAGACGGTGTCGCTGGTGGCGGTCAGGAAATCGTCGACCGGGGAGACCACCTGGACGTCGAGGTCACGCGAGAACCCGGCGTCGATCACGATGGGGGCGGCCGCGGTGGCGCCGGTCAGGAACGCCAGCGCGCCCTCGATCGGCCGCACGGTGGCCGACAGGCCGATCCGCTGAGGACGGAGGCCGGCGTCGCCGGCCTGTACGAGCGCCTGCAGCCGCTCGAGCGAGAGCGCCAGGTGGGAGCCGCGCTTGCCGCCCATCAGCGCGTGCACCTCGTCGACGATCACGAAGCGCGCGCGCGACAGCGCGGGCCGGAAGCCCTGGCTCGTGAGCAGGATGTACAGCGACTCCGGTGTCGTGATCAGCACGTGCGGGGGCCGTCGCGTCATGGCCTGGCGGGCGGCGGCCAGCGTGTCGCCGGTGCGGACGGCCACCCGGACCTCGGGCAGCTCGAGCCCGTCGGCGGCGGCGGCGGCCCGCAGGCCGGCCAGCGGCTCGCGCAGGTTCTTCTCGATGTCGTTGTTCAGCGCGCGCAGGGGCGAGACGTAGACGACGTAGACACGGTCCTCCAGTCGCCCCTCCAGCCCGAGGCGGTGCAGGTGGTCGAGCGCCCAGAGGAAGGCGGCCAGGGTCTTGCCCGATCCAGTGGGCGCGACGATCAGCGTGTCGCGTCCGGAGGCGATCGCCTCCCAGCCTTCCCGCTGGGGGCGCGTCGGCTCGGTGAAGGCCTCGGTGAACCAGCGACGAACGAACGGAAGGAACTCCGGCATACCCGCTCATTGTACCGGTGGCACCGTGCTTGCGGCGGTGGCCGGCATGACGGCGCAGGCGCAGGCGCTGGCGCGCGCGCGGTCCTCGAGGCCGTGCTCGTTGCGGCCTGGCTCACGACGGCGCGGCGTCCGCGTCAGCGGCGCCAGCCGAACGGCGCCCGCCGGTAGCGGTCGGGATCGGGAAACGTGGGCCCGTCCTGGCGGGCGTCACGCCCCTCGTCCCTCGGCCCCCGCGCCGTGCCGTCGCGGTTGACGCTGTAGTCGGCGTGGTAGTCCGCGTGATAGTCGCTTGCCGGAGGCGCCTGGGACGGGCGGGTGCCCCGGTCCTGGCGGCCCATCTCGCTGCCGTGTGGCCAGTAGCTCGGATTCGGTCGGGTGGCATCGACCGGTCGCCGGTCGGCGGCCGTGGCGGTGCTCGCCGGAGCGAGGACGCTCAGGGCCCCGGCGACGGCGCCGGCTGCAACCAGGGTGACGATCCAGGACTTTTTTTCCATGATCTCCTCCGGGGCGTTCGCCACGACGCGGGGTTGGCGTGTCCGGGCGGCGCGCTCCCTGAGGGATATGCAGTTTCCGAACCGCGAGCGGGGGCGGCCGGTCCGGTACAATCGAGACCGTGAAGATCGTGTGCGTCGGCGGCGGGCCGGCCGGCCTCTACTTTGCGATCCTCATGAAGAAGGCCGACCCCGCCCACGAGGTCCTCGTCCTCGAGCGCAACCGCCCGGGCGACACCTTCGGCTTCGGCGTCGTCTTCTCCGATGCCACCCTGGACAACTTCCAGGACGCCGATCCCGAGACCCACACCGCGATCACCGGGGCTTTCGCCCACTGGGACGACCTCGACATTCACTACCAGGGGCAGGTGGTGACCTCGACCGGCCACGGATTCGCGGGCCTGTCACGCCAGCAGCTGCTCGACATCCTGCACGCGCGGGCGTCCGCGCTCGGCGTGGTCGTGCAGTTCTCGACCGAGGTGGACAGCCCGGCCGCCTGGGCGGGCGCCGACCTCGTGCTGGCCGCCGACGGCGTCAACTCGTGGGTGCGGGCGCGCCACGCCCGGCACTTCCGGCCCCGGATCGACTGGCGTCGCAACCGCTTCGTGTGGCTCGGCACGACGTTCCCGTTCCCGGCCTTCACGTTCATCTTCAAGGAGGACCGCCACGGGCTGTGGCGCGTGCACGCCTACCGCTACGACCGGGACCACTCGACCTTCATCCTCGAGTGCACCGAGGACACCTGGCGCCGCGCCGGGCTGGACGAGGCGGCCGAGGACGACACGGTCGCGTTCGCCCAGGACCTGTTCGCGCGCGAGCTGGCCGGCCATCCGATCCTGAAAAACCGTTCGCTCTGGCGCAGCTTCCCCACCATCCGCAACGGGGCCTGGCACCACGACAACGTCGTCCTGGTGGGCGACGCCGCCCACACCGCGCACTTCTCCATCGGCTCCGGCACCAAGCTCGCCATGGAGGACGCCATCGTGCTGGCCCGCACGCTGGCCGAGCACCGCGAGGTCGGCCCGGCGCTGGCGGCCTACGAGGCCGAGCGGCGGCCGCAGGTGGAGGCGCTGCAGCGCGCGGCCCAGACCAGCCTGGAATGGTTCGAGCAGGCCGAGCGATATCACGGGCGCCTGGAGCCCGTGCAGTTCGCCTTCAGCCTGCTGACCCGCAGCCTGCGGGTGACCCACGACACCCTCAAGACGCGCGACGCCAAGCTCGTGGCCACCGTGGACCGCTGGTTCGCCGAGAAGGCCTCACTGCAGAGCGGGGTCGCGGTGCCATCGGCGGCGCCGCCGCCGCCGATGTTCACGCCGTTCCGCCTGCGCGGGCTGGTGCTGGCCAACCGCGTGGTCGTCTCGCCGATGTGCCAGTACTCGGCCGAGGACGGCACGCCGAGCGACTGGCACCTGGTGCACCTGGGCAGCCGCGCGATCGGCGGCGCCGGGCTCGTCATGACGGAGATGACGGACGTCAGCCGGGAGGGCCGCATCAGCCCGGGGTGCACCGGCATGTACAAGCCCGAGCACGTGACGGCCTGGAAGCGGATCGTCGACTTCGTGCACGGGATGAGCGGAGGGAAGATCGGCGTGCAGCTCGCCCACGCCGGCCGCAAGGGCTCCACGCGGCGGCTGTGGGACGGCATCGACGAGCCGCTGCCGGAGGGCAACTGGCCGCTGATCTCGGCCTCGGCGGTCCCGTACTTCCCGCACAGCCAGGTGCCCCGCCCGATGGACCGGGGCGACATGGCCGCCGTGCGAGAGGACTTCGCGCGCGCCGCGCGCATGGCGGCCGAGGCCGGGTTCGATCTGCTCGAGCTGCACTTCGCCCACGGCTACCTGCTCGCCTCGTTCATCTCGCCGCTCATCAACCGGCGGCAGGACGACTACGGCGGCCCCCTGGCCAACCGCCTGCGCTTTCCGCTGGAGGTCTTCGACGCTGTCCGCGCCGCCTGGCCGGCGACCCGGCCGATCTCCGTCCGCCTGTCGGCCACCGACTGGAAGGAAGGCGGCCTGCAGCCGGCCGAGGCCGTCGAGGTGGCGCGCGCGCTCAAAGTGCACGGCTGTGACATCGTCGACGTGTCAGCCGGCAACACCGTGCCCGACCAGGAGCCGGCCCACGGGCGTCTGTTCCAGACGCCGTTCAGCGACCGCATCCGCCACGAGGCCGACATCGCGACGATGACGGTGGGGGGCGTGGCCTCCTATGCCGACGTGAACTCCATCCTGGCCGCCGGCCGTGCCGACCTCTGCGTGCTGGCCCGCGCCCACCTGTGGGATCCGTACTGGACACGCCACGCCGCTCGCGAGCAGGGTGTGGAGCTGCCGTGGCCGGACCAGTACGTCGCGGTCGCGACGTTCACGCCGCGGAAGGCGTAGGCCGAACAATGGGGCGAACGTTCACGATCCCTGCCAGTTCGGCTTCAGCCGCTCTGGGAACGGTCGAGCCATGACTGCAGGCGGGCCAGCAGGTGGCTCGGCTTGAAGGGCTTGGTGAGGTAGTCGGTGACGCCGGCGTCGAAGCCGGCGGCGGTGTCCTGGGCGTCGGAGCGGCCGGTGATGAGCACGACCGGGATCCGGGCGAGCCGGGGATCGTCGTCCTGGCGCAGCTCCCGGCACACGGACAGGCCGTCCAGACCCGGCATCATCCAGTCCAGCACGACGATGTCCGGCCGCTCCTTGCGCGCGAGATCCAGCGCGACGGTGCCGTCGCCGGCCGTGAGCACGCGGTAGCCCTCGGGCTCGAGCGTCTCGACGATGACCGCCAGCACGTCGGGGTCGTCGTCGGCGACCAGGATCGCCGTCTGGTGGACGGGCCGGGCGCGCTCGGCGGTGGCCAGGACCAGCGGCCCGGTCGCATCCGAGATTCCCCCCGGCCGCACGACCACCAGGTACTGCCCCTCGGCGGCGGCGAACACCTCGGGAGCGTCCCCGGCGGGCAGGCGCCGGCGGCACCGTGCGAGCAGCGCGTCCAGCTCGCGGTCGGTGCGCGAGGGCTCGTGATGGAACAGCGCCAGCCGGCGGGCCCGCGCGGCCACCGCGAAGTCCACCGCCCATTCGGCGGGGGTGTGGCCCCAGGAAAGCTTGTCGGGATACTCCTCGAGCGTGTAGGTCGCGTCGTGAATGAGCAGGTCGGCGCCGGCCAGGAACTCGATGTGTCGCTCGTCCTCGCGGTGCACGCGGGCGGCCTCGCCGCCGGCATCGGGGTGGTGGCGCGAGTGCGGCTCGTGGTCGGTCGCGTACACGAGGACGACGCCGTTGGTCTCGAGGCGGTAGCCGAGCGCCGGCGCCGGGTGGTTGAGGTAGCGGGTGGTCACGCGGATGCCGTCGATGTCGAACATCCCCTCGGTCAGCTCGTGATAGCGGATGGTGGCGGCGAGGTCGCCGAGCGGCACCGGGAAATACGTCCGCTGCATCTGGCCACCCAGGATCGCTTGCAGGGTGTGGCCCATCTGGCGCGGCGCATAGACGTCCCACTCGTTGCCGGCGACGAACAGCGGCGCGAAGAACGGGAAGCCCTGGATGTGATCCCAGTGCGTGTGGGTGATCAGCAGGTGGCCCCGCACGGGCCCCGGGGCGCTCGCGGCGATCTGCTGGCCCAGGCCGTGAGCCCCGGTGCCGCAATCCAGCACGATGAGGGTGCTGTCGGAGCGGACTTCCACGCAGGACGTGTTGCCACCGTAGCGGACCGTGGCCGGGCCCGGCTTCGGGATCGAGCCGCGCGTACCCCAGAAGCGAATCCGCATCCCACCCTCCGCTGGCCCTCTCCAGCACTCCTGGAACGTATGGTATGACACGCTTCCCGGCGGCGTGAAAAGATTGCAGGCCGGCGGGGACGGCTGGCCCGGCGCCGGTCTGCGACTTGCAGTACGCTGGGGCCGAGATGCGCCGCGTGATCGCCGTCATCCTGCTCTTCCTGGCGTTGCCTGCGGTCGCGCAGGAGGCGCCACGCTCACCGACCCCCAACCCCGTGAAGCTCCCGATTCGGGTCGTCGATGCGGCACGAGGGCTGGAGCATCCGTGGGGCCTCGCGTTCCTTCCCGGCGGCGGCATGCTCGTCACCGAGCGGCCCGGACGTCTGCGTCGCGTCGCCGGGGATGGACGGCTGTCCGAGCCGCTCAGGGGGGTGCCGCCGGTGGCCGCCGGTGGGCAGGGCGGGCTTCTCGACGTCGCGCTCGGCCCGCGCTTCGCCCAGGACCGGCTCGTGTACCTGTCGTTCTCGGAGCCCGGACCGGGCGGGGCCAGCACCGCCGTGGCGCGCGGGCGCCTGGCCGAGCGCGGGCTCGAGGGCACGGAGGTGGTCTGGCGCCAGCAGCCCAAGGTCAACAGCACCTTTCACTGGGGCTCACGGCTCGTCTTCCGGCCCGATGGCACGCTCTTCGTGACGCTCGGCGATCGGCTCTCGCATCGCGAGCGCGCGCAGGATCTCACGACGACGATCGGCAAGATCGTTCGCATCAACCCCGATGGCTCGGTGCCGCCCGACAACCCGTTCGCCGGCCGCGACGGCGTCCGCCCCGAGATCTGGTCCTACGGTCATCGCAACGTGCAGGCGGCGGCGCTGAACGGCAAGGGCGAGCTGTGGACGGTCGAGCACGGCGCCCGCGGCGGCGACGAGCTGAACACTCCGCAGCCGGGGCGCAACTACGGCTGGCCGGTGATCACGTACGGCGTCGACTATTCCGGCGCCCGCATCGGCGTCGGCACCGCCCGGCCGGGCATGGAGCAGCCCGTCTACTACTGGGATCCCGTGATCGCGCCGTCGGGCGCGGCCTTCTACACGGGCGACCGGTTTCCCGCCTGGCGGGGCGACCTGTTCGTCGGCTCTCTACAGCCCGGCCGCCTGGTGCGCCTGAGGCTCGCCGACGACCGGGTCGTGCTCGAGGAGCGCTACGTCGTCGAGCCGGGCGAGCGCATCCGCGACGTGCGGCAGGGTCCCGACGGCCTCCTCTACCTCCTCACCGACAGCCCGCGGGGGCGGGTCCTTCGCCTGGAGCCGCCGCCCGGAGGCTGACCGCCCCCCCAACGCACAGGGAAATCGAGGACCGTCACGGCTCCGCTGGGACGGTCCGAGCGTGGGGG
>DASWJN010000332.1:0-19276 GCA_036397135.1 Candidatus Methylomirabilota bacterium
CGGCGATTCGACTCACTCCGAGCCAGCCCCCTTCAGGGGGATGGGGGGCTCGCGCTCGCCGAGCCCGGAGCGAGCGTACGGCGACCGGCGAGCCATCAGTGGCGCACCCGGGGGCTCCCGTGCCCGGCCCCCGGCGTCACCGGATTCCACGAAACTCATTCGCGGCCGTCGGGGGCGAGGAGGCGCAGGGCCGCCGCGTGCAGGCGGCCGTTGCTGGCCAGCGCGCTGCCCGAGGTGATCGAGTCGCCGCCGTCGAGGTCGGTCAGCCGACCACCCGCCTCCTCGACGATGACCTTGGGCGCCGCCAGGTCCCAGACCTTGAGGTTGAGGCCGAGCGCGAGGTCCACGCGTCCGGCCGCCAGCCAGGCGTAGCAGAGGAAATCGCCGAAGCCACGCTGGCTGCGCGTGGCGTCCACGAGGCGCACGAAGCCGTCCCACCGTCCGCGGCGGCGAATGACCCGCAGCGTGCCGTGGGCCACCGTGGCCTCGCCGAGGTCGTCGACGTCCGACACGCGGATCGGCGCGCCGTCGAGCCGGGCGCCCATCCCGCGGCGCGCCGCGTAGACCTCGCCGCTGACGGGCTGGTGGATCACCCCCGCGGTGACGACGCCGTCCTCCTCGAGCGCGACCAGCACCGCCCAGTACCCGATGCCGCGGACGAAGTTCCGGGTGCCGTCGATGGGGTCGACGATGAATCGCCGGGCGGCCGGGCCGTGCTCGCCCAGCTCCTCGCCGAGCAGCCCGTGATCCGGGAAGGCGCGGGCAAGCGTGGCGGCGACCGCCTGCTCGGCCTCGTGGTCGGCGATGCTCACCGGTGAGCGGTCGGCCTTGAGGGTGACGTCGACGCCGTGCCGGAAGTGCGCGAGGGCGACCGCCCCGCCGGCGCGGGCGGCCGTGACCATCACGTCGAGGACGTCATCCACGGAGCGCTAGCCCCCAACACCAGTCGGTACCCCAGGTCCAGCTCCGGCCGGTCGAGGAGGTCGCCGTGACGGCGCGCCCACGTCCCGTCGTCCAGATCGGCACGCAGCCGGGCCAGGCCCGCATCGACGTCAGTGAGCTTCGCGAACGTGGAGATGGCGCCGCGCACGCCGGCGTCGAGATAGGCCGCCGGCCGGCGCCAGTACGCGCCGAGGAACCCGTCGGTGCAATCGTGCGGGATCGGCAGCGGGCGCACGTCGATCGGCCCCAGCACGCGCCGGAAGTCGTCGAGCGAGGGGAAGTTCGGGCGGTCGATCGCCACGATCTCGGGGAAGTACTCGTCGACGAGCCAGAAGCCCGCCGTCGCCGGATCCCAGGTGAGCACGACGACGCGACGGCGGGCGACCCGGACCAGCTCGGCCAGGCCGCGCGGGCGATCCGGCCAGTGATGAACCGTCAGCACGGCCAGCGCGGCCTCGAAGGCGCCGTCGCCGAACGGCAGCGCCGTCGCCGAGGCCTGCACGACCGGGACGCCCGATCGTCGCTGGCGGATCATGACCGCCGAGGGCTCCACCGCCACCACCGGGCGGTCGCCCGGCTCGTAGGAGCCGGCGCCCGCGCCGACGTTGACGACCGTCTCCGTCCCGCCCAGCGCGTCCACGATGGCGGCCGCCAGCCGCGGATCCGGACGGCGGTACGCGCGATAGTCGCGCCCGATCGCGTCGTAGAGCTGGGCCGCGCCCACGCTACGCGCGCCCCGGCACGTCCGAGGTGCAGTGCGGGCAGCGGCGGGCTCGCAGCGGGATCGGCATCGTACAGGCCGGGCACGCCGTCGTGCTGGCGGGTGGCGGCGGGCCCTTGAGGCGGTTGACCTGGCGGACCAGCAGGAACACGGCGAAGCCGACGATCACCAGCGAGATGACGTGATTGATGAACAACCCGTAGTTCAGCGTCGGGGCGCCGGCGGCCTTGGCGGCGGCCAGCGACGGGTACGGCCCGCCCCGCAGGGTGACGAAGAGGCTCGAGAAATCCACCCGGCCCAGCATGAGGCCGATCGGCGGCATCAGCAGGTCGTTGACGAACGACGTCACGACCGTGCCGAAGGCCGCCCCCATCACGAGCCCGACCGCGAGATCCACCACGTTGCCGCGCATCACGAACGCCCTGAACTCGTTCAGCATTCTCGGCCTCCCCCCGGCCGTCTACTTCTTGGAGATCAGAAACCGGCCGAGCGCCAGGTGGGGCAGCCCCGACCGCTCGAAGGTGTCCAGCGCGTCGGCGGGCGAGCCGACCAGCGGCTCGCCGTGCAGGTTGAAGGACGTGTTGAGGACGGCGCCGGTGCCCGTGCGCCGCTCGAACTCGCGGATGACCCGGTGGTACCCGGGGTTGGCGGCCTCGTCGACGATGTGGGCGCGGGCGGTGCCGTCCTGGGGATGCACGGCGGCGACGAGCTCGTCGCGCCGCTTGGGGTTGGTCGGGAAGGCCAGCATCATGTAGGGGGAGGCCAGCCCCTTGGGGTTCACGAGGTAGTCGCTTTCGCGCTCGCGCAGCACGCTGGGCGCGAACGGCATCCAGAAGTCGCGGTTCTTGATCATCCGGTTGATGACGCCGGCCACGCGATGGTCTGCCGGGTTGGCCAGGATCGACCGGTTGCCCAGCGCCCGGGCGCCGAATTCCATCCGGCCCGCGCACCGCGCCACAACGCCGTCCGACACCAGCAGCTCGGCGATCCGCTCCTCCATCCGCTCCGGCTCGCTCACACGGTGGCGGGCGGCCACGTCGCGCTCGCGGACCAGCGCCTCCACCTCGGCGTCGTCGATGGACGGTCCCAGGTAGGCGGGACCGAACGGTGCCGGCCTGGCCGGCGACCCCGCCCGGGCGCACAGGTCGAGATAGCCGAGGTAGGCGGCGCCGATCGCGTTGGACTCGTCGCCGCAGGACGGGAAGACGAAGAGATCGCGCACCCACTCCTCGGCGGCCAGGCGCATGTTGGCCTTCACGTTCATGAACACGCCCCCGCCCACGGCCAGCCGCTCGCCGCCGTAGCGGGCCCGCATGAGGCGCGCCCACGCCAGCAGCGTGTCCTCCACCACCTGCTGGGCGCCGCCGGCCACCGCGTCGAAGCGGTGCCCCAGCGTCGCCTCCAGCAACAGGCGGTAACGCGCCCCGCGCCGCCCCCAGGCGAACCGCGCGGGCGTCTCGTCGACGAGCCCGAACACCTGGCCGAACGCGGCGGCGGCGCGCTCGGCGGCCCGGGCCGGAGCGTAGGGGGCGAGGCCCATCACCTTGTACTCGTGCTCGCCGAACTTCATGCCGAGCAGCAGCGTGACGAAGGAGTAGAAGGCGCCGAGCGAGCCCGCCGCGCTCGGCGCCGCCTCGTGGCGGTGCAGCGTGGTCCCACGTCCGCTGGACGCGGTGGCGCCCAGCCCGTCGCCGGAGTTGTCGTTGGTGAGCACGAGCGCGTCGGCGCCGCCGAACGGCGACCCGAAGTAGGCGGACGCCGCGTGGCAGGCGTGGTGGTCGAGGGTGAGGATTCGATCGGTGGCCACCCCGAGGTGGCCGGTGACCAGCGCCAGCCGCTCGCCCTCCGGCAGGGTGAACTTGCCCTCGGCGGGTTCGATCAACCCCAGGCGGGCCCCGAGCTTGCGTGCGCGCCGCCCGAGCCCGCGGCGCGGGTCCTCCAGCCGCACGCCGTAGTACTCGCGGGCGTAGTCGGCGTCGTGGAGCACCCGGTTCATCCACTCGCGCGCGTACGCCCGGCGACCGGCCAGGGCGACCAGGTCGATCTGCCCCGCCGAGAGCCCCAGCTCGCGCAGGAGCGCGTCGACCGCCAGCCGCGGGTAGCCGGCGTCGTTCTTGAGCCGCGTGAAGCGTTCTTCGGACGCGCAGCCCACGATGGCGCCGTCGCGCAGAATGGCGGCGGTGGCGCAGTGGGTCTCCGAGATGCCGAGGACGATCATGACCGGTCGATGGTAACAGACCACGTGGGAGGCGCCGGCATCGCGCTCACCGCCCGCGCTCCGGGCGTTTACGGCCAGACCTGGACGTAGGTCGCGCGCTGGCGGTCGGACACGCCGGCGAAGTTCCGGTCGTACTCCCGGCGCAGGAACGTGAAGTGCTCGGACGCGAGAAAGCGCTGGAGCGTCTCCTCGCTCTCGAACTCGTAGACGGCCACGTACTGGAAGCGGTCCTCGGGCTGGGTCGCCCTGTACCGGCGCGCGCTCACGACGCCGGGATACTTGAAGACGTCGGGGATGTGCTCGTGGTTGTACCACTCGTTGAACGCCTTCTCCCGGTCGGGGGTGATCGTGGCCTTCACGGTGAAGAGCGCGGTCGGCATCGGCTCCCTCCCTGGTGGCGTGATGTCCGCAACGTCCAGCTGGCCGGGGTGTCGACCCCGGGGACCCGCGGCCCCCGGGGTCGTGCCGCGCTTACGCCTTGCTGAGGGCGGCGATGATGGCCCGGCAGAAGGCCGGCAGGTCGTCGGGCTTGCGGGAGGTGATGAGGTTGCCGTCCACCACGACCTCGGCATCCTGCCAGTCGGCGCCGGCGGCCCTGAGGTCGTCCTTGATCGAGAAGAAGGACGTCGCCTTGCGGCCCTCGAGGATGCCGGCGGACACCAGCATCCAGCCGGCGTGGCAGATGGCGGCGACGACCTTGCCCTGCTGGGCCGCCTCCCGGACGAGGCCGACCATCGCGTCGTGGCGGCGCATCATGTCGGGCGCGTAGCCTCCCGGCACGATGACGGCGTCGAACTCGACGGCCTTCACCTGCTCGGCCTGGGCGTCCACCGTCACCGGGTAGCCGTGCTTGGAGGTGTACGACCGGGCCCCGCCGGCGCCGATCACCTTGACCTCGGCACCCTCCTCCTTGAAGCGGTAGTACGGCACCCACAACTCCATCTCCTGGTACATGTTCTCGGCCAGAATCGCGATCCGCTTGCCCTGGAGCTTCATCGTGCCTCCTTCAGGATTTCCTCGAGGTCTTGGAGAAGAATGTTCCCACGAGCGGGCGCATGTCGCGGCTGCCGCACTGGGGACAGGCGGCGCCCTTGGCGTGCTCGCTCATGGTCTGGGTCAGGGCGACTTCCTTCTGGCACCGGTCGCAGAAGTACTCATAGAGAGGCATGGCCTCCTCCTCTCGAGCCGAACGGTTGACGGTGACGCGCGATTGGCTCCGACCCGGTCAATCTATCACGCCCCCGGATCCCCCACGAGCGCGGCCGCCGTGATGCCGCCCAGCGCGCACGCCTCGTCCTTGTCGGAAGACGTCCCCGGAGATCCCCACCGCCCCCACGACGGCGGGCTCTGCGGCCGCACGATCCCCGCCCCGTCCTCCCGGGCGAAGGCCTTGAGGCGTCCGCCGGCGTCGAGCACGGCCACGGCCAGCGGGGCGCAGCCCGTCTCCCGGGCCTTGCCCAGCGCGGCCTCCAGGATGGTCGTGGCCCCCCGGCGCTCGTCGCGCGCCGGCCCAGCCGGCGCACTCCTCGTTATCCCGAGCGCCTCCTGAGCCGGAACTCGCGGGGTGGCGGGTTCTCGAAGACGACCCGTCCGCCACCGGGATGCACGAAGGCCAGCCGCGTCGCGTGCAGGGCCAGCCGGCGCAGCGGATCCCGGCGGCTGCCATGAGCACGGTCACCGACGATCGGGTGGCCGAGGGCGGCGAGCTGGGCGCGGATCTGGCCCCGCCGCCCGGTCACCAGCGCCAGCTCCAGCAGCGTGTCGTCGGGCCCGCGCTCCAGCACGCGATAGCGGGTGATCGCGTCCCGGCCTCGTCCCGGCGGGCGCACGGAGCGCACGCGCAGCGAGCGATCCTCCACCAGCCGCGAGGTCAGAGTGCCCTCCGCCTCGCGGACGGCGCCCTCCACCCGCGCCACGTACACGCGCTCGGGCGTCCGCGCGCGGAACTGTGCCTGCAGCGCCCGCTTGGCTGCGCCGGTGCGGGCGAACACCAGCAGGCCGGACGTCTCGCGATCGAGCCGGTGGACGACGAAGACCCGGCCGGCCGCCCGCACGTCGAGCCAGTCGCGCAGCATGCGGTACGCGGTCCGCTCGCGCTCGTTGGCGTCGGCGATCGTCAGCAGGCCGGCGGGCTTGTCGACGACCAGCAGGTCGGCGTCCTCGTGCACGAGCGACAGGGGCGGCGGCAGCGGCGCCGGCGGGGGCGCGCCCAGCTCGACACGGTCGCGGAGTTCCACGGCGGCGTCGCCGCGGCGGACCACGACCCCGTTGACGCGCACGCGACCCGCCTCCAGCCACACCTTGAGCCGCCGGCCCGAGCTGGCCGGGTAGAGCGCGCGCAGCCGCGTCCGGAGCGTCTCTCCCATGGCTCGGTCCCTGTCGTGCCGCGGCGGCGGGTGCTCGACACCCGCCCGCGGCGTCGGGGTGCTACCCGGCCGTCTACGGTTGGGACCTCGAATCAGTTCCGTGCGCCCTCGTCGCCGTAGCGCAGCGTCCGGACGAAGTCATAGAGCAGCAGGGCGACCACGCCGACGACGATGATGGTGAAGGGCAGCTCCCTGATCCACCACACCAGGAAGCCGAGGAACAGGATCAGCGCGGTGATGCCGACGAGGCCGGTGATCAGGGTCATGACGCTCTCCTCTTCGCGGGTCGGGAGGCCCCGGCGTTCGCGGCGGCCGCTCCCGACCGGGCCCGCCGGCGCGGCGGACCGGCGAGGGTGTCCACGAGCCAGCGGGCCGTGCGCAGGAGGCGCGCGTCGCCGTCGCGCCGTCCAACCAGCTGCACGCCGAGCGGCATCCCCGCCGGCGATCGCAGGAGCGGCACCGTCACGGCCGGGGTGCCGAGATAGGTCCACAGGGTGCAGAAGCTCGCGTCGCCGGTCGACTCCAGCCCGCGCGGCGCTTCGCCCGGCGCGGCCGGCGTGAGGATGGCGTCGAACTCGTCGAACGTCGGGGCGAGCGCGTCGTTGAGGGCCTGGTTCCCGGCCACCGCCGCCGCGTAGTCGACCGCGGGGTGGCCTCGCCCGCGCTCGATGATCTCGCGCAGCGGGCGGCTCAGCTGCTCCCCGGCCCTCTCGTAGTCGCGGCGCAGGTTGTGGGCCATCTCGACTTCCATGATCGTGCGGTGCATCTCGAGCGCGCGCGCGAAGCCCGTCCCCAGCTCGACCTCCACCACGGCCGCCCCCAGCGCCCCGACCAGCTCGGCGAAGGCCTCGCGCAGCACGGGCTCGGCGCGCTCCCAGACCGGCGACCGCACGAAGGCCAGGCGCGGCGGCAGCGGCGGCCCGGACGCGGCCACCGCGGCGAGCGGCGGCCGGGCCAGCGGCCGGGTGTCCGGATCGTCGTCGTCGAAGCCGGCGAGCGTCTCGGCGACGAGCGCGGCGTCCTCCACCGTGCGCGCGAACACGCCCACGTGATCCAGCGTGCGCGACAGCAGGAGCGCCCCCGTCCGCGGGATGAGCCCGTGGGTGGGCTTGAAGCCGACCACGCCGCAGAACGCCGCCGGCCGGATCGTCGAGCCGTTGGTCTGCGAGCCGATGGCCGCCGGCACCATGCGCGCCGCCACCGCGGCGGCCGAGCCGCTCGAGGAGCCGCCCGGGGTGCGGCCGGGGTCGTGAGGATTCGTCGTCGGGCCGGGACGGCGGTACGCGTACTCCGTCGTCACCGTCTTGCCCATGATGATCGCGCCCGCCGCGCGCAGCTGCGCGACGGCGGCCGCGTCCTGCCGCGGTGTGCGGCCCGCCCACAGGGGCGACCCCAGCTCGGTGGGCATGTCGCCGGTGTCGAAGATGTCCTTGATGCCGATCGGTACGCCGTGCAGCGGGCCGAGCGCCTTGCCGTGCTTGCGGTGGAGATCGGCCGCTTCCGCCTGCCGGCGGACGTGGCCGGGGTCGAGGAATGCCCACGCCCGCACCGTCGCCTCGACCTTCCCGACGCGCTCGAGGCAGGCCTCCACCAGCTCGGCCGCGCTGATGCGGCCCTCGCGGACGTCGGCCGCCGCCTGGGTGAGCGACAGGGCGTGCAGGCTCATCGGCAGCAGCTCAGCGCGGCGTGTAGAGGTAATCCGGCAGCCAGAGGACCAGCCCCGGGAAGAGGTAGACCAGGAACATGCACAGGAACACCATCCCCACGAAGGGCAGCGCGCCGTTGAAGATGTCGGACAGCTTCACGTGCGGCGGGGCCACGCCCTTGAGGTAGAACGCGGCCATGGCCACCGGCGGCGTGTTGAAGGCGGTCTGGGTGTTGAGCGCAACGAGGATGCCGAAGAAGATCGGGTCGACCTTGAAGGTGTCGAGCAGGGGCAGGAAGATCGGGACGAAGATGATGATGATCTCCGTCCACTCCAGCGGCCACCCGAGCAGGAAGATGATGAACTGGGCCAGGATGAGGAACTGCACCGAGGAGAGGTTCATGGAGAGGAAGAACCGCTCGACCACGGACTGGCCGCCCAGCAGTGCGAACACGGCCGAGAACGTCCACGACCCGATGAACAGGTAGCAGACCATCGCGGTGGCGCGCGCGGTCAGGAACACGGACTCCTTCAGCATCCGGAAGCCGAGCGCCCCGTACCCGGCGGCCAGGAGCAGGCTGGCGAGGGCGCCGGCGCCGGCGGCCTCCGACGGCGTCGCCAGCCCGAACAGGATGGCGCCGAGCACCGAGGTGATCAACAGCGCCAGCGGCAGGAAGGAGGTCGCCAGCGAGCGCAGGACCTCGAAGAACGGGACGTTCGTCTCCTCGGGGGGCAGCTTCGGACACAGCGCCGGATTCCACACCGCGCGGCCGATCGTGTAGACGACGTAGAGGCCCGCCAGCAGAAACCCGGGGAACACGGCGGCCGCGTAGAGCTTGACCGCCGAGATCCCGGCGGTGGCCGCATAGACGATGAGGAGGATGCTGGGCGGGATCAGGATGCCGAGGCACCCGCCCGCGCAGACGACCCCCGCCGCCAGCTTGACGTCGTAGCCGGCCCGCAGCATGGCGGGGAAGGCGAGCAGCCCCATCAGGGTCACCACCGCGCCGACGATGCCGGTGGCGGTGGCGAACATCGCGCAGGTGAGCAGCGTCGCCACCGCGAGCGAGCCCGGCACGTGCTTGGCGGCGATCTGCAGCGACCGGAAGAGCCGGTCCAGGATGTTCGAGCGCTCGACGACGTACCCCATGAACAGGAACAGCGGCACGGCCGTCAGCACGTCGTTCGACGTCACCTCGAAGGTCTTCTGCACGAGCAGGCTGAAGATACGGTTGTCGAGGAAGCCCTGCCCGGGCGTGTAGTAGGCGTAGTAGCCGAAGCCCACCCCCATGGCGATGAGGGTGAAGGCGATCGGGAAGCCGAGCATGATGATGAAGATGAACAGGCCCAGCATCAGCAGGCCGACCTGCGGGTCCGTCATGCGCCGCCCCCCCGCGGGTCCCGTTCACCCGGGCTCTCCTGCCCGACCCGCTCCCGTTCCTCCAGGAGCACGCGCTCGATCTCTTCGACGTCGTGCAGGCGCTGCGGCCAGGCGCCGGAACGGATGCAGAGGACGCAGCGGATCATCTCGGCCACGCCCTGCAGGAGCAGGAGCACGCCCGTCACCGGGATCAGCGCCTTGAGCGGGAAGACCGGGACGCCGGCGGGGCTGAAGATGCTGACCTCCCGGAACTGGACGGACATCTTCGCGTAGCCCCACCCGGAGTAGATCCAGGCCGCCACCGCGGGCAGGAAGAACACGACGTAGAGCGCCAGGTCCACCGTCGCCTGCACCCGCGGCCGCCAGAAACGGTACAGCACGTCGCCGCGCACGTGGCCGTTGCGCGACAGAGTGTAGGCGCCGGCCATCAGGAAGAGGGCGCCGTAGGTGATGTAGCTGATGTCGAACGCCCAGGTCGTCGGCGCGCCCAGGACGTACCGCACGAACACCTCGTAGCTGACGCCGAACGTGAGCACGAGGATCAGCCAGGCGAACGCCCGGCCGACCCACGTGGTCAGCGAGTCGATGAAAAGAAGGAAGCGAGTCATGCCGGCTCAGCCGGCGGCGGACGCCGATCCATCCCCCCTCCTGATCGTCGGAGGGGGCCTCGATGGGCCCCCTCCCGGTGTCCCGAGATCGTGTGCCCGCGTGGCGCCCGCGGGCGTGGCGGATGCGACCCTACATCTTGATCTTGCCGAAGTGATGCTCGTACGCCGTCCGGTAGTCGGCCGAGTTCAGGTGGGTGTAATACACGACGCGCTTCACCCAGGCCTTCTGGGAATCCATCACCTTCTTCATGAAGGGGTCCTTGCCGAGCACCTCGATCAGGCCGTCCCAGGCCTTGATCTGCGCGTCGAAGACGTCCTTCGGCGTCCGGATGACGTTGACCTTGTCCTTGCTGATCAGCTCCTGGAGATCCTTCGAGTAGTAGTCGTAGCTCTTCCACTCGTTGGCCGCTGACGCCGCCTCGGCCGCGTACTGCAGGATCGCCTGGTGCTCCTTGGACAGCGTGTTGAACTTGCTCCGGTTGAACATGATCTCGAAGTACTCGGTCGCCTGGTGGTAGCTGCCCATCATGTAGTTCTTGGCCACGTCCTGCGCGCCGAAACGCCGGTCCGAGGTCGGGTTGTTGAACTCGAAGGCGTCGATGACGCCGCGTTCCATCGCGGGCACGATCTCGCCGCCCGGAAGCTGCGCCACCGAGGCGCCCATAGCCTGGAACAGGTCGGCGGCGAGCCCGACCGTGCGGTACTTCAGCCCCTTGATGTCGGCGGCGCTCTTCACCGGCCGCTTGAACCAGCCGAGGGGCTGGGTCGGGTGCGGCATGGCGAAGAAGCTCTTGATGTTGACCTTCATGATCTGCGTCTGGAGCTCCTCGAACAGCTCGCGACCGCCGCCATTGTGGATCCAGCCGAGACCCTCGCTGGCGTTGAAGCCGAACACGGGGCCGGTGCCGAACAGCGAGGCGGCCTTGTGCTTGCCGTACCAGTACACGGTCACGGTGTGAGCGGCATCGATCTGGCCGCCGTGCACCCCGTCGAACACCTGGAAGGGATGGACGACGGCGCCGCCGACGAGATAGTCGATGCGGAGCCGGCCCCCCGCCATCTCGTTGACGCGCTTGACGTAGTCCTCGGCGAACTCGTTGAATACGTCCTTGGCGCCCCAGGAGCCCTGCATCTTCAGGGTGATCGTCTGGGCGCGCGAGACCTGGGGCGCCGCCAGCACGGCCGCGCCGGTCAGGGCGGCCCCGGAGAGGAACTTGCGCCGGGTGGTGATCTTCCGAGTCTCTGCCGTGGTCATCGTTGACCCTCCTTTATGGCCGGTCCGCAGCTACGTGGGACGGGTTACCGGGCTTGACTACGCCTCGCTCCGCCGAGCGGTCGTCGCGCCTCGAGCGGAGTGAATGGCCTAGCGAGCGGAGACGCACGTCGTCACAGCACACGACGCCTCGGCGTACCGGGACGTAACACTACGCCGGGCCGAGACGAACTGTCAAGCTTCGCGAGGCTTTGGGGCGCACTCGTCAAGGCCTCCACCGGTCCTCCGGCGCGATCAGCGTCAGGCTCACGTGGCGTCCGTCGCGCCGCACGATCAGCCGCAACGGCCCCTCGAAGTCGAGGCCGGCGAGCGCCTCGCGGGCGGCCTCGCGCGTCAACACCGCCTGATCGTTGACCTGCAGGATGACGTCGCCGACCTGGAGCCCGGCCTTCTCGGCCGCGCCGCCGCGGGCCACGAAGGTGACGGCCGGAGCCCCGACCGGCGGCGGGCGAACGCCCTGCCCCGCGCTCGTCTCGGGTTCTCTCAGCACGAAACCGAACTCGGCGGCGATCCGTTCCCCGGCAACCGGTCGGGGCATGGTCACCAGCCGGACCGGCAGCGTCTGCCGCCCCTCGCGCCGCAGGACGGTGAGGCGGATTTCGCCGTCCACCGGCGCCCGGGCGATCAGCCGCTGGAGCAGGCGGGTGTCGGTGACCGGCCGTCCCTCGAAGGCGACGACGATGTCTCCCGACCGCATCCCGGCCCGCGCCGCCGGCGTGTCCGCCATCACCTCGACGATGACGACACCGAAGCCCTCTCCGATACCGTGACGCCCGGACAGCTCGTCCATCTCCTGCTCGGCCAGGTCGCGGATGCGGACACCCAGCCACGCCCACTGGCGCGCGTCGGCTGACGCGGCCGCGAGCAGCCCGGCCACGAGCGCCGCCAGCACCACGCCCCGCCGCCACGCGCTCACTCGCGGCCTCCCTTGAGCTCCTTCACCAGCGCCTCCACCGCATCGGCCACGCGCGCGACGCGGCCGGCCACGTCGAACGTCTCGAGCAGGCTCTGGCGCAGATCGGCGTCGGGGAGCACGGCGGCCGCCACCCGGTCGGCGATGACCCCGGGCGCCTGGCCCTCGGCCAGCGCGGTGTCGAGCAGATCGGCCGGGCGCGCGAGCGCGCCCAGCAGCGCGCGGCAGGCGGTCCGGATCCGCGCCAGCGCGGGCGCCACGTCGCCGGCCGCCTCGGCGTCGGCCAGCCGCCGCGCCCGCATGAGCCGGTAGAGGGTGTCGCTGGGCAGCTCCTGCTCGAGCCGCACCCGGCTCTCGCCGCGGAGCAGGATGTTGTAGCGGCCGGTGGCAAGCCGCTCGCACGAGACGATCTCGCCGAGCCCGGCCACCGCGTGCACGGCCGGCTTGCCCGCATACGTCGCCTCGTACCCGGGCCGCAGCTTCACCACGGCGAGACGGCGGTCACGTTCGAGCGCGTCGATCACCAGCAGGCGATAGCGGGCCTCGAACACGTGCAGCGGCAGCAGGGTGTGGGGAAAGAACGTCACCTCGGGCAACGGGAAGATCGGCACGATGACCACCGGGCCGCCAGGCGTGGGCTGCGTCAGGAGATCTTCGGCAGCGGGCCCAGCACGCTCAGGTCGTCGAGGCGCTTCACGACGGCTGCCGCCAGGTCCCGGAAGGCGAGCGCCTGGGCCGAGTCGGGCCGGCGCACGGTGATGGGCGTGCCCTCGTCACCGCCCACCCGGGTCTCGGGGTCGAGCGGCAGCCGCGCCAGCAACGGCGCGCCATACTCGTCGGCGACCCGCTGGCCACCGGTCTCGCCGAAAATGCTCGTGTGCCGGCCGCAGTGCGGGCAGGCGAAGGTGCTCATGTTCTCCACGACGCCGAGGATCGGCACGTTGAGGCGCTGGAACATGCCGATGGCCTTGCGCACGTCGAGCAGGGCCACGTCCTGGGGCGTCGTGACCATGACCACGCCGCTCAGCGGCAGCACCTGCGAGAGCGAGAGCTGGGCGTCGCCGGTGCCGGGCGGCATGTCGAACACGAGGTAGTCGAGGGCGCCCCACATCACGTCCTTGAGCATCTGCTGGATGAACGAGTGGATCATCGGTCCCCGCCACACCAGCGGCTCTTTCTCGTTGACCAGCAGCCCGATCGACATCACCTTGAGGCCGTGGGCCTCGACCGGGATGATCCGGTTGTCGAACATCCCCGGCTTACCCCGCGTCCCCAGCATCAGCGGCACGTCGGGGCCGTAGACGTCGCTGTCGATGATGCCGACGGTGGCGCCGGCCTGCCGCAACGCCAGGGCGAGATTGACGGCGACGGTCGACTTGCCCACCCCACCCTTGCCCGATGACACGGCAATGGTGTGCCGCACCTCGGGGATGAAGTCGGGACGGGCCGGGGCCGCCGCCGGCCCCGGCGGTTGCGCGTGCCCGTGGCCGTGCGCGTGCCCGTGGGCAGGCGGGGATGCCGCCGCCGGAGCGGGAGCGCCGCCCATCCTCACCTGGACCCGCGTCACGCCCGGCAGTTGACCGACGAGGCGCGTGGCCATGCTGTGCACCGTCGCCTTGGTGGCCGGCGCCTGGCCCGCGAAGGCCAGCGTGAAGCTCACCGCGCCGGTGTCGATCGCGAGGTCGCGCACGAGCCCGAGGGCGACGATGTCCTTCTGGCTGTCGGGATCGCGGATCCCTCGCAGCGCATCGAGCACCTGCTGCTCCGTCGCCATACCCGCGACTATACAGCACGGTTCCGGTGGCGCAATTGGGAACGGCCTTACCCATTCTGGACCCGCCATCACCCAGCCTGCGGCCGACCGACCGGCGCCCGCGTGCGAAATCGTTGAGGATCACCGTCTGGAACGCGCCTTGCTCCCCCAGTGGGCGGCCGTCTCGTAAGAGTCGAGCCAGAGAAGGTCTGTTCGATGCCCTCCCCCCGGCGAGGGCGGGTCTGCCAGGGCCCGTCCTCGCCTTGTCGTTCCCGGCCAATCTTGCATTCGCCGAACCTTCCTGCTACATAAGGACGGTGATCGCTCCCGACGACTTTCGCCGCGTTCTCGGTCACTTCGCTACCGGGGTCACCATCGTCACCACCTGCGACGCCGACGGCCGTCCGACCGGCCTCACGGCCAGCGCGTTCTCCTCCGTCTCGCTCGATCCACCACTGATCCTGGTCTGCGTCGACCACAAGTCGCAGAGCTACCCGGCGCTGCGCGAGCGCGGGCGGTTCGCGGTGAACATCCTGGCCGCCGACCAGGAGGCGGTCTCGCGCCGCTTCGCCTCCTCCCGCCTGGACAAGTTCGAGGGCGTCCCCCATCGGGTCAGCGACCTCGGCATGCCGCTCGTCGACGGCGCCATCGCGCAGCTCGAGTGTGTCACGGTGAGCATGCACGTCGAGGGCGACCACACCATCTTCGTCGGCCGCGTCGAGCGGGCCGGCGCGGCGGGGGGCGACCCCCTCCTCTACTCCCGCGGCCGGTACGAGCGACTGGCCGACGCCAGACCAGGAGCGTGAACGTGACGCCGATCCCGCTGTCGCGACCCCCGGTGGACGACGAGATCAAGCAGGCGGTGCTGGAGGCGATCGACTCCCGCCAGTACATCCTGGGTCCCCAGTGCCGCGCGTTCGAGACCGAGCTGGCGCGCTACCTCGGCACCCGCCACTGCGTCCTGACCAGCTCGGCCACCGCGGGGCTGTGGTTGACCCTGCGCGCGCTCGGCGTCAAGGCCGGCGACGAGATCCTCGTGCCCTCACACACGGCCTTCCCGACCATCGAGGCGATCTGCTTCGCCGAGGCCACGCCGGTCTTCGTCGACGCCGACGCGTACTACACGCTCGATCCGGCCGACGCGGCCGCCAAGGCGACCCCACGCACGGTGGGCCTGATGCCCGTCCACCTCTACGGCCAACCGGTCGACATGGACGCGGTCCGCGAGCTGGCCTCGCGACTGGGCGTCTGGATGCTCGAGGACTGTGCCCAGGCCCACGGCGCCGCCTGGCGGGGTCACCGGGTGGGCACCTTCGGCCGTGCCGCCGTGTTCTCGTTCTATCCGTCCAAGAACCTCACGGTCATGGGCGACGGCGGCGCGGTGGTCACCGACGACGACGAGATCGCGGCCCGCTGCCGCCGGTTGCGCGACCACGGCCGCCTCAACAAGGACGTCCACGCCGAGGTCGGCTTCAACCTGCGCTTCAACGACATCCAGGCCGCCGTCGGCCGCGTGCTGCTGCGCCGGCTCGACGCGATGAACGAGCACCGCCGCGCTCTGGCGGCGCGCTACACGACGGCCCTGTCCGGCCTGCCCCTGGGCCTGCCGTCCGAGCGCCCGGGCGC
This sequence comes from Candidatus Methylomirabilota bacterium, assembly GCA_036397135.1. Lineage (GTDB taxonomy): Bacteria > Methylomirabilota > Methylomirabilia > Rokubacteriales > CSP1-6 > AR5. The sequence goes on from DASWJN010000332.1 coordinate 15,447, forward strand.
GCACCACGTCTACCACCTCTACGTCGTGCGCACGCCGCGGCGAGCGGAGCTGGCCGCCTTCCTCAAGGCGCGCGGCATCCAGACGGGCATCCACTACCCGGTGGCGGCGCACCGGCAGCCGGCCGTCGAGCGCTTCGCCGGTGGCCCTCTGCCCGCGACCGAACGCCTGGTCGATGAGATCCTGACGCTGCCGATCTCCGCCGGCCATGCCGAGGCCGAGATCGACACCGTGGTGGCGGCCGTCCGGGAATTCTTCGGAGCCTGATGCCGGGCGGTCCCCTTCGAGTCCTCCAGATCTACCCGAAGGGGGACTTCTTCACGGGCGCGGCCGTGCAGCTGTGGGACCTGGCGCGCGGCCTCGCCGCGCGCGGCCACCAGGTCACCGTCGTCACGCCCGCGAGCCCCGTGTGGGCCGCCCGCTGTCGCGAGGCCGGCCTGGCGCACGTCGCCATCCCGATGCGGCGCCCGTGGGATCCGCGGGCGGCCTGGCGGCTGGCCCGCCTGATCCGCGCGCGGCGCATCCAGATCGCCCACGCTCACAAGGGCCGCGCGCGCACGCTGGCGGTCCTGGCCGGCCTCCTGGGCGCGCGCGCGATCCTCGTCCTCAACCGCGGCGTGAGCTTTCGCGTGGGCGGCCTGCGCCGGCGGGTGGGCTACGCCAGCCGCCGCGTGCACGCCGTCGTGGCCGTCTGCCGCTCGATCAAGGACGGGCTGGTGGCGGCCGGGGTGCCGGCCGCCAAGGTGGAGGTGATCTACTCCGGCACCGACCTCGAGCGCTTCCATCCCGGCGTCGACGGCGGGACCGTGCGTCGCGAGCTGGGCCTCGGCCCCGGCCACGCGTTGATCACCCAGGTCGGCGTGCGCTCGTGGCGCGGGTGGCGGGACCTGCTGGAGGCCATGCCGAGCGTGGTCGGCCGGTTCGACGGCGCGCGGTTGCTCTTCGTCGGCGCGCCGCCGCCGCGGATCGCCGAGATCGGGGACCTCGCCCGCGCGCTGGGTCTCAGCCGCCACGTCCTGGTCCTCGGCCACCGCGACGACGTGCCGGCGATCCTCACCGCCTCCGACGTCGTGGTCGACGCCTCCTATGCGGGGCTCGGCATCACCGGCTCGATCCGCGAGGCGCTCGCCTGTGAGCGGCCGGTCGTGGCCACCAGGATGGAAGGCATGCCCGAGCTGATCGTGGACGGCGAGACGGGGCTGCTGGTGGAGCCGCGCCACCCGGCGGCGCTGGCCGCCGCCATCGTGCAGGTGCTCGGCGACCCCGGCGCCGCCCAGGCCATGGCGCGCGCCGGTCGCAAGCGCGTCGAGGCCCACTTCTCGCTGAGCGCGAAGCTCGACGCCACCGAGGCGCTGTACCGGAGGCTGGCGGCGGCGGCCGGCCGGGCATGACGCACGCCTTCACCGTCTATCGCCGGCTCCTGCCGCTGATGCGGCCCTATGTCCCCGTTCTGATCGCGGGGGCCCTGCTGGCGCTCGTGGTGGCGGCGATGGAGGGGGCCGTCGCGTGGCTGGTGAAGCCCGCCCTGGACGACATCTTCATCCGCCGTGACACGGCCATGCTGCGCGTCATCCCGTTGCTGCTGCTCGGCGCCTATCTGGTCAAGGGCGCGGCCCGCTACGGCCAGTCCTACCTGATGGCGGCCGTCGGCGAGCGCGTGATCGCCACCCTGCGCGGCCGGCTCTACGGCCACATCCAGCAGATGCCCCTGTCGTTCTTCGCCGACCTGCACTCGGCCGAGCTGATGTCGCGCGTGGTCACCGACGTCAACCGCCTGGCGCGCGTGTCGTCCACCGTGCTGGTGATGGCGTTCCGCCAGCTGGCGCTGATCGTCGCCCTGCTCTCGGTGATGCTGCTGCGCGAGTGGCGGCTGGCCCTGATCGCGGTGATCGTGTTCCCGTTCGTGGGGGTGGCCGTCCGCTCGATCGGCCGGCGGCTCTACCGGATCAACAAGCGCGCGCAGGAGAAGATCGCCGAGCTGAACATCCTCCTGCACGAGGCGTTCTCGGGCATGAAGATCGTCAAGGCGTTCGGCCGCGAGGGCCACGAGGGCGAGCGCTTCGACCGTGTCAACCGCCGGCTGCTCGACCTGGCGCTCAAGGACCACCGCACCGACGAGATCACCGAGCCGCTCATGGAGGTGCTGGCGGCCTTCGGCATCATGGGGGCGCTCTGGTACGGCGGCCACCAGGTGATCGCCGGGCACATGACGCCCGGCGACTTCTTCTCGTTCACCGCGGCGCTGGCGCTGCTGTACGGACCCGTGCGCCACCTGTCGCGGATCATGAACACGATCCAGCAGGCCACCTCGTCGGTCGAGCGCGTGTTCGCGATCCTGGACACGCCGCCGGCGATCGCCGACCGGCCGGGAGCGCGGACGCTGCCCGGCTTCGCGTCGGCGCTGCGCTTCGAGAACGTCTCCTTCCGCTACCCGGGATCGCCCGAGCCCGCCCTGCGCGACATCACGCTGGACGTCCGCCGGGGCGAGGTGGTGGCCTTCGTCGGCATGAGCGGTGCCGGCAAGTCGACGCTCATCGATCTCGTCCCGCGCTTTCACGACGTCACCGCCGGCCGGATCACGGTGGACGGCCACGACGTGCGCGAGGTCACCCAGGCGTCGTTGCGCGCGCAGATCGGCGTGGTGACGCAGGAGACGTTCCTGTTCAGCGACTCCATCCACGACAACATCGCCTACGGCCGCCCCGGCGCCACCGCCGAGGAGGTGGCGCGGGCGGCCCGCCAGGCCCACGCCGAGGAGTTCATCCGCGCCTGCCCCGACGGCTACGCCACCCTGGTGGGCGAGCGCGGCGTGCGGCTCAGCGGCGGCCAGCGCCAGCGGCTGGCCATCGCCCGCGCCTTCCTGAAGGACCCGCCCATCCTGATCCTGGACGAGGCGACGTCCGACCTGGACGCCGAGAGCGAGTTCATGGTCCAGCAGGCGCTCGGCGACCTGATGCGCGGCCGCACCGTGCTGGTGATCGCTCACCGGCTGGCCACCGTCCGCAACGCCGATCGCATCGTGGTCGTCCACGAGGGCCGCATCGCCGAGGCCGGGCGCCACGACGAGCTGCTGGCCCGCGACGGGCTCTACCGGCGGCTGTACGCGCTGCAGATGGAGGGCGTCACGGGATAGGCGCGGGGCCGGTCCCCGGGTGCCGCGTCGTCCGCTGCGGGCGGCGCGGGCGGCGGGCGCCCCCACGAGCAGCAGGGGCTCCCGGGGTGGGACACCGGCGATGGGGGCGTCAGAAAGTTTCGTTCCGGCCGCACGCCCGATGAATACTCGTCGCTGCCATGATGGTGCGCGTCCCCCGTGCCCGCTGGGTGGTCTGGTCCACGGCGCTGCTCCTGATCGTGGCCACCGCCCTCGTCATCGTCGATTCTGCCCTGGACGTGTCGCGCGCGAAGGATGCCGTGGCGACGACGGTCAGCGCGGCCGAGCTGCAGGCCGAGGGCGATCGGCGGCTGGCGGCGGGGGATTTCATCGGCGCGCTGCAAGCCTACGACTACGCCCTGACGCTGGACGGCACGGATCTCGGCGCCTACTACCGGGCCGGCGTGGCCCTCTCGCATTTGGGCGATCGCGAGGAGGCGGTCACGCTGTTCCTCCGCGTCGTGCGCCAGGGCCCCCCCGAGCGCGAAGAGGTTCGCCGGGCCCGGGCGTGGCTGGAGGCGGCCGGCGTGCTCCCGCCATCCGAGCGCTGAGTCCCCGCCTCTCGCCTACCGCTCGCGGAACCGGTTGACGATCGGCAGCCGCCAGTCGCGGCCGAAGGCGCGGGGCGTGATCTTCACGCCGATCGGCCCCTGGCGGCGCTTGTACTCGTTGGCGTCCACC
>DASWJN010000333.1:0-3925 GCA_036397135.1 Candidatus Methylomirabilota bacterium
CCCGCCACGGCTGGGCTCCATCAGGCTGCGGGGCGCCCGGTGGACGGGCGGCGGGAACGGGTCCGCGGACCCACCCCATGGGCACCTCGCCCACGTCGGCACTGCGCGCGGATTTCTGACTCCGGGCAACAGCCTTGCTACTGCCACCGGTCGCGAGGCGTCCTGGTCACGCGCCGAGGTCCGGCCAGTCGACGCCGCTCGGTTGCACGCCGGCCGGCGCGCGCAGGCGCGCGTAGAGCGCGGCCGACTCGACGGGCCGGTCGTCGTCCAGCCAGACCGACAGCCCGGACGCGGCGCCCAGCGGGAGCCGGCGGCCCGGACCAGCAAGCTCCCCCCGCAGCCAGACGAAATCGCAGTTCTCGATCGACGTGCTGTGAAGACGCTTGCCGGCTGACGCGAAGGCGATCGAGCGCTGGGGGCCTCGAAGTGAGAGTGGCACGACGAGCCGTCCGCCCGCGGCCAGTTGCCGGCGCCAGGCCGGCGCAATGTCCCAGGCGCCCACCGTGGCAATGATCCGATCGAAATCGCCATCGTCGGGGTCTCCCAGCATGCCGTCGCCGGCCACGACGCGGACGTGCTCGAAACCGGCCGCGTCGAGGTTGCGGCGCGCCAGGGCTGCCAGGTCGTCGTCCAGGTCGATGGTGACGACACGACCGCCGTCACCGACGACCTCGGCGATCAAGCCGGCCGTGTACCCGCTTCCCGCGCCGATCTCGAGGACGCGATGTCCGGGCTCCAGACCGAGCTGCTCCAGCATGATGGCGACGATTTCCGGGGTCGAGGCCGTGCTGACCGGGATGCCCTGGTGGAGCCGGAGCGGCACCACCTCGTTGCGATAGGCCGTCTCGACGGGCACGTGCGGCAGACCAGGGCCTGACGCAACCCCCAGGCGCCGGGCACGTTCAGGCCAGCAGCTTGAGCAGGTCGGCCGTCAGGTCGTAGAGCTGGGCGCAGCCGGCCTCGCCCCCGAGCGTGGCCTGGATGCGCTTGCGCAGCGTGGCATCGACCGGCTCGCCGACCAGCGTCGCGAACCTGCGCTGCGGCTCCGAGCACACGCCCGCATACGGCAGCCGGGGCGTCACGTGCTCGGCGCGCGTGATGGTGCCGCTGGCCAGGTCGATCTCGCAGGTCAGCTCGAAGCCGTGGACGTTGTCGTGCATCGAGTGGAAGAGGCGCAGCCGGCCATCGGCGCGCTCCAGGCGCGCGATCTTGCGGCGCTCGAAGACCCGGCGCTGGCCGGGGCGCGGGCTGTAGAGGTCCGGCACCGCGGAAGTGACGATCGTGCGCGTGCCGAACAACGCCCGGCCGGCCCGGCTGTACGTGAAGCAGGAGTTCGGCAGGTCGACCCAGCCGTTCGTGTCGAGCGTCCACCAGTCGAGGGCGTCGCCGGCCGCGGCCCGCTCGGCATCCGCGCGGGGCATCCTGGTGACCTGCCGGGCCAGGCGGGCGACCTCGATCGTGGCGTCCACCGCCAGCGCGGCGCCCTGCCCGCGGCCCAGCACCTCGACCGCCCGCCGGGTCAGGCCGCCCACCATCGCGGTCCCGGCCAGCTGCGCGAACCCCGCCGCCAGGGCCGGGTCCACCGGCCCGGCCAGCGGCGTCAGCCGCGCCTCGCGGATGGCGTAGGTCGGCGACGGCAGGGCGACGACGGCGACCTCCAGCGACCGGTCGTCGTCGGTGAGACGCACGGTGTGGGTCAAGGCGTCGTCGTGCGTGTTGTCCACCCAGCCGTGCATGGCCCGCTCGTAGCGGTCGCGCCCGGCGAGCACGGCGGGGGCCGGGGTCAACGGCTCATCCCGCTCGTGCCGCCGGCCAGGTACTTGTCCGGCTCGCGATCGAACTTCTGCTTGCAGCCCACCGCGCAGAAGTAATACGTCTGCTCCTTGTACGTCGATTGGGCGGCCGCTTTCGCGGGCTCCACGGTCATCTTGCACACGGGATCAACGGCCATGACTGGGCCTCCAGCGCTTGAGCCTGAGACTGTTGGTCACCACGGACACCGACGAGAAGGCCATCGCGGCACCGGCCAGCATGGGCGAGAGCAGCACGCCCCCCAGCGGGTAGAGCAGGCCGGCGGCGACGGGGATCAGCACCACGTTGTAGCCGAACGCCCACACCAGGTTCTCCTTCACGATCCGGATGGTGCGCCGCGACAGCTCCACGGCGGCGACCACGCTCATGAGGTCGCTGCGCATGAGCGTCACGTCGGCGGCCTCGATGGCCACGTCGGTGCCCGAGCCCATGGCGATGCCGACGTCGGCCTGCACCAGCGCGGGCGCGTCGTTGACGCCGTCGCCGACCATCGCCACCCGGCGGCCCTCGGCCTGGATCCCGGCGATCGCGCGGGCCTTGGCCTCGGGCTGCACCTCGGCCAGCACGAGGCTGTCGATGCCGGCCTGCCGGGCGATCGCCTGTGCCGTGGCCCGGTGGTCTCCGGTGAGCATCACCGCCGAGAGCCCCAGGCGCCGCAGCGCGGCGACGGCCGCCGCCGCGTCCGGCTTCAGCACGTCCGCCGCGGCGACCAGGCCGAGCGCCTGCCCGGCGAACGCCAGGAACACGACCGTCTTGCCCTCGGCGGCCGGCGCGGCGGCGCGCGGCAGCAGCGCGTGGGCGTCGATGCCCCGCGCCTCCATCAGCGCGCGGTTGCCGAGCAGGATGCGGCCGTCGGGCGCCATCGCGTCGACGCCCTGACCCGGGATGGAGACGAACTCACCGACCGGCGGCAGGGCCAGCCCCAGCTCCTTGGCGCGGGCCACGATGGCCTCGCCGATCGGATGCTCGGAGCCCTGCTCGGCGGCCGCCGCCAGCGCCAGCACGTCGTCCTCCGGCACCCCCGGGGCCGCCACCACGTCGGTGACGACCGGCCGGCCCACGGTGAGGGTCCCGGTCTTGTCGAACACCACCGTGTCGACGCGGCTCAGCCCTTCCAGGGCGGCCGCGTTCCGGATCAGCACGCCGTGCTCGGCGCCCCGGCCGGCCGCCACCATGATGGCCGTCGGCGTCGCCAGGCCCATCGCGCACGGGCAGGCGATCACGAGGACCGCGACGGCGTTGGTCAGCGCGTACAGCAACGCGGGCTCGGGCCCGAGCAGCCACCAGCCGGTGAAGGTCAGCGCCGCGATCACCAGCACGATCGGCACGAAGACGGCGGCCACCCGGTCGGCCAGCCGCTGGATGGGCGCGCGGGACCCCTGGGCCTCCTCCACCAGCGCGATGATGCAAGCCAGCGTCGTCTCGCGTCCGACCCGGCCGGCCTGGAAGACGAAGCTGCCCGTCCGGTTGACGGTCCCGGCCGACACCGTGGCGCCGGGCGCCTTCTCCACCGGCAGGCTCTCGCCGGTGAGCATCGACTCGTCCACTGTCGAGCCGCCCTCCACGACCGTGCCGTCCACCGGCAGGCGCTCGCCGGGCCGGATGCGGATGAGGTCGCCGACCATCACCTCCGCCGTCGGCACGTCGACGTCCGTGCCGTCGCGCAGCACACGGGCGGTCCGGGGGGCCAGGCTCACGAGCCGGCTGATGGCCTCCGACGTGCGGCCGCGCGCGCGGGCCTCGAGCCAGCGGCCGAGCACGACGAGCGTGATGACGACCGCCGCCGTCTCGTAGTAGGGCATGCCGCCGGCGACGTGGAAGACGTGCGGCCACAGCGTCACCGCCACGCTGAAGACGTACGCGGCGTTGGTGCCCAGCGACACGAGGGTGGACATGCTGGCGCTGCGATGGCGGAGGTCGCGCAGGAACCCCAGGTGGAAGCTGGCGCCGACCCAGAACTGGACCGGCGTCGCCAGCGCCAGCTGCACCCACGGATCCCGCAGCCAGGCCGGCGCCCACGGGAAGACCGCGGGCATGCCGCCCACCAGGAGTGGAAGCGACAGCGCTGAACCCACGAGCACGCGGGCACGCAGGCGATGGGCCTCCCGCTCGC
>DASWJN010000334.1:0-5925 GCA_036397135.1 Candidatus Methylomirabilota bacterium
GCTGTGGGCTATGTCACGTCGATCGAGCGCGGTAAAGTCGGGCTAGAAGGGGGTTGGCCCGGAGTGAGTCGAGTCGCCGATCGCGCGCTCGCCGAGCCCTGCGCTCGCAACGGCGCCGACGGCTCGCCATCGACGTGGCGCGCGCAGGGCCCCCGTACCCCGCCCCCCGGCGTCACCACGTTTCACGAGATTCATTAGCGACTACGCGAGCATCTCGCGCAGCGCGCGGTTGACGGTGGCGGGCGCCTCGTAGTTGACCCAGTGGCCGGCGCCCGCCACGACGCGGAAATCGAGGTCGGACTGGAAGCGGGCGAGCGTCTCCCGCCGCTCGTCCAGGTAGGGCACCGCGAAGGCGTCGCGTCCACCGAACAGGGCGGCGATGCGCGCCCGGATGCCGGGCATCGCCCGGAGCAGGACGTCGGAGGCCGGGATCGTGCCCGACTTGAACCGCGCCCGGCGCAGGTTGTCGACCTGCAGGTGCACCGCCAGGTCGTCCGCCGCCGCCGGGTCGGCGAGCATGAGCGTTTGCAGATTGGCCCGATGAACCTCGCGAGCCTCGGCCTCGCTCATCCCCGGCTCCACCCGCGCCAGCACCAGCCGGCCCACGTCCGAGCGGAAGGCCATGCCGCCGGGTCCCAGCAGGACCAGTCGCCGCGCCCGCGTGCCGAGCCGGGCCGCCGCGAGGCCGGCGACGATCCCGCCGAACGAGAAGCCGACCAGGTCGAGCCTCGCGTGCGCGGCGAGTCCTGCGACCACGGCGTCGGCCAGACGCTCGGCGGTGTGCGGCTCCGGCAACGCGTCGGACTCCCCGAATCCCGGCATGTCCGGCACCAGCACCGCGAACCGCTCGGCCAGCCCCTCGAGGTTGCGGATCCAGTGCGTCCACGACCCGCTGGCGCCATGCAGCAGCACGACCGGCGGCCCTGCGCCCCAGCGCCGCCACACCATGCGCCCGCCGTCGAACGGTGTCGTGAACCGCTCGGCCTCGGCCTCGAAACGGGCGACGACCGCCGCGGGTACGTCCGAGAGCTGATCCGGCACGACCGGAAGTCTAGCGTGGCCAGGCACCGCGACGCCGCCAATGCTAGTCTGTGCGCGTACGCCATGCCGCCGCGAGCGAGCAAGCCCACGATCGTGCTCCTGGTGCGCCACGGGCAAACTCCGACGACCGGGCGCGTGCTGCCGGGACGCGCCCCCGGCCTGCACCTGTCCGACGACGGCCGCCAGCAGGCCGGGGCCGCCGCCCAGCGGATCGCCCGGCTGGGGCGGGTGGCGGCGGTGTACTCCTCGCCTCTCGAGCGCGCGCGCGAGACCGCGATGCCGATCGCGCGGGCCCGCGGGCTGGCGCTGCACATCGAGCGCGGGCTGCTGGAGCTGGACATCGGGCAGTGGACAGGGCTGCGGCTGGACCGCGTCGGCAGGAAGCCGGAGTGGCAGACGGTCCAGCGGTATCCCAGCGGGTTCCGGTTTCCGGACGGCGAGTCGTTCACCGAGATGCAGGCGCGCATGACCGGCGCGCTCGCGCGCATCGTCGAGCGGCATCGCGGCGGCACGGTCGTCGCCGTCTCCCACGCCGATCCGATCAAGGCCGCCCTCGCCCACGCGCTCGGCATGCACCTCGACCTGTTCCAGCGGCTGGCGATCGCGCCGGGCTCCATCACCACCATCGCCTACGGCGCCGCCGGGCCCTCGGTGCTGGGCGTGAACGCCCTCGGCGACGGGGTTCCGGCATCGTGAGCGAGTCGTTCCAGCTCGACGGCCCCGACCATTTCACCGCGGGCGCGGTCGGCCCGCCCGGCCAGCGCGTGTTCTACCTGCAGGCCCGCGAGGCCGGCACCCTCGTCACGCTCAAGTGCGAGAAGGAGCAGGTCGCGGCGCTGAGCGAGTACCTGGGGGGATTGCTCGCGCGATTGGCGGGCGGCGCCGGGGCGACCGGCGAGAAGCGCGAGCTGCTCCAGCCGATCGAGGCGGCCTGGCCGGTGGGCTCGATCGGGGTCGGGTACGACGGCGACCACGACCGTATCGTGGTCGTCGCCAACGAGCGGATCGAGGACGAGGAGGAGGAAGGCGCGGAGGCGTCGAGCCGCGCCGAGCCCGCCGTCGAGCCCGCCTCCGCGCGCTTCGCCATCACCCGGGCCCAGGCCGCCGCCTTCGTCGAGCGCGCGCGCGGGCTGGTGAAGGCCGGGCGTCCCACCTGCCCGATGTGCGGCGAGCCCAAGGACCCGGCCGGCCACGCCTGCCCGCGCAGCAACGGTCACATGGTCCACAAGGCGTGATGGCCACGACCACCGCCGTGGAGGCCCTCACGCGCGGCGACCTCACCGTCAAGGGCCGGCTGCCCTGGAGCAGCAACGCGACGTTCCTGGTCGAGGCCACGCTCGACGGCACCACCACGCTGGGCGTCTACAAGCCCGAGCGCGGCGAGCGCCCGCTCTGGGATTTCCCGCGCGGGCTCTACCGGCGCGAGCTGGCCGCCTGGTACCTGTCGGAGGCGCTCGGCTGGGGGCTGGTCCCGCTGACCGTGCCGCGGGACGGGCCGTATGGCGAGGGCTCCGTCCAGCTCTTCGTCAAGGCCGACTTCGAGCAGCACTACTTCACGCTGCGCGAGGACGAGCGGCACCACGACCGCCTGCGCCGCATCTGCGCCTTCGATCTCATCGCCAACAACGCCGACCGCAAGAGCGGCCACTGCCTGCTCGGCGAGGACGGCGCCGTCTACGCGATCGACAACGGCCTGTGCTTCCACGTCGAGTCCAAGCTGCGCACGGTCATCTGGGAGTTCGGCGACGAGCCGGTGCCGTCCCCGCTGCTCGACGACCTGCGGCGGCTGGCCGCCGGGCCGCTGCCGCCGGGGCTCGGCGAGCTGATCGACGCCGACGAGCGCCGGGCGCTGCTGAAGCGGGCGCGCGCGCTCGTCAAGGCCGGCCGCTTCCCGTCGGAAACCGGGGGCCACGGCTATCCCTGGCCCCTCGTCTGATGGCGGACGCGTGATGGCGTACGAGCCCTATCTGCCCGCGACCGACATGCCGCGCTTCCTGCGCGAGCTGGCCGAGTTCGTCGGCCTGGACGACGGCGAGGTGGCGGCCATCCGCCGCACGGCGCCGCTCGTGCTCGCGCGCGAGTCGGCGCTGACCGCCGCGCTCTACGAGCACTTCCTGAAGTTTCCCGCCAGCGCCCGCTTCTTCCTGGGCGAGGACGGCGAGCCCGACCGCACACGGATCGAGCGCCGGCGGCACAGCCTGGCCCGCTGGCTGCGCGAGACCGCCGAGGCCGCGCTGACCCACGAGCACGCCTATTACCTGCTCTCGATCGGACTGTCCCACAGCCACCGCGCGCAGGGCCCCGGCGGGGTGGTGCCGGCCCATTTCGTGGTCGGGGCGATGAGCCTGACCCAGACGGCGCTGGCCGAGGCCTTCGCCGCCGAGCTGCCGCCAGCCGAGGCGCTGGCCGCCAGCCGGGCCTGGAACAAGCTGCTGCTGGTCCACTTGGCCGCCCTGCTGCTCGGCTATCTGCCCCCGCGTCCGTCCTGAGGTACAATCCTGGTCGGGAGGCGACCCATGGCCGGCGACACGTTCGACCGCACCCTGGAAGACATCGGCAACATCATCCACCTCGAGCACGTCAACGTCCGCGTCCCCGACCAGCAGCTGGCGACGCAGTTCTACGTCGTCGCGCTGGGGCTGACGCGCGACCCGTACCTCATGGTCGGGCTCGACAACATGTGGATCAACGTGGGCCACTCGCAGTTCCACCTGCCGACGGCCGCGCCCCAGGTGCTGCGCGGCTTCACGGGCCTGGTGATCCCCGACTTCGATGAGCTGCCCGCCCGCCTGACGCACGCCGCCGAGCGGCTGAAGGGCACGAAGTTCTCGTGCCGGGTCGAGGCCGATCACGCCGACGTCACCTGCCCGTGGGGCAACCGCATCCGCCTGCACCGCCCGGGCCCGCGCTTCCCCCGCATGGAGCTGGGGATGCCCTACGTCGAGCTGCCCGTGCCCGAGGGGACCGCGCCCGGCATCGCGCGCTTCTACACCCAGATCATGAACGCGCCGGCCCAGGTCGTGACGAACGGCACCGTGGCCGCCGAGGTCGCCGTCGGCACCTCGCAGAAGCTCGTCTTCCGCGAAACCAACGAGCCCCTCGAGTTCTACGACGGCCACCACATCGCCATCTACATCGCCGACTTCTCCGGCCCGCACCGCAAGATGCTGGAGTGCGGCATCCTCAGCGAGGAGAGTAACCCCTACCAGTACCGCTTCGTGGACATCACCGACCCCGAGAGCGGCAAGGTGATGTTCGAGCTGGAGCACGAGGTCCGCTGCGTGACCCACCCGATGTACCGGCGGCCGCTCATCAACCGGAATCCGGCGCAGCGCCAGCCGACGTACGTGGCGGGACGCGACGCGAGGGTGTGGGCGTAGAGACCCAGCTCCTACAGTCGTAGTAGCGGTCGGCTGAACCCGTGAGGAGCCTTGCTGTCGTCGCGTATCCGGCCCTATCCGATGACGATCGCCAATGGATCGAAGGTATGCGCGCCCGATACGATCCCCTGGCGTCCCGAATCGCGGCGCACTTCACCCTCGTGTTTCCGTTGGAGCTGGCCGAGGCTCCGCTCGTGGCGCAGGTCGGGAATGCCGTCCAGTCGGCTGCGCCGATTCCAGTTGTGCTTCGCCGCGCCGCCGTGTTTCCGGACACGATCGGGAGTGGCTACTATGTCTTCTTGCTGGCTGAGGAAGGGCATCGCGAGCTGCTATCGCTTCACGATCAGCTGTACGAGGGTGTCCTCACGCCTCACAGGCGCCCCGACATCCCGTTCGTGCCTCACGTTACGGTTGGTGCTCATCCGCAGCTGGCCGAATGCGGGCGGATTGCGAACCAACTCAACGAGCAGGGCCGTAGCGTACGGGCTTGGGTGCACAGCGTCGACGTTGTCGCAGTGGGCGAATCAATGGTGCGGACGGTCGCCCAGATTCCGCTGGGGTTTGGCGACAATCCACCGCCAAGCCCCACAGTGCAGCGGCCGGGGGCCCGCGTTGCTCGTCCTCCGGCCGCTGACCGTGGCTGTTGATATGACTTCCACTGTCAAGCGATCGCGGTGAAGCGGGGGTGAACATGCGACGACGCTGGCCGTACCGTGTCGGGGTCCTGATGCTGGGCGTGATCCTGGCCACGAGCATTCAGGCGCAGACGACCGAGAGGATCGCCGTCGACGGATCGACGGGGATGATGCCGCTGGTGGCGGCGCTCGCCCGGGCGTATCAAGAGAGCTCTCCGGCCGCGGTGGTGGAGATCGGCAAGGGGCTGGGCACGAAGGCGCGGCTCCAGGCGCTGGCGGAGGGAAAGATCGACATCGCCCTGGCCAGCCACGGCCTGGTCGCGGCGGAGCTGGCGCGCCGGGGCATGGCCGCCCACGAGATCGCCAAGGTGGCCGTCGTCTTCGGCGTGAACGCCGGCGTGGCCGCGACGAACCTCACCGACCGCCAGATCTGCGACGTGTACGCAGGGACGATCACGAGCTGGCGAGAGCTCGGCGGCCCCGATCTCGCCGTCGCGACCCGCACCCGGCCGGACTCGGAGGTCGACACCGAAGTCGTCCGCGACAAGATTGCGTGCCTCAAGGATCTGAAGATGCCCGGAAGCGTGAAGGTCATGCCGAAATCCGGCGACATGGCCAAGGAGCTTGCCGCCACCGCCGGCGCGATCGGGATGACGACGACGACGGTCGTCGAGCAGAGCCGGGGGCAGATCAAGGCCCTGTCGCTCAACGGGGTCACCCCCAGCGCCGAGAACGTCGAGCGCCGAATCTATGCGCTGACCCGCGACTCGTTCCTCGTCACGAAGGCGCCGCCCTCGCCCGCCGTCGCCAGATTCCTCGACTTCGTCCGGAGTCCCGCCGGCACGGCCGTCATCGTCGCCAGCGGGGCG
>DASWJN010000335.1:0-14190 GCA_036397135.1 Candidatus Methylomirabilota bacterium
TCCTCGATCTGCTCGGCGACGCCCTGTCGGTCAGGGTCGGCATCGAGGAGGCGGTGGAGGTCATGTCGAGCGACGGCACGATGCACGTGCGGCTGGAGCCGACGGCGGACGGCCGCACGGCGACGGTCGATACGCCCACGGGCCGGTTCTCGGGCCCCGACCATTACGTGACGATCGAGGACCTCGTCGGCCCGAGCCTGGTCCGGTGAGCGATCCCGGGGCGCGGCTCGAGCAGGCCATCGTCGCCGAGCGCCGGCGGGCGCTGGCCGTCCTGCTGCAGCATCCGCTGCTGAGCGCCGCGGGCGCGCTGTCCGCCGAGTTCGGGCTGGTGCGGCGGCACGCGGCCTGGCTGCGCGAGTGGCTGGCCCGGAATCCCGGCTGGAGCCTGCAGATCGACAGCGAGACGGCGCGGCTGCGCAAGACGCCGGCCGACCTCGGCGACGCCACGCGGCCGGCCCGGGAGCCGTCGAGCGAGCAGCCCTTCTCGCGCCGCCGCTACGTGCTGCTCTGCCTGGCCCTGGCGGCGCTGGAGCGGGGCGACCGGCAGACGGCGCTCGGCCGGCTGGCGGACGAGATCGTCAGCTTCGCGGGCGCCGACCCGGCGCTGGCCGCTGCCGGGATGACCTTCACGCTGGAGGGCCAGGACCAGCGGCGCGACCTGGTCCACGTGATCCGCTTCCTCCTCGAGGTGCGCGTGCTCGTGCGCGTGCAGGGCGACGAGCAGCAATACCTGCTGGCGCGCGGCGACGTGCTCTACAACGTCAACCGGCCGGCGCTGGCGGCCATGCTCAACGTCAAGCGCGGGCCCTCGACGATCGACGAGACGGCGCTCGAGCGGCGGCTGGCGGCTCTCGTCGACGAGCCGGTCCTCGACAGCGACGAGAGCCGCAACCGCCGCCTGCGCTCGCAGCTCACGCGCAAGCTGCTCGACGATCCGGTCGTCTACTACGACGAGCTGACCGAGGGCGAGCGCGCCTACCTGTCCAGCCAGCGCGCCTTCATGCTCGACCAGATCGAGGAGGCGACCGGCCTGATCCCGGAGGTGCGGCGCGAAGGCATCGCCATGGTGGACGAGACCGGCGACCTCACGGACCTGGAAGTGCCGGAGGAGGGGACCGAGGGGCACCTCACGCTCCTCCTCGCCGAGCACCTGGCGGCGTGCGCGCGGCGCGACGGCCCCGGGGCCGTCGGTCACGCCGCGCTGCGCCGCCACGTCGCCGGCCTGGTGGAGCGCCATCGCGCGCACTGGCGCAAGGACGTGGCCGAGCCCGGGGCGGAAGTCGCCCTGACCGGGCGGACGATCGATCGGCTGGAGGCGCTGCGGCTGGTGCGGCGGACGGAGGCCGGCGTGGTTCCGCTGCCGGCGCTCGGCCGCTACGCGCTCGACGACGCCCTCACCACCGGCGATCTGTGGGAGCAACCGGAATGATGGAGCCCGGGCTCCCCCTCGCCGAATCGCAGCGCTGGCAGCCCATCCGGGGCGGGCTGCTCAACCTCTACCGGTACGACTACGAGGAGTTCCGCTACGAGCAGGGGCGCCTGCTGCTGCGCGGGGACAACGGCACCGGCAAGTCACGCGTCCTGGCCCTGCAGCTGCCCTTCCTTCTCGACGGCGAGACCGCGCCCCATCGCCTGGAGCCCGATCGCGACCCGGCCAAGCGGATCGAGTGGAACCTGCTGCTCGGCAAGCATCAGGACCGCCTCGGCTACACCTGGCTGGAGCTGGGCCGGCGCGACGACGACGGCGCGCGGCACTACCTCACGCTGGGCGCCGGCCTGCGGGCGGTCGAGGGGCGCGGGCTCGTGGGCCGCTGGTTCTTCATCACGCGCCAGCGGGTCGGCGAGACGCTGTTCCTGCAGAGTGCGGCCGGCCCCGCGCTGACGCTCGAGCGCCTGACGGAGGCTCTGGGCGATCGCGGCGAGATCTTCAGGACCGCCGCGGCCTACCGGGGCGCCGTCGATCAGGCGCTGTTCAAGCTCGGTGAGCACCGTTACGGCGCGCTCGTCGATCTGCTGATCCAGCTGCGCCAGCCGCAGCTGTCGCGCCAGCTCGACGAGCGGCGGCTGTCGGCGGCGCTCGGCGAGGCGCTGCCCCCGGTCGCCACCGCGGTCATCGCCGACGTCGCCGAGTCCTTCCGGAGCCTCGAGGCCGACCGGGCCGCCCTCGAGGCGTTCCAGGCGGCCGGCCGCGCGGTCGAGCAGTTCCTCGAGGGCTACCGGCGGTACACGCGCGTGGCGGCCCGGCGCCGGTCGGACGACGTGCGCCAGGCGCATGCGGCCTACGAGGCGACGATGCGCCGGCTCCGCGCGGCCGAGGCCGAGCGCGAGGAGGCGGCGCGGGCCCTGGCCGACATCGCGGCGCGGATCGAGGCGCTCACGCTGGAGGAACGGGGCGCGGCCACGACCGTCGAGACGCTGCTCGCCAGCCCCCAGATGCGCGATGCCGAGGCGCTCGACCGCGCCCGGCGCGACGCCGACGAGCGCGCGAGCGAGGCGAGCGGCGCGGAGGCGGCGCTGGCACGGGCACGCGAGAGCCTGTCACGACTGGAGCGCGTGCGCGACGAGGCGGCGGCGGCCGCGGCGGCCTCGCGGACGGAGCTGGCGCTCGCAGCGACGTCGGCCGACGAGCAGGCCGCCGGCGCCGGCCTCGCCGCCGCGCATCGCGCCGCGGTCACCGCGCTCGGCCTTCCCGACGGCATGCCGGACGCCGCACGTGTCGATGGCGCCCGGCGGCGCGTCGAGCAGTCCGTGGCCGAGCGGCTACGGGCAGTGGAGCACGTCCGGCAGCTCCTCGCTGCGGTGGACAGCGCGACGACAGCGCTCTCGATGGCCAAGGAGTCCTACACCGAGCTCACGGGCCAGCTCGACGAGGCCATCGGCGCCGAGCGGCAGGCGCACGAGACCCTGACCGGCCGGCAGGCCGAGCTGACTCGCGGCTATCGCGCGTGGACCGCTTCACTGACCGAGCTGGCGGCCGAGGATCCCGACGGTGTCGGCGACGCGCTGTCCGAGTGGTACCGAACGGCGAGCGGCCCCAGCCCGGTCGTGTCGGCGGTGCGCCGGGCGCTGGAGGCTGCCACGACGCACGCGGCCCGCCGGCGTGCCGAGATCGAGCAGCGCCGCGCCGAGACGACGGAGAACCTGGACCGGCTACGCGGAGAACAGGCGCGGCTCGCCGGGGGCCAGCATCTGCCGCCGCCGCCACCCCACACGCGCGACGAGTCCGCGCGCGCGGGGCGCGCCGGCGCGCCGCTCTGGCTGCTGTGCGACTTCCGGCCGACGGTCGACGACACGGCGCGAGCCCGGGTGGAGGCCGCCCTGGAGGCCTCGGGGCTGCTCGATGCCTGGGTCACGCCCGATGGCGCGTTGCTCCCGCCCGGCGTCCACGACACCGTCGTCGTCGCCGGAAGGAGCCCCGAGCCCGCCGGCGACGCCCACCTGGGCGCATGGCTGGTTCCCGCACTCGATCGCGACGACCCCCGTACGGCCGGGATGAGCGAGGCCGTCGTCACCGCGGTGCTGCGGCACGTCGGCGCTCGCGCCGGCGCCGGTCACGTCTGGGTCGATCTCGACGGCCGGTGGCAGGTCGGGCCGCTGCACGGCGCCTGGGACAAGCCGGCGGCCGCGCACATCGGGCAGAGCGCGCGCGAGGGCGCCCGCCGCCGCCGCCTGGCCGAGCTGGCCGCGGAGATCGGCGCCGCCGAGGAAGCCCTGGCCCGGATCGACGCCGATGCCGAGGCCGTCGCCCGCCGCGAGGACGTGGCGCGACGAGAGGCGGCGGCGGCGCCCGCCGACGAGCCGGTCCGGGTGGCGCTCGCGGAGACGGTGACGGCCGCGCGCGCGGTGGCCGCGCTGCGCGGCAGGGTGATCGAGGCCGAGGCCCGCGTCGCCGAGCGGCGGCGCGCGCTCGAGGCGGCGGTCAAGGCGCGCGACGAGGCCGCGGCCGACCTGGGCATCGCTGCCTGGGTCGCCGACCTGCGCGCGCTGGAACGGGCCATCGGCGAGTACCGGCAGACGCTCGCGGCGCTGTGGCCGATCATCCGCAATCACGGCGTGGCGTGGGCCCAGGCGAGCCGGACGGCCGGGGACGCCGCGGAGGCGGCGGCGACCGGGGCCCGGCACGCCACGCTGCTGCTCGAGGTCCGGACGAAGGCGCAGGCGGCGGCGGCTGAGCGGGACACGCTGCAACAATCCGTCGGCGCCGCCGTCGAGGAGATCATCCAGCGCCTGGCCGAAGCCCGGGGCGCGCGCGCCGCCACGCAGGCCGATCTGGAGAGCGCCCGGGAGGCACACGGCAAGACGGGGATCCGGGAAGCGGTCGCGCACGAGAAGACCGAGGCGGAGCGCCGGACGCTCGACGACGACGCCGGGCGCCGCGATGCCGCCATCGCCGCCCTCAGAACGCTGGCCGCCGCCAGGCTCCTCGACGTCGCGCAGGCCGGCGTCGAGGCGGGTGACCCGGCCGTCTGGTCCGTCACCCGCGCGGTGGAGGTTGCCCGCGGTGTCGATGCCGCCCTCGCCGGCGTCGACGGAGACGACGCCGCCTGGCAGCGCGTCCAGAAGGACATCCACGGCAGCGTCCAGCGTCTGACCGAGGCGCTGCTGCCGTACGGACACCAGCCCGCCATGACCATCGAGGACGCACTCTTCGTCGTCACCGTCCCGTTCCGCGGACGGGAGTGCACGATGCCCGAGCTGCAGGACGCGCTCCGCGAGGAGGTGACCACGCGCCAGCTGCTCCTCGACGCGCGCGAGCGCGAGATCCTCGAGAACCACCTCATCGGCGAGGTCTCCGCGCACCTGCACGACCGGCTGCGCGCCGCCGAGGCGCTCGTGCGCGAGATGAACGAGGAGCTGCGCACCCGGCGCACGAGCACCGGGATGACGCTGCGGTTCGTCTGGGAGCCGCTCGACGACGGCCCGCCGGGCCTCCTCGAGGCCCGCGCGCGCCTGCTGCGCACGGGGGCCACGTGGTCGCCCGCCGAGCGGCAGGCGCTCGGCGCCTTCCTGCAGGAGCGGGTGCGCGCCGTCAGGACGGCGAACGACACCGGGACGTGGCAGGAGCACCTGGCCCTCGCCTTCGATTACCGGATGTGGCACCACTTCTGCGTCGAGCGGCAGCAGGATGGCGTCTGGCGGCGGCTGACCCGGCGCACGCACGGCACCGGCTCCGGCGGTGAGAAGGCGATCGCGCTGACGATTCCGCAGTTCGCCGCCGCCGCCGCGCACTACCGGACCGCCGATCCCCTGGCCCCGCGCCTCATCCTGCTCGACGAGGCGTTCGTCGGGATCGACAAGTCGATGCGCGCCCAGTGCATGGGACTGCTCCGCGCCTTCGATCTCGACTTCGTGATGACGAGCGAGCAGGAGTGGGGATGCTACGCGACCCTGCCCGGGGTGGCGATCTACCAGCTCTCCACCCGCCCGGGCATCGACGCGGTCGGCATCACCCGCTGGGTCTGGAACGGCCGCGAGCGCGCTCTCGACACCTCCGCCGTCCCCGGCGCCCGCCCGCCTGCCCCCGGGGCCGACAACGGCGGCGGGCTCGCCTCGTGATCGGCGACGGTGCCCGCCTGCGACAGGTCCTGGGCGCCCCCGAGCTGGCCTGGCTCGTCCGGCGCGCGCGCCGGCGTCTCTCGCAGGGGATGCCCGGGGGGGCGGTGACGCTTGCCCAGGCCACACCGGACCAGCGGGACGCCGTCGAGCGGCTGCTCGGCCGACCGGCCGCGCGGGGAGGCTCGGTCACCGTGCGGCTGGAGGACCTCGAGGCGCTCCTGCGGGACGCCGGTATCTGCGACAGCCTCGCCGAAGCCGTGGAGGCGCTGGCCGGACCGCTCGTCGACGCGCGAGCGCAGCGGCAGGAGACGGAGGCGGCATGGGCGGAGGTCTTCGCCGCTGGAGATCCCGGCCGGCCGCGCCCCTGGCTCGAGGAGCTGCGCGCGACGGGGGTGCTGAGACGGCTCGCGCGGAACGATGCGGCCGTCGCCGGCGGGCTGCTGCGCCGGGCCCTCGAGATCGAGCAGCGCCTTCCCGCGCGCGGCCTGCCCCTGGCCGAGCTGGCCGCCGCGGTCACCGGCGACAGTCACGCGCTCGATCCGGGAACCCCGCTCGGCACGATCGCCGTGCGCATCGCCGCCACGCACGGCGGCGCCGGCGCCTGGGCCAGCGCCGAGGCCTGGCGCGATGCGTGGGCCAGCGCCGGCGTGCTCTGCGACGAGCTGAGCGGTCCGGTGCTGACGCTCAATCTGCGCGGTGGGGGTCAGGCGCTCACGGACCGCGCGCTTCGCCTGCACGCGGATGCCGGAGAGCCGTACCGCCTGACGACGCGCCAGCTATTGCGCGAGCCGCCGACGTTTACATCGGACGTCGCCCCGACCGTGCACGTCTGCGAGAACCCGACCGTTGCGATGGCCGCGGCCAACCGCCTCGGCGCCGCCGGCGCTCCGCTGGTCTGCATCGAGGGCCAGCCGCGGACGGCCGCGCGCGTGCTGCTGGGCCTCCTGACGGCGGGGGGCGTTCGGCTCGCGTACCACGGCGACTTCGACTGGGCCGGCATCCAGATCGCGAACGCCGTCATGCGCCGCCACGGGGCGGTTGCGTGGCGCTTCTCCAGCGCTGACTATCGCACTGCCCGTGGCGGACGCCCGCTTCACGGTGACCCGGTAGCGGCGGTCTGGGATCCCGGGCTGCAGGCCACGATGCTCGAGGTGGGCCGGGCGGTGCACGAGGAGGAGGTGCTCGACCTGCTCCTGGCCGATCTGAGGCCGTGATGCAAGCAATGGCGGAACAACGCGCGCCGCGCCCTCGAGTTCCTCTCGTCTCGTGCGCGGCGCACGTGTATCCATTTGGCGCCTCGACGTCGCCGGCGGCCACCGCGTTGCCGCCGACTGCGAGCGTTGCATGGCCGGCCTGCGTGACGAGATCGTGAGACGTCGGTCTCGGCCGGATGGCGAGCGGTGACGGGACGACGTCATGGCGCGCCCCGCGGGGAGCGTTGGCGTAGACTCCGGGACGCGGCAGGTGGACAGGATGCGCCGGCCGCGGGAGGGGACCGATGGCAGCCGACCGCTCGTACATCGCCGAGAACGATCGCGAACGTCGCCGGCTCGAAGCGCTCGTCGGCAAGCTCGACGACGCGGCGTTGAGCCGGGCGATGCCGGCCGGCTGGACCGCCGCCGGCGTGCTCGCGCACCTCGCGTTCTGGGATCAGCGGATCGTCGTGCTCGCCGAGCTGCTGAGGCGCGGAGCGACGGTGCCCACGGAGAACCCGACCGACGTCGACTGGATCAACGACGCCGCGAAGCCGACGCAGCTCGCGCTGCCGCCGCGGCGGGCCGCCACGCTCGCCGTCGAGGCCGCGCGCGCGGCCGACCAGGCGGTCGCGACCTTGTCGGACGAATTGCTCGCGAGGAACGCGGCGGCCGGCAGCCCGATCAACCTCCTGCGCGCGGAGCATCGCCGCGAGCACCTCGACGAGATCGAGCAGGTCTAGCGCCCCTCGCCGGAGGACCGGTACAGATCCTCCCGCGTGCGTGGCGCATCGCCCCGGGTGCGGTCGCCGTGCTTCTGCGTCAGGACCTGGTACAGCCCGATCGAGCTGGTCTCGAACGCCACCACCGAGCACGTCAGGTAGAGGAGCCACGTCCGGTACACGCGCTCGCCCACCAGGCGGCGCGCCTCGTCCGCGCGCGCCTGCAGGCGCTCGACCCAGTGGCGGCACGTGCGCGCGTAGTGCAGGCGCAGGCACTCGACGTCGAGGATCTCGAAGCGCGCCCGCTCCATCTCCACGAGGGTCTCCGTCAACCCGGCCAGGTCCCCGTTGGGGAAGACGTGGCGGGTGAGGAACTCGGTGTGGCTGGTCGGCCGCCAGTGAAAGCTGTGGGTGATGCCGTGGTTGAGGTACAGGCCCCCCGGGTTCAGCATGGCGTGGACGCGGGCGAAGAAGGCCGGGTAGTTGGGGATCCCCACGTGCTCGATCACGCCGACGGCGGCGATCTTGTCGTAGCGCGCCGAGCCCGGCAGCTGCCTGAGGTCGAGGTGCTCCACCCGGCAGCGGTCGTCGAGCCCGAGCGCGGTGATGCGCGCGGCCGCGTAGTCCGCCTGCGCCTTCGAGAGGGTGATGCCGTGGGCGCGGACGCCGTGGTGCTGGGCGGCCCAGATGGCCAGGCTGCCCCACCCGCAGCCGATGTCGAGCAGGCTCTCGCCGGCCGCCAGCCGCAGCTTGCGGCAGACCAGGTCGAGCTTGTCGGCCTGCGCCTGCTCGAGGGAGCCGTCGGGGTCGCGATAGTAGGCGCACGTGTAGACCATGAGCGGATCGAGGAAGAGCGCGTAGAACCCGTTGGAGACGTCGTAGTGGTGGGCGATCGCCCGCGCGTCCCGCTCCCGGATCGGCGTGCTCACGACGCCGCCTCCCTCATGCCGAAGATCGTGTCGAACACGAGCCGCCGTCGCGCCACGCCGGCGCCCAGCACCACGCGCACGGCCGTCCGCGCGACGGCGTCGGGAAGCCGGGCCAGGCGCCGGCCGAGCCAGCCCGGCTCGCCCCGGCCGTAGAGCCGCTCGATCTCCCGGGCGTAGCCCTCGAGCGGGACGCCGCGATGCAGGAACGCCAGCGCCGCGTCGGCGGCCAGCCGGCCGCTGCGGATGGCGGGGCCGATTCCCTCGCCGCTCAGGTCGCGCGCGAGCCCGGCGGCGTCGCCCACGAGGCAGAATCGCGGCCCGGCCAGCTCGCGCGGCGCCTGGCGCCGCACGACGTAGGCGTGCCCCTTGAAGGGCGCGATCGCCAGGTGTGCGGGCAGCCGGCCCGACGCGCGCAGCGCGCTCACCAGGGCGTCGCGCCGGTGGGGGAGGCTGCCGTCGCCGCCGCCCGTGCACCCGACGCCGACGTTGACCCAGTCCGCCTTGGGAAAATACCAGCCGTACCCTCGCAGGTCGGGCTCGATGTACAGCTCGGGCGCGTCCATGAAGGGCGCCAGCTCGGCCGCGTGCTCGGGCGCCAGTCGCGTCTCGCTCTCCTGCGCGACCACGACCTCCTCGCGCGCCGAGATCCGGCCGAGGGCGCCGGCGACGGGGCAGCGATGGCCGCCGGCGCCGATCACGACGGGCGCCTCCAGCTCGCCGCGCTCGGTCACGACGCGGGCGGCGTCGCGCGTCACGCTCACGCCGATCACGCGCAGGCCGCAGCGCACGTCGGCCCCGGCCGCCGCCGCTCGCTCCAGGAGGTAGTGGTCGAACTCGCGGCGGAGGATGCCGTAGCTCGCCGGCCGGGCCCAGCGGGTCTCGTGACACGCGCCTGCGAAGGCGAGCCGGCAGGCCGTGAAGGGCTGGATCGTGAGCGGATACTTCGCGGGATCGATCTCGACGTCGGCCAGCGCCGCCGGCGTCACCCAGCCGGCGCAGACCTTGACGCGGGGGAACACGGCCGCGTCGAGGACGACCGGGCGCGCCCCGGCCGAGGCCAGCCGCCAGGCCGCGGTGCTGCCGCCGGGGCCGCCGCCGACCACGATGACGTCGTGCGTCACGCGCTGTGGTCCTCCCGGCGCGGGCCGGGCCGGAGCGCCGCGGGCCCCATCGCGAGCAGCAGGCGCAGCCGCCGGGCCAGCGGCAGGCGCAGGTCCTCGAGCGCGCTCG
Source organism: Candidatus Methylomirabilota bacterium (assembly GCA_036397135.1). Taxonomy (GTDB): domain Bacteria; phylum Methylomirabilota; class Methylomirabilia; order Rokubacteriales; family CSP1-6; genus AR5. The sequence continues at coordinate 9,631 of DASWJN010000335.1, forward strand.
CGACGTGCATCGCGGCGAACAGGTCACCCTCGATGTCGAGGGCGCCGTCCACGTACGCCTCGCCGAAGGCGAGCGGCGTGGGATCGCGGGTCAGGCGGAGGAACGTCTCGGGGGCGTGGACGACGACCGTGAACGCCGGCGGGCCGGAGCCGAAGGCGACGGTCGTTCCATCCCAGAGGCGGAAGGCGAAGTCCGCCCGCATGGCCGCGAAGACCTGCCGGAGGACGTCGCCCGCGCGCTCGGACAGCCGACCGGCTTCGGCACGAGGCATGATCGGTGACCCCGCCCAATTGTGACCATGGGCGGGCGGCTGTCAAGGCGCCCCGGGTCAGCTGCGGGACCGACCGCGGCTCAGCGGCTCTTGACGCGGAACTCGGCGCGGCGGTTCATCTCGTGGCACTCGGCGGTGTCGGCCCCGCAGGCCTGGCGTTCCTTACCGTAGCTGATCGTCGAGACGCGGTCCGCCGCGATGCCGAACGCGGCGAGATGGTCGCGCACGGACTTGGCGCGCCGGTCGCCCAGCGCGACATTGTACTCGGCCGTCCCGCGCTCGTCGCAGTGGCCCTCGATCAGGACCGCCGTGTCGGCATTCTCCTTCAGCCAGTCGGCATGAGCCTGGAGCTGGTCGAGGGCGTCGGCCCGCAGATCGGCCTTGTCGAAGTCGAAGTGGACCGCCGTCAGCTCCTGCACGGCCATGAACTCTTCCTGCCGTGGCCGCGCCGGCATGGCGGTCTCCTCCTTCGCCTCGGGCGTCGGCTCGGGCACCATCGCAACGACCGGGGGCGCGGGCTCGATCTTTGGCGGCTCCGGGGCCGGCGGGGCCATCGCCGCCTGTTGCGGCACGGCCGGAGCATCGGGCGCAGGCGTGCCCGGCTGCTCCCGGGTGAGGACCAGGCCGACGTGCGGCCGTGGGCCCCTGACGAAGCCGGACATGTGATCGCCGTTCTCGCTCACCGTGAGGTCGGCGGTGAACAGGCGGCCGTCGACGTGGTGGCGCAGTGTCACCCTGTCGCCCGAGACCTTGGCGAACACGCGCGTGCCCCACAGTCCGGCGCGCCGGATGTCTTCCGGCACCGACTCCGCCGCGCCCGTTCCCTCGAGCACCATCCGGCCATGCCCCATGTCGCCACGCTGCACGAGGTCCAGGGTCAGCGTGTCGTCGCGCACGGAATGAAAGAGCCCGGTTCCCGTCCAGTGGCCCCTCCACCGGCCGGCAATGTCCGCCCCGGAGGGTTCGGCGATGTCCGCTGACGGATGGCTCGCCGGACTCATCGTCGAGCAGGCGGCGGCGAGCGGGAACATCAAGGCGATTAGCAGGACACGCATAGCCCCTCCCTCTTGGCGACCGTTGTGGCCGCGGTGCGCGAGGGCATTCGACGTGCCACACCCAGAGGGTCGAAGCCACGCCCAGTTAGTCGACGGCGACCCGGCCGACCGTCAGCGGGCCGACGGTGCTCATGCCAGGACGGCAAAGAGCTACCTGGCGGGGACCCGCCACAGCAGCACCTGGTGACCGGGGGCCTGGGGCACCGTCACGGCCCGCTCGGGCGCCCACTCGCCCATGCTGAAGTCGTGGGAGACGACGCGGGTGCCGGGACGCAGCTCCCGCAGCAGCTTGGGGCGCAGGCGCCTGTTGAGGTCCGGGCCCAGGTAGAGGGTCACCACGGTCGCCGCGCTCACGTCCGTCTCGAACAGATCCTGCTCGATGAACGTCACCCGGTCGGTCACGCCGGCCTGGGCGGCGTTGCGCCGGGCGTTGGCGATGCGCGCGGGGTCGATGTCCACGCCGACCCCGCGCGCGCCCAGCAGCGCGGCGGCGATGACGATCTCCCCCTCGCCGCAGCCCAGGTCGTACACGACGTCGCCGGCGCCCACGTGCGCGATCTCGAGCATCGCCTTGATGACGGCGGGCGAGCTGGGAACCCAGACCACGTCCGGGCGCGGCGCCGAGCGGCCCCCGGCGCCCGGTCCGTGCGGCGGGGCCGAGGTGCACCCGCCGACCAGCGCACAGGCGACCACCCAAGTCCAGATGAGCGTGCCGAGCCACGTTAACTTCATTTTCGTACGGCACGTTATCATCGAATCTGCGTCGCCGCTCACGCCCACCCACAGCCGGGTGGCGCCCCGCTCCGCGAGCTGCTCGATGCGGGCGATCCAGTCGCGGGGCGTGCCGGCCAGCGCGAAGCGGTCGATCGCGTACTCCGCCAGGCCGAGGTCGGCCATGCGCCGGGGGTTCTCGCCGCCGTGCACCACGTGGTCGTGGAGCACGTCGTGGTCCACGTAGGCCTGGACCTTGGACTGCGGTGTCCGCGCCGCCGAGGAGGCCGACGCTCGAGCCGAGACCGATGCCGAAGGCGACGTTCACGATGCGGTCGTCGACAGCCGGTAGAACCGGAACATCGGGTTCTCGATGTCCAGCACGTCGCAGCGCGCGAAGCCGGCGTCGCGCGCGCAGCGCCGCACGGTGTCCGGCCGGATCGCGGTGCCGATCGCCTCCGACGGCTGCTCGGCCATGGCCACCGGCAGGCAGTGCACGACGCTCCAGCCGTACATCATCCGCTCGACGGGATCGCCCGGGGCGTAGAACCGCTCGGCCACGCGCTCGTCGGCGACGAGCACCGAGCCGCCCGGCGCCAGCGCCGCGCGGAGCGCCGCCAGCGCCCGCGTCGGCTGCGCCATGTCGTGCAGCGCCTCGAGCACGACGATCAGGTCGAACGGGCCGTCGCTGGCGACCGTTTCCGCGCCCTTCGCCTCGAACCGGACGGCGAGGTCGTCGGCGGTGGCGCGGCGGCGGGCTTCGGCGATGGACGCCGCGTCCATGTCGTAGCCGACGACCGTCGCGCGGGGATAGGCGCGGGCCAGCGCCAGCGTGGACCAGCCCACGCCGCAGCCCACGTCGGCCACGCGCGCGGGCGGGTCGCCGGCCAGCCGCCGGTGCAGATCGGGGATGGCCGGGAGCCACGAGCCCGTGAGGTCCTGCACGAAGGCGGGCCGGTTGATGCCGCCCTGGCCGCTGACGAAGACCGCGCCGTACGCCTCGTAGGGGACGCCCTGGCCGGTGCGGTAGGCGTTGGCGACATGCTCGAGGGCGCCGCCGATCCCGGCCGCCATCTCGGCGAACGGGGCCAGGTGGGCCGCGTGGTCGGGATCCACGAGCACGCCCACGTGCTCGGCCGGCATGCGGTAGCGGCGCTCCTCGGCCGGCCGCGCGGCGTCGTCCACCGCGATGAGTCCCGCCACCGCCTGCTGCTCCAGCCACTCGCGGGCGTAGCGCTCGACGATGCCGGCGGCGGCCGCCAGCCCGGCCGGCGTGAGCGGACCCCGCGCGTGGAGCGCGGCATAGAGCCCGAGCCGCTTGCCGAGATAGACGCCGAACAGCTCGAGGGTGTGGATCATCGCCTGGAAGAGGCGGTCGGCCAGCTGCTCTTCCGAGAAGGACGGCGCGGGACCCATCATGACGATTGCCTCCCGGCGTAGGCTACAGTATCCGCAACCGCGCCGAGAATCGGGAGGCAGCGATGCACGAGAAGCGTCTGGCCGACCTCGACCTGCGGACCCTGACGAACCGCCGGTTCTTCCCGTCGCCGGCCGCGTGGGAAGACCAGGTGCTCTACTTCCTCCTCGTCGACCGGTTCTCGGACGGCGGCGAGACCGGCCACGTGGACGTGGCCGGCAACACCGTGACCACGCCGGGGACGCCGCCGTTCGGGCCGCCGGACGCCGGCAACGCCATCCAGACCGAGCAGGACGCCCGACGCTGGCGCGACGCCGGCGGCGGCTTCGTCGGCGGGGCGCTCCGGGGGCTCCACGGCAAGCTCGGCTACCTGCGACGTCTGGGCGTCACCGCGATCTGGATCAGCCCCGTGCTCAAGCAGGTGGCGTTCCGCGAGACCTATCACGGCTACGGGATCCAGGACTTCCTCGGTGTCGACCCGCACTTCGGGACGCGGGAAGATCTGAGGTCGCTGGTCCAGGCCGCCCACGAGCAGGGGATCTACGTGATCCTCGACGTCATCCTGAACCACAGCGGCGACGTCTTCGGGTACGACGCCGACCGGCACCCGGCCCGGGACGCCGAGGGGCGGGCGTTCATGGATCCCCGCTGGGACGGCGGCGCCTACCGCATCGCCGGCTTCCGGGACCACGCCGGGCAGGTCACGCTGCCCTTCGGCGGGATCGATCTGGCCCGGCATCCCGGCGCCTGGCCCGACGGCGCCGTGTGGCCGGCCGAGCTGCAGGAGCCCGGCACCTTCACCGGAAAGGGACGCATCGACAACTGGGACCACGACCCCGAGTTCCTGGAGGGCGACTTCTTCGACCTCAAGGACATCGGCCACGGCCACGGTCCGCTCGACGCGTTCCGGCCGTCGGCCGCCCTGAAGGCGCTCGGCGAGGTCTACAAGTTCTGGATCGCGTACGCCGACCTCGACGGCTTCCGGATCGACACCGTCAAGCACATGGACCTGGGCGCGACGCGCTGGTTCGCCTCCGTCATCCACGAGTTCACCCAGGCGATCGGCAAGGAGAAGTTCTACCTGATCGGCGAGATCACCGGCGGCC
>DASWJN010000336.1:0-15964 GCA_036397135.1 Candidatus Methylomirabilota bacterium
GCGTGTTGCTCCACGACCGGTCCCGGCCCGTCGACACGGCCTCGGTGGCGACCAGGTTGGTGTCGGTGCTGAAGGCGAACGTGTCGGCCAGCGTCAGCGTGAGCCGGGGGTTCACGCGCCAGAGGGCGTCGCCCACGAACGACTGGCGGTCGAAGGCGTGGCTCTCATCGCTCTCGCGCGCGAACAGTTCGGCGGTGAAGCTGTAGGCCAGGCTGAGCCGGCGGGTGGCGTCCTCGAACGTGAGGGCCAGCCCGGGCGTGAACCCGGTGATGAAGTCCCACTCCCGCCGGTCGTTGTCGAGGAAGATGTTGTCGTTGAACTCCTCGGTGATCGTGATCGAGGGCGTGAGCGTGAAGGGCACGCGACGCGGCTGCTGGAGCTCCTGCGGGTCGAGTGCCGGCGCCTGTCCGGGCAGCGGGAGCGGGAACTGAGCCGCGGCGGGGGTCGCCGCGACGACGGCCACCAGACACAGGCCCGCGCAGGCGATCAGACGCTTCACGGCCCAACGTCTATCACAGGCGGTTGGCGTCGGGGTAGGCCTTTCTGGCGTGCAGCCGCTCGATCGCCCGATGGTAGTGCGTGAGGGCGGAGGGCTTCTGGATCACGTCGACGGCGCCCAGTTCCTTCACGCGCTCGACCTCGTCGGCCGTGGCGTGGCCGGTGATGACGACGACCGCCAGGCTCGGCTTCAGCCGCTTGACCTCCGCCATCACGTCGAGACCGTTCATGCCCGGCATGGAGACGTCCAGGAACATCGCATCGAAGGGCAGCGCGCGCAGGCGGTCGAGCGCTTCCGCGCCCGAGTGCGCGACGGTGGTGCGGTGCCCCTGGCGGGCGAGCGACCGCGCCAGCACCTCGGCGACCTGCGGCTCGTCGTCAACGATCATGATTTCCATGTCTTTCCTCCCTGTTGCAAGACTTACACGTTACCATCTGATTTCTACAAAGAGGCCGGCTGTAACCCACCTCCCCGCGGCGAAAGTGCTTGTAATCACTGGAAGGCGAGCGTGGGTAAATGCGTGGCACATCGCCTGCAAAACGCTGCACCCAGAACGTTGAAAGCTTCCGACAGGAGAACCGACCGACATGAGTGATTCGCTCCTGGGCCTCTGCGGTAGCGGCAAGATGCAGCCGATCCGGGACCTCGTCTCGAAGGTGGCCGCCACCAACACGACAGTGCTGCTGCGCGGCGAGAGCGGCGTGGGCAAGGAAGTCGTGGCGCGCGCCATCCACAAGGCCTCCCCCCGCATCGGCCGGCAGTTCCTGAAGGTCAACTGCGCCGCGCTGCCCAGCGAGCTGCTCGAGTCGGAGCTCTTCGGCCACGAGAAGGGGGCCTTCACCGGCGCGTACCGGCAGAAGCCCGGCAAGTTCGAGGCGGCCCACCAGGGCACCCTGCTCCTCGACGAGATCGGCGAGATGCCGCTGCGGCTGCAAGCCAAGCTCCTCCACGTGCTCCAGGACGGCGAGTTCTCCCGGGTCGGCGGCGAGAAGATCATCGACACCGACGTGCGGCTCATCGCCGCCACCAACCGGGACCTCGAGGCCTCGATGCGCACGCATCAGTTCCGCGAAGATCTCTATTACCGCCTCAACGTCATCGAGATTCGCATTCCACCGCTCCGCGAGCGCCGGGAGGAGATCCCGGGGCTCCTCGACCACTTCCTGCGCAAGTTCAACGCCCAGTACGGGCGCGCAGTCGAGGTGCCCGCCGAGACGCTGCGCGCGTTCCTCGACTACCACTGGCCGGGCAACATCCGCGAGCTGGAAAATGCGGTGAAGCGCATCGTCGTGCTCGGCAGCGCGCGACCCGTGCACGTGGAGATCGTCGGCCATCTGGCCAACGGCGGCCGGCCCGCGGCCCGGCCCGGCGTGGCCGCCATCGAGACCCGGCCGAACCCCGACGCCCCGATCAGCCTCAAGGACATTGCCCGCCAGGCCGCCCGCGAGGCCGAGCGCGTGGCGATCAAGGAAGTCCTCGACCGCGTGCACTGGAACCGGGCGAAGGCGGCCCGGCTCCTGCAAATCAGCTACAAGGCGTTGCTCTACAAGATCGTGCAGTGCGGTCTCGTCGTTCACGATGCCGAGAAAGAGGACAAGCCCAAGGAGGTCATGGCCTCCTGACGGCCCGGACGAGCCGCTCGCGGGCGGCGACCAGCGACAGCAGCACGGCGTAGCGCAACACTCGAAGCAGCATCGTCGCCTCCTCGGTTCCGCGGGGCAGCGGGAGCAAGCCCCGTGCCTCCGCCGGTGATTCCTCAAGGGTGCGTCCACATTGATCGGCCGGGACGGGATCGGGGTACGGCCGCCGCCCGTCACGGTAAGCCGGTTCTCATCTGGCGAAAGCTTTGCCCCCCGTCCTTGCGGGGGCTGCCTGCGTGTTACCCTAGCGACCATGTTCGACATCGGCCTTCAGGAGATGCTGGTCATCGGCGTGCTGGCGCTCCTGGTGTTCGGCCCGTCGAAGCTGCCCGAGCTCGGCCGGATGGTCGGTCGCGCGATGCGCGAGTTCCGCCGCGCCAGCGACGAGTTCCGCAGCACCGTCGAGACGAACCTGCACATCAACGACCCCGATCCGCCGTCGAGCCCGGCGCCGGAGCCTGTGCCGGCCAGCGAGGCGACCCCGCTGCCGTCCGAGTTGGAGCCGCTCAGTCCGGAGACGGCGCCGATCGAGGCCGCCGAGCCGGAGCACGGCGAGCCGTTCGTCGCCCGGCGCGGCTCCCGCATCTTTCATCGGCGCGAGTGCGGCTGGGTGAGCCGCATTCCCGAGATCGACCGGGTCTATTTCAAGCGCGTCGCCGAGGCCCGCGAGCAGGCCTACGGTACGTGTCCCGTCTGTGAGCCGTGGGAGCCGGCCTGAGGCCGGCTGCCCTCTAACCTCCTGCCACCGATCGATTTATCGAGGCGGCACTATTCTCTTGACGCGTCAACACGGGTTGAGTATCTTGGGCGCCAAGCAGGTCGAACGAACCGCAGGGGGTGTCGATGCGAGAGCTGACCGTCCGGCAACGTGAAGTGCTGAGCTTCATCCGGGCCTTCAGCGCACGCCATGGCGTGCCGCCGACGGTGCGCGAGATCGGCGACAAGTTCCACGTCACGCCGCGCGCCGCCTTCGATCACCTCAAGGCGCTCGAGCGCAAGGGCATGCTCCAGCGACGCACGGGCTCCGGCCGCACCGCGCGCGCGCTCACGCTCAGCGACGCGGCCGGCGGGCGGGGAGCGGGCGCCGGTGTTCCCGTGCTCGGGCGGATCGCGGCCGGGCAGCCGCTGCTCGCCGAGGAAAACCGCGAGGGGGAGCTGCCGATCGCCGCCGGCGCGCTGCCCGCCCCGGCCGAGGACCTCTTCGCGCTGCGCGTCCACGGCGAGAGCATGATCAGCGCGCACATCTGCGACGGCGACCTGGTCCTGGTGCGCCGTCAGGACAGCGCCCAGCCGAACGACATCGTCGTCGCGCTGGTCGAGTCCGACGCCGGCGACGAGGCCACCGTCAAGCGCTTCCAGCGCGACGGCGAGCGCATCGTCCTCAAGCCCGAGCACCCGACGATGGCGCCCCTCGTGATCGATCCGCGCGAGCGCGCGGTCCGCATCCTGGGCAAGGTCGTCGGCCTGTTGCGGGGGTTCTAGCCAGACGCTCGATAGCGCCGATGGAGGCCGTCATGAACGCCCACGCCGTGTCGCATTCGTCCCTGCAACGCCGGCTGATCGCCAGGCGCCGCGCGCGCGCCCTTTTTTTGTCGCCGACCACTCAACACGTGAGCAGCAGCCGCGTGCTTCTCCGTGAGCTCGCCCGCGCCGCCCTGGCCGTGATCGGCGTCGCCGCCTGGGGCGTGGTCGTCGTCCTCTTCGCGCAGTAGATTCGCGCCGACCGTCGTGCGTTACGCGGTATCGGGAGCTTCACCGTTGCGCCGCGTCGCCGAAGACGTGCCTCTTGTTTGGGACGGGGCAGGCGCGCTAGCCTTCACAACGGCCTACACGGCGATCATGGGGCAGCGAAAGAGCCGACACGCCGAGGTTCCGAGACGAGGCCGCTCGAACTCGGTCCAGGCCCCGTTGTTCGTCATGGACCCCGTCAAAGCTCTCAAGGATGGCAAAGCTCGAGCGCGGGCCGCGACTCACGGATTCGGGCCGGCCAAGCGGCTGCAAGTCGCGCAAGCGTTCTCCGGCCGAGTGGTCGAGTGGTACTGGCAGAAGGGACGACGCCCGGGCGATCCTCCCCTGAGAGCAGTGTTCGCACGAGCCGAGGGCGCCGCGCTCGACCGAGAGCTCCTGGAAACGGCCACGATGATGGGGGCCGCAGCGGCCAGGCTTGATCCGGTGACGGCCGGCTATTTCATCAGCACGACGTATGCGGCGATGCTGCCGCCCGGGCTCCGCGCTCGGCTCGGAGCCTACTACACCCCGCCCGCGCTCGCGGCACGACTCCTCGACCAGGCGGCCGCCGCCGGTGTCGACTGGACCGATGCATCGATTCTGGATCCTGCGTGTGGCGGCGGGGCGTTCCTGGCTCCCGTGGCAGAGCGGATGATCAAGGCGCTGTCCCACCTCGAGCCTTGCGAGATCCTGCGCCACGTCGAGAAGCGCTTGCACGGATTCGAGATCGATGCGTTCGCGGCGTGGATCGCCCAGGTATCGCTCGATGCGATCCTGCTGCCGCAGTGCCGGGCCGCGCGACGAAGTGCCCCACGGTGCGTCGAAGTGGCCGACAGCCTCGACCGCGAGCCTGGCGGTGACCGGTACAGCCTGGTCATCGGCAACCCGCCTTACGGGCGGGTGACATTGTCGCCCCGGCTTCGCGCGCGGTACGCGCGGAGCCTCTATGGGCACGCCAATCTCTACGGCGTCTTCACGGATGTCGCCCTCCGCTGGGCGCGGGATGACGGCGTCGTGGCGTTCGTCACGCCGACGAGCTTCCTGGCCGGCCAGTATTTCAGACGGCTTCGAGCGCTCCTGGCGCGCGCGGCGCCGCCCGTCAGCATCGATTTCATCACCGCGCGCCGTGGGGTCTTCGACGATGTCCTTCAGGAGGCGTTACTCGCGACGTATCGGTGCCAGACAGGCGCATGGCCGGCTCCTGTTCACTTCGTCAGCCCGATCGACGAGGTGTCCCTGCGGGTCGCCGCCGCCGGATCGTTCGTGCTGCCCCTCGAACCCGGGGCTCCCTGGCTCTTGCCTCGGGACCAAGGGTCCGACGGTTTGGTGGCCAGATTACGGCGGATGCCTCATCGGCTGGGCGACTGGGGGTACTCGGTCAGCACCGGACCCCTCGTATGGAATCGGCACAAAGATCAGCTTCGCCGCACGAAAACTCCGGGCAGTCTCCCGCTGGTCTGGGCAGAGGCCGTGACGTCTCAGGGGAAGTTCGTCTTTCGGGCGTTGCAAAGGCAGCATCGCCCGTACTTCAGCCCGCGCCGGAATGACGACTGGCTCATCATCCGTCAACCGTGTGTTCTCCTGCAACGCACGACCGCCAAGGAGCAGAGCCGCCGCCTGATCGCGGCGGCGTTGCCGGCCGGGTTCCTCCGGGAGCATGGCGGGGCGGTCGTCGAGAATCACCTGAACATGATCCGCCCTGCGGTTGGGGCGCCGCCGGTCCCCGCGGCGGTACTGACCGCATTCTTGAACTCGTCGATCGCCGATCGTGCGTTCCGCTGCCTCAATGGCAGCGTCGCCGTGTCTGCGTACGAACTGGAAGCCTTGCCAGTGCCAGCACCCGAAGCAATGCGAGCGATTGCCCGGCTCATCGAGACGGGTGCGAGCTGCCATGAGGTCGAGCAAGCGTGTGAGCGGCTCTATCTCGAGGTGCCTCACTCGTCATGACCTCGCGGGATGAGGCGGAGGCCTCGCTCCCTGCAATCCTCACTCGCGGCGAAATCCAGCGGCGCCTGCAGTCGATCTTCCCGGAGGGCGCGTCGAACCGTGGTTATTGCGTTCGCGAGATCGCCGCTTCGACGGTGTTCGCGATGCTCTACGTCGGAGCCGTCCAAGGGCGAGACCGGTATCTGGCGCCAAAGCAGATTTACCGGATGACCGACCGTCAAGCCCAACGTACCACGGCCCGGCACCGCGAGAGTTACGCCACGGCATCGTTGTCGCCGAAATTCAGCGCACCCGGCAAACGATGGTACGCCGACAATTCCCGCGAACCCATCCGGGATGAAACGCTCCGCGACGGGCTCATTCCGGCCGGGGCGGTGGTCACGCTCCCAGACGTGCCGACGACATCTTCAAAACCACGATACGCCCTCACTCGAACGTTCGCCGACCTCTTCGATCCTGGCCTTCGAGACGAGGCACTGGCGGCGGCCATCCTCTCGTGGCAGAAGGAGAATCTTTCTCCCGCCGCGCTCGCGCGGATCGCCGTTCTTCGGGGCGGTGTCGTGGCGACGCCCGAAGGCGTCCTCGTGACCTTCCCCAACGGGGAGACGCGCCGGCTGGCGGCGGGCCCCAGCTCGGTCATCGCGAAGGCGGTCGTCGAGGTGTTCGCTCGCCGTTTTCTCGCCCAGCCCGGCGTCGTGCTGCTGAGCGAGAGTCAGGCCAAGGTGCTCTATCGCGACGAAACGCTGGTCGGCCGCATCGGCTTACGCCTCGATGCCCAGAGGCACCTGCCGGACTTGATCCTCGTGGACATCGGCGGCGGTGAAATCCTGCTCGTGTTCGTCGAGGTGGTGGCGACCGACGGCGCCGTGACCGGCGCGCGACAGAAGGCGCTGCTTCAGATCGCCACAGATGCCGGCTTCCGGCCTGACCACGTCGCGTTCGTGACCGCCTACCGTGACCGGAGAGACACCGCATTCAAGAGGACCGTCGACGCATTGGCCTGGAGATCGTTCGCCTGGTTCAGTTCCGAGCCGGACCACATCATGGTCTTGCGTGATGGCACATCACAGCCGGCCGGCCTGCGCCAATTGCTGTCGGCCGCCGGGGAGGGCCCGAGGCCCAGAGCAGACTAGCGGCAGTACTACCCTCGCGACGAACCTGCCGCGAGCACGCCCCCGCCGCTCGCCCGCGGAGGACGGAGCGTTTCCCCGACCTGTGTGTTCGAGCGCCCCGACTGCCCTCGCGCGAGGGCCGGCGGCAGTGCGGAGGGTCCCGGGACCCGTTTCCCTCCCAACGATTGCTCTGCGCGGCGCACAGGCGGGAACACGCCGACGGTATCGCTCGGCCCCGGCCTCGTGGTCCCGGGACCCTCTGCGCTGTCGCCGGCCCGGTCGCGCTACCGCCAGTCCGTCCGCTCGAACACGCGCGCCCCGATGAAGAGCTCGAGGAGCCCGCCGTCGAGCGCGCCCGCCCGGTGCTCGTCGCGCAGGGTGTCGAGCGCGTCCTCGACCCGCACCGCCTTCTTGTAGGGGCGGTCGGTGGCGGTGAGCGCGTCGTAGATGTCGGCGATCGTCATCATCCGTGACTGCACCGGGATCTGCGCGGCGCCGGAGCCGAACGGATACCCGGAGCCGTCCAGCTTCTCGTGGTGTGAGCGCGCGATCTCGGGGATCCGTCTCAGCTCGCGCGTCCACGGGATCTGGGCCAGGAACTGGAACGTGTGGACGACGTGCTGCTGGATCTCCCGCCGCTCGGCGTCGGTGAGGCTGCCCCGGGTGATGGCGAGCACGCTGGCCTCGTCCGGCGTGAGAACGGTGCGGCGGCGGCCCCGGTGATCCTCCCACGACCGCGCCGTGATCCGCAGCAGCTCGCTGGCGAAGTCGTGGGGGTGCACGGCGGGCTCGTTCACGGCCAGGATGACGTCCAGGGCCTCGTTCAGCTCGGCGATGGCGGCGGCCAGCTCGGCGTCGAGCCGGGCCGCCTGCTCGGCGTACCCCTGCCCGCCACGCCGCACCGCCCAGTCGAGCTTGCGCCGGGTGGCGCCCAGCTCGAGGTCGCGCATCAACAGCTCGATGCGCTGCCGGATGCGGTCGAGGTCGGCCGGGTAGAGCTTCTTGGACTTCACGAGCACGTGCTCCCGCACGCCCACCTTGCCGAAGTCGTGCAGGAGCGCGGCGTAGCGAAGCTCGCGCAGCTCCTCGGCGGTGAAGCGCACGTCGCGGTACGGGCCTACCTGGCAGCGGTCCACCGTCTCGGCCAGGCCCACCGTGAGGTCGGCCACCCGGAAGGAGTGGCCGAACGTGCTCGGGTCGCGCGACTCGATGGCCGTCACCGAGGCTTTCACGAATCCCTCGAACAGGTCGCTGATGCTGTCGTAGAGCCGGCGGTTGGCCAGGGCCACCGCGGCCTGGGAGGCGAGGGAGCGGGCGAGCCGGACGTGGCGCTCGCCGAACGGGCCCACGTAGCGCTCGACGTCCGCGGCCGCGGCCAGCCGGCCTTCGAACTCCGGCTTGCAGTTGATGAGCTGCAGGGCGCCCAGCGTCTGGCCCTGGGGCGTCCGCATCGGCACCACCAGCATCGATCGCGTGCGGTAGCCCGCGTGGTCGTCGAACCAGCGGTTGATGCGGAAGGGCGAGCCGCCCGGCGGCGCGTAGGCGTCCGCCAGGTTCACGACCTCGCCCGTGAGCGCCACGTGGCCGGCCACGCTCTCGCCGTCGAGCGGCAGCGTGACCGCCTGGAACGTGATCTCGACGCTCTCGTTGCGGGCCAGGGCAAAGCGCAGGCGCGCGACGCCGTCCGGCACCTCCTCGACGAGGTACAGCGAGCCGGCGTCGCTGCGCGTGATCTGGCAGGCCTTGGTGAGGATGGTGTCCAGCAGGACGTCGAGGTCGCGCTCGGCCGAGAGCTGGAGCCCGATGGCATTGAGCTCGCCCAGCTCGCGCTCGAGCCGGGTGCGCTCGGCCACGGCGTCGAGATCGGCGAACGCGTTGGCGACGGCCCGCGCCATCAGTGGCCGCCCGGTGCCGGCCGGCACCAGGGCGTACCACGCGGCCGGCCACGGCCCGGGCGCCGCCGCATCGACGACGCCGACCAGGCGCGATCGCTCGGCCGGCGGCGGCCGGTCGGGATCGGACGTGAGGACCACGCTCTCCGCCGCCTCCGCCGGCGCCCACGGCTGCACGTCGAACTCGTCGGCGAGCAGGGAGGCGGCGGCCGCGGCGGCCGGCGAGCCGGGGTCGTAGAGCACCCGGCGGCGCATGGTGGCAGCCTAGTGCCCCGGACGTCCGCGAGTCAAATGCGGTGGGGCCGGTGAGCGGGCTCGAGCCGGCGGCCCTAGAATGGACGCGTGACGCGCTTCGCCGAGTTCGCCGCGCTGGGACGGCGCCTGGAGGCGACTTCTGGCCGGCTCGAAAAGCGCCGGCTCGTCGCCGACTTCCTGAAGGCGCTCGACGCGGACGAGGTCGGGCCGGCGGTGGCGTTCCTCACCGCCCGGGCATTTGCAGCCTCGGACCCCCGGGTGCTGGGAGTCCGCGGATTGCCGCGCGTGCCGGCGGTCTCCGACGCCAGCCTGACGCTGTCCGACGTGGGTGCCGCCTTCGCCGCGGTGGCCGAGGCCACCGGCGGGGGATCGCGCCGTGCGCGGGAGGCGCGCCTGGCCGAGCTGGCGGCCCGCGCCACCGCCGAGGAGCGAGAGTTCCTCGGGCGGATCATCGGCGGCGAGCTGCGCACCGGTGTGTCCGAGGGCCTCGTCCTGGAGGCGATCGCCGCCGCCGCGGGCGCCGATCCGGCGTGCGTGCGCCGGGCCGCGCTCTTCCTGGGAGACCTCTCGGCGGTGGCGATGCTGGCCCGCGCCGGCGGGGCCGAGGCGCTGGCCGGCGCGACCCCGCGGCCGTTCGTGCCGCTGCTGCCGATGCTCGCCGAGATCGCCGCCGACCTCGACCAGGTGCTGCGGGCCCACGGCGGCCGCACCGCGCTGGAGTTCAAGTACGACGGCGCCCGGATCCAGCTCCATCGCGAGGCCGAGCGAATCGGCATCTGGACGCGCCGCCTGTCCGACGTGACGCGCAGCCTGCCCGACGTGGTGGCCGTCGCGCGCGAGCTCGCGGGGGCGCCGTTCATCCTCGACGGCGAGGTCGTGGCGCTCGACCGCGCCGGCCGGCCGTTGCCATTCCAGGAGCTGATGCGCCGGTTCCGGCGTGTCCACGGCGTCGACGCACTCGCCCGCGAGATGCCGCTGGCCCTGCACTTCTTCGACTGCCTGATGCTCGACGGGCGCTCGCTCATCGACGCGCCGTACGCGGAGCGCTGGCAGGCGTTGCGCCGGGTGACCGGGGATCGCTATCTGGCCGAGCGCACGGTGGTGGACGCGGTCGAGGCCGCCCAGGCGTTCCAGGCACGCTCGCTGGCGGCCGGCCACGAGGGCCTGATGGCCAAGGAGCTGGGGTCGGCCTACGAGCCGGGCGGCCGCGGGAAGCGGTGGTTCAAGCTCAAGGCCGCCGACACGCTCGACTGCGTGATCGTCGCCGCCGACCGCGGCTCGGGCCGGAGGGTGGGCTGGCTGTCGAACTACCATCTGGCGGTGCGTGACGGCGAGGGTTTCGCCGACGTGGGCAAGACCTTCAAGGGCCTGACCGACGCCGAGTTCGCCGCCATGACCGAGCGGCTGCGCGCGCTGGCCGTCGGCGACGACGGCTATACCGTCCGCGTGCGGCCGGAGGTCGTCGTCGAGGTCCAGTACAACGAGGTCCAGCGCAGCCCGACCTACCCCTCCGGCCTCGCCCTCCGCTTCGCCCGCATCGCGCGCATCCGCGACGACAAGGGCCCCGGCCAGGCCACGACGCTGGAGGAGCTGCGGGCGCTCTACGAGCGCCAGTTCGCGACGAAGGGCCGGACGGGGTAGAATCCCGCCTCGTGACCTCGCGCGTCTGCACCGGCGTTCCCCGGCTCGACGAGATGCTGGGTGGCGGCCTGCTGCCCGGCACCCTGGCCGTCGTCTACGGCGCCACCGGCATCGGCAAGACCCACCTGGGCCTCACGTTCGCCGACCACGGGCGCACCGCCGACGGCGCCCGGGGCGTGGTGCTGGACCTGAATGGGCGGGGCGACTCCCAGCAGCACGACGAGTACGCGGCGCGCCTCTTCCGCTGGCCGCTGAAGGCGTGGGGACACACCGTCACCCCGATGGCCGACCCGTACCCGGCGCCCGCCGAGATGGAGGCCCACTACTCGAACGCGCTGAGGTGGGTCGGCCGCGTGCGCGACTTCCAGGTGCCCACGCCGGACGGCTCGTACGAGTTCGACTGGAACTGGAAGGCGACCTACAACCACGCGCTCCACACCGTGGGCCCGTTCTTCTACTTCCACTTCGCCGCCGGCACCCGCCGGGTGGTCGTGGACGGCGTCGAGCCGATGGACTCGCCGGCCGACTCCATCCAGTTCTGGATGTTCGACGAGCTGTACCGCAAGACCATCCACCGCGACGCCGAGACCCTCGGGATGGAGATCTGCCTGCCGGTGTGGAAGCACCGTGAGTTCATCGACGCCCACCGGTACGATCACGCGCAGATCACCACGCTGCTGCTCGTCACCACCGAGGAGACGCGGCTGGAGGACCTGCTCGCCCGCAAGGTCGCCACCGGCGACATCGGCGCCACCGCCAACACCATCGTGGTGCTCGGCAGCGAGCGGGTGGGCTCGCGGCTCGCGCGCATGCTGTGCGTGGTCAAGCACCGCGGCAGCGCGATGAGCGACGAGATCGTCGAGTACCGCGTGACCGACCGCGGCTTCACCCTGGACTGATCGGGCGCGGCCGGTGGCCGGCCCCTCGCCCCCGCCGTGGGACCCGGCGCTCCCCTGCATCGACGCCCACGTGCACCTGCACCCCGGGCCGCTGGCCCGCGCGATCGAGCGGTGGTTCGCCGGCCACGGCTGGGTCAACGCGCATCCCTTCGATCCGGCCGCCGTGGCCGACACCCTGCGCGCCCGTGGCGTCCGCCGGTTCTGCTTCTTCTCCTACGCGCACCGGCCCGGGATGGCGCGTGAGCTGAACCGCTGGCTGGCCGCGACGGCGGCGGGGCTGCCGGAGGCCGTCGCGCTCGGCACGCTGCATCCCGACGACGCCGATCTCGACGTGGTGGCCGCCGAGGCCACGGGAGCGCTGGGGCTGCGCGGCTTCAAGTTCCACCACTCGGTCCAGCGCTTTCACGTGGACGACGCGCGGCTGCTGCCCGTCTACGAGCGCGCCGAGGCGGCCGGCCACGTCTTCGTGCTGCACGTTGGCACGATGCCGTACCGCGACCCGTTCACGGGGGTCGAGCGGTTCCGCCGGGTGATGGAGCGCTTCCCGAGGCTGCGCGTGTGCGTCGCCCACATGGGCGCGTTCCAGAGCGGGGAGTTCCTGGCCCTGCTGGCGCGGTACCCTCACCTCTACGTGGACACCACCATGGCCATGAGCCCGCACGCCAAGGCCTTCGTGGGGGCCGATCCCGCGGCGGTGACGGACGCCGACCTGGTCCGGCATCAGGATCGCGTGATGTTCGGCTCGGACTTCCCGCTGATCCCCTACGACTACGACGAGGAGCGCCGCTGGGCCTGGGCGCGCCCGCTCGAGGACGGCGTTCGCCGGAAGATCTTCCACGACAACGCGCTCCGCTTCTTCGGCTTCGACTGAGTGGGGGGCCCCGATATGGCCCCCCACACCCCCCAAACGCTCGGACCGTCGCGGCAAAGCCGTGACGGTCCTCGACTACCCGGCGTTCGGCGCGCCCTGGCTTTGCCGGGGCGCGGCTCGATCCCTCGGGGCGTTCATGGGCGCTGAGCTCGAGCTGCGCCGCCTGGCGCCCGCGGCCGTCGCGCTCCTGCGCGCTGCGCGGGCCGAGGCCGGAGGCGAGCGTGGCCTCGTGCTGGTCGGTGGCGCCGTGCGCGACGCGTTGCTGGGGCGGCCGTCCTTCGACCTCGACCTGGCGCTGCCGGCCGGGGCGCTCGCCCTGGCCGAGCGGCTGGCGGCCCGCCTCGATGCCACTGCCGTCGTGCTGGACGCCGAGCGCGGCGCCGCCCGGGTGGTCCGGCCCGGCGTGCAGGTGGACCTCAACGAGTTCCGCGCATCCACCCTCGCAGGCGATCTCGCGGCGCGAGACTTCACCATCAACGCGCTGGCGGTTCAGCTCGACGCGCTGCTGGCCCGGGGACGGGCGCCGATCGTGGACCCCACCGGGGGCCGGGCCGACCTGCGGGCACGCCGGCTGCGACCCGCCGGGCCCCGCGCGCTGGCCGAGGACCCGCTGCGCACCCTGCGGGCCGTACGCCTGGAGGCGACGCTCGGCTTTCGTCTCACGCCGGCGGCGGCCGGCGCGGTGCGGGCCGCGGCACCGGCGCTGGCCGGTGTCGCGGCCGAGCGGGTGCTCGACGAGCTGGTTGCGCTGCTCCAGCTTCCGGCGACGGGGCGGGCGTTGCGCCGCGCCGACGCGCTGGGCCTGCTGGCCGTGATCCTGCCGGAGATCGGCCCCATGCGGGCGGCGGCCCAGCCGGCGCCTCACCGCTTCGGCGTGCTCGAGCACTCGCTGCGGGCCGTGGAGGCGTGCGACCGCCTGCTCCCGCGCCTGGACGCCCTGGCGCCGTTCGGCGAGGATCTGCGCGCGCATCTGGCGGAAGGGCTGGGGGGTGCGATCGACCGCGCCGCGGTCCTCAAGCTGGCCGCCCTCCTGCATGACGTGGCGAAGCCCGAGACGCGGCAGGTGGTGGCCGGCCGCGTGCGGTTCTTCGAGCACGACCTGGTGGGCGCCGCCCGCGCGCGCGTCATCGCCGGCCGCCTGCGGCTGCCGGACCGCGCCGCCGCGGTCCTCGAGCGGCTGGTGCGCCATCACCTGCGGCCGATGCATCTGGCCCAGGCCGGCGAGGTGACTCACCGCGCGCGCTACCGGTTCTACCGCGATCTCGGTCCGGACACGCGCGACCTCCTGCTGCTGGCGCTCGTCGATGCCGCCGCGGTGACGGGGGCCTCGCCACTGACCGTCTGGCGCGGCGCCAGCCTCATCCGGGATCTGCTGGGTGGCTGGCCGGAGGCGGAGAGCGCGGCGGCCGCGCCCCCGTTGCTGCGCGGCCACGACGTCATGGCGCGCTACGGCCTGCCGCCCGGGCCCGTCGTCGGCGACCTGCTCGCGCGCGCCCGCGAGGCGCAGGAACTGGGGCTCGTGCGGACCCACGAGGAGGCGCTGGCATATCTTGACTCCTTCGGCGGCGCCCCATAAAGTAGCGTCACTCAACGCGAAGAAACCTCTGCCGCCGAGGAGGCCGCAACCATGAATCACTGGCGCAGCGCCGTCGTCGTGCTCTCGATGCTCCTGCTCCCCGTGGCGGCGGTGGCCGCGCCGGCGGGCCGGGTCGTCATCGCGCAAGGCGTGGACCCGACCACGCTCGACATGACGAACCAGCAGGAGCAGCCGGCCTCCAACGTCGGCGCCCAGATGTTCGAGGCCCTGCTCGAGCGCGATCAGAACCTCAAGCTGGTGCCCATGCTGGCGGCCGAGATGCCCAGGCTGGTGGCACCCACCACCTGGGAGTTCAAGCTCCGCCGCGGCGTCAAGTTCCACAACGGCGAGGAGTTCAACGCGGAGTCGGTCAAGTTCAGCATCGAGCGGCTGATCAACCCGGCCAACAAGCTGCGCGGCTCGTCGTCGTTCGCGCCGATCGATCGGGTGGACATCGTCGATCCGTTCACCGTGCGCATCCACACCAAGAAGCCGTGGCCGGTGTTCCTGAGCCACATCGCCCTGCGCCAGGCCTCGATGTACCCGCCCAAGGAGTACGCCGGCAAGGACACGGCGGCCATCTCCCGCAACCCGATCGGCACCGGCCCCTACAAGTTCGTGCGGTGGGCCAAGGACGAAGAGATCGTGATGGAGGCCTTCCCGGGCTACTGGGGCGGGGCCGCCAGGGTCAAGACGGTCGTCTTCAAGCCGATCCCCGACGACGCGGTCCGGGTGGCGGCGCTGCAGAATGGCGAGATCGACGTGGCGGTCAACATCCCGCCGCACCTGGCCACCATCATCGACAAGCACCCGAAGGTCTTCCTCAGCACCGCCCCGTCCATCCGGACGATCCAGCTGATGATCTACACGCACCAGATGGACGCCCAGCACAAGCCGACCGGGCCCTACGGCGGGCCCACCGCCGACAAGCGCGTGCGCCAGGCGATCGCGTATGCGGTGGACGCCGACGAGATCATCAAGAGCGTGATGGACGGCAAGGCGGTGCGGGTGCCGACCATGCTGACCAGCCTGCACTTCGGCTTCGATCCCTCGCTCAGGCCGATCAAGCAGGACCTGGCCCGGACGAAGAAGCTGCTGGCGGACGCCGGCTTCCCGAACGGGGTGGACATCGTCCTCAACGGGCCGCAGGGGCGGTACGTGCGCGACAAGGAGGTCGCCGAGGCGGTCGCCGGGCAGCTGAGCAAGGCCGGGATCCGCACGACGCTGCGGACGTTCGAGTTCGTGAACTACCTGAACAACATGGTGTACGTGCACAAGGCCGGGCCGGTGTGGCTCATCGGCTGGGGCCATCCGACGATGGACGCCGAGGCGATCTACGTGCCGCTGTTCAAGGCGCCGAACATCTTCGTCAACTGGCGCAACGACGACTTCAACGGGATGGTCGAGGAGGCGCAGTCACAGATGGACGAGAAGAAGCGCCTCGCCCTCTATCACCGGATCAACACGCTGTGGATCGAGGAGACGCCCGCCGTGCCGCTCTATCAGCAGATCGACCTCTACGGCGCCAACAAGCGTCTGGCCTGGAAAGCGCGCAGCGACGAGCTGATCCGCGCCTACGACATGGCGATCAAGTAGCAGCAAGTAACCGGTGGTGGACCTCTCCACCGGCGAGTAGAATCGAGGAGCGCCACGGCTCCGCCGGGGCGCGCCGAGCGGTTGGGGGCTTGGGGGCCATCTCGGGGTCCCCATGTCGATGGGACGCGGCCGTAATTCAGTGGCAGAATGCCAGCTTCCCAAGCTGGACGTCGCCGGTTCGAATCCGGTCGGCCGCTCCATAAATCAAGGGGTTACGGGGCAACCCGTAGCCCCTCGTCGTCTCGGGTGACCATCCGGGTGACCAAGAATTTTATTGCCTCCTAATGCGATCAAAATCGCTGGCTTAG
>DASWJN010000337.1:0-6300 GCA_036397135.1 Candidatus Methylomirabilota bacterium
ACTTGCCCAGGCGCAGGTCGCGGATCAGCGCCACCCGGTCCAGCGTGTCGATGTCGGAGTGCAGGTAGCGCACGCGCAGGCCGAGCTGCTGGTAGTACTCGGTCAGGTCCTCGGCCATGCGCTTGGTGAGGGTGGTCACCAGCACGCGTTCCTCGCGCTCGGCGCGGGCGCGGATCTCGTGCAGCAGGTCGTCCACCTGGTCGCCGGCCGGTCGCACGGTGATCCGGGGATCCATGAGCCCGGTGGGCCGGATCACCTGCTCGGCGACCGCGTCGCCGGCCAGGCCCACCTCGTAGTCGGCCGGCGTCGCCGAGACGTAGACCGTCTGGCGGGTCAGCCGCGTGAACTCCTCGAAGGTCAGCGGCCGGTTGTCGAAGGCCGACGGCAGCCGGAAGCCGTACTCGACCAGCGACTCCTTGCGCGAGCGGTCGCCATAGTACATGCCCCGGACCTGGGGCACCGCCACGTGGCTCTCGTCGATGACGATCAGCGCGTCGTCGGGCAGGTACTCGATCAGCACCGGCGGCGGCTCGCCCGGCCGCCGCCCGGTCAGGTGGCGCGAGTAGTTCTCGATGCCGTGGCAGTACCCCAGCTCGCGCAGCATCTCCATGTCGAACAGCGTGCGCTGCTCCAGCCGCTGGGCCTCCAGCAGGCGGTTCTTGCCGCGCAGGAAGGCCAGCCGCTCGCCCAGCTCTTCCTGCACCGTCCCCAGCGCCCGCTCGAGCTGCTCGGCGGGGGTCACGTAGTGGCTGGCCGGGTAGACGTGGATCTCCGGCAGCCGAAGCTGCACCTGCCCCTTGAGCGGGTCGAGGCGGTGGATGGCGTCGATCACGTCGCCGAACAGCTCGATGCGGATCGCCGAGGACTCCTCGTTGGCCGGGAACACCTCCACCACGTCGCCGCGGACGCGGAACGTCCCCCGGTGGAAGTCGTAGTCGTTGCGCTCGTACTGCACGGCGATCAGCCGCCGGATGATGGCGTCGCGGTCCATCACCTCGCCTTCCCGCAGCGCCAGGTGCATGTCGCGGTAGGTCTCGGGGGCGCCGATGCCGTAGATGCAGGAGACCGAGGCCACCACCACCACGTCGCGCCGCTCCAGCAGCGAGCGGGTGGCCGAGTGGCGCATGCGGTCGATCTCGTCGTTGATGAGCGCGTCCTTCTCGATGTAAGTGTCGGACTGCGGGATGTACGCCTCCGGCTGGTAGTAGTCGTAGTAGGAGACGAAGTACTCGACCGCGTTGTCCGGGAAGAACGCCTTGAACTCGCTGAACAGCTGGGCGGCCAGCGTCTTGTTGGGCGACAGCACCAGCGTGGGCCGGTTCACGTTGGCGATGAGGTTGGCCATCGTGAAGGTCTTGCCGGAGCCCGTCACGCCGCGCAGCACGGCGTGGCGGCGCCCGTCCCGGACCAGGCGGGTGAGGTCGGCGATCGCCTGCGGCTGGTCGCCGCGCGGCGAGTACTCCGACGTGAGGCGGAACATCGCGCCGGACGGCGCTAGGACGGGATCGGGACCGCGACGAGGTACTTCCGCCACGAGTCCAGCAGCGAGTGCGCGTGCGGGTGGCGCAGCATGTGGGTCGAGAAGACGAACTTGGGATGCACGGGGTCGCGGAGCAGCCGCATCCCGCTCTCGTCCAGGAGGCGGTTGCCCTTCTTGAGGTTGCAGCGCAGGCAGGCCGCCACCACGTTGGTCCAGCTGGTCGCGCCCCCGCGCGAGCGCGGCACGATGTGGTCGACGGTCAGCCGCTCGCCGCGCCGGTTGCAGTACTGGCAGGTGTAGCCGTCGCGCCGCAGGATGTTCTTCTTGTTGAAGGCCACCCGATCCAGGAACGGCTTGCGGATGAAGACCGCCAGCCGGATCACCGCCGGCAGCGCAAAGGCCCGCGACGGCGAGCGAATCACCCGGGGAGAGGCCTCGACGGCCTCGGCCTTGCCGGCCAGCATGAGCGTCACGGCCCGGCGGGCGTTGGTGAAATGCAGCGGCTCGTACGTCGCGTTCAGCACGAGTACCGCAATCTCATCCATCTTGCCGACCTAGCATAGACAACGGGCCCCACCCTGTCAAACCGCTGACGCTCAGGCGGGCCAGGATCCCCTCGCGCAACCCCCGATCGCTCACGACCATCCGGCCGGCGCCCGTCAGGTCCAGGGTCGCCAGGACGATGGCGGTGCCGGCCACGATCAGGTCGGCCCGGCCGGGCTCCAGGCAGGGCAGCGCGGCGCGCTCGCCGACGGTCAGGCCCCCCAGCCGGCGCAGCAGCGTTCTCGACGAGCAGACGCACGGTGTTGCTGCCGAGGTCGAGGCAGGCCAGACGCATGACACCGAATATACGAACGCCCTGCCGGCGCACGCCAGCAGGGCGTTGCGAGGGGGGCCGAGCCCGGGCTACTTCTTCAGCGTCCGGATGTAGTTCACGATCTCCCAGCGGTCCTTCTCGGGCAAATGCTTCCACGGCGGCATGGCGCCGCGGCCGTTGCTGATCTTCCAGAAGAGCTCGCCGTCGGCCTCGGCCTGCACCTTGGCCGACGTCCAGTCCGCGGGCTTGGGCGGAGGCAGCGCGGCGGCGGCGGGGCCGTTGCCCTTGCCGCTGGCGCCGTGGCAGGTGACGCAGTTGGTCTCGACGTTCTTCTTGGCGTTGCCGACGCCCTTCACCGGATTCTTCGTCTTCTTGGCGTCGGCCGGCGCCTTCCACTCCCCCTGCGCCGACGCGGCCGTGATGCCCGCCCCGGCCACCAGCGTGACGGCGGCGGCAACAACGGTCAGCGTCCTCAGACAGGCCCTCATGGCGCCTCCTCCCCGACGTTCGTGATGCGATTCACAAAACGCGGCCATTTAACACTCGTGTGACGAACGCCGTCAAGCCGCTATTCACGCGCGGGCTCGATGAAGGGGCTCGCCGGCCCGCTGGCGCGGCTCTCCCACCGGCGGAATCCGCTCAGGGACGGCGGCGGTTCCCGAGGGCGGCCAGCATCTCGTCGACGCGGGTGAACTTCACGCGCGGCCGCCCGCTCGCCCGCCCGCGCGCGACCTCCAGCTCGTCGAGCCGGAGCCAGTCGGGATAGGAGACGTACAGGGGCTGCCGCTGGCGCACGAGGCGCTCGGCGGCGTCGGGCTCGGGTTCCACCGGCTCCAGCGCGCGCCCGGCGGCGGCGTCCTCCAGCATTGCGGTCACCGTCTCGGCGGCGTCGGGCTTGTTGGTGCCGATGACGCCGGTCGGCCCCCGCTTGATCCAGCCGGCGGTGTACTCGCCGGGCCGCGGCTGCTTGGTCTCCGGATCGAGCACCCGGCCCTTTTCGTTGAGCACGACGCCCCACTTGTCGTCGAACGGCACGCCGGGCAGCGGCACGCCCCGGTAGCCGACCGAGCGGAATACCAGCCCGACCGGCAGCTCCTCGAACTGGTCCGTGGGCTGGGCCTGGATGGCGCCGGTGGCCGAGGCCGTCAGGCGGTTCTTCACGAGGCGAATCGCGCCGACGCCGCCGGCACCCGTGTCGAGGAGCGCGACGGGCGAGACGAGAAAGCGGAGCGTGAGCCGCCGCGGCTTGCCGGTCGGGGGCCGGTGCGCGTAGGACTGGAGGATCTGCACCTTCTTGGCGCCGGCCCGGTCGCCGCTCCGCTCCAGCGCCTGGCGGCTGAGCGGATCCAGCTCCACCTCCCCGGGCACGACGGCGACGTCGGCCGCCTCCAGCTCGCCCAGCTCCTTGACCTCGGGGTTGGTGAACGCCGCCTGGGCGGCGCCCCGCCGGCCGAGCAGATAGACCTCGCGCACGCGGCTGTGCCGCAGGGCCTCCAGCGCGTGGTCGGCGATGTCGGTCGTCGCCAGCTCCTCGGGCGTCCGGCAGAGCACGCGGGCCACGTCCACCGCCACGTTGCCGACGCCGACGACCGCGACGCGTTCCTGCGAGAGGTCGAACTGGAGGTCACGATAGTCCGGATGGCCGTTGTACCAGGCCACGAACTCCGTGGCCGGATGGCTGCCGGGCAGGTCCTCGCCCGGGATCCCCATGCGCCGGTCGGTCTGGGCGCCGGTCGTGTAGACGATCTGGTCGTAGTGCGACCGGAGGTCGTCCACGCTGACGTCCTTGCCGAGCTCCACGCCGCCGAAGAACCGGAAGCGCGGATGGGCCGCCACCTTGTCGAACGCCGACGTCACGAACTTGATCTTCTGATGATCGGGCGCCACCCCGGCCCGCACCAGGCCGTAGGGCGTCGGCAGGCGGTCGAACAGGTCGACGTCGGCGACGAGGTCGCCGCGGCGCAGCAGGTGCTCGGCGACGTAGAAGCCGGCCGGCCCGGCGCCGACGACGGCGACGCGGAGCGGGCGCTCCGCGGTCCCCCGCGTCATCAGTGACCGCGTTCCATGACGATCGTCTGGAGCGTGTCGACCTCGCCCTGGAACTGGTCGCGCTGGGCCTTCACGACGTCGCCGATCGAGACCATGCCCACCAGCTTGCCGCCGTCCACCACCGGCAGGTGGCGGATCCGGCGCGTCACCATCGTCGAGCCGACCGAGCCGAGGTCGTCGCCGGGCGCCCCGAGGATCAGGTCGCGCGTCATGAGCTGGCTGACCAGCAGCGGAAAGACCGCCTCGTTCCGGGCCGCCCACCGCACGATGTCCCGCTCGGACAGCATGCCGACCGGACGCCGGGCGTCGTCGACGACGACCAGCGCGCCGATGTTGTGCTGGGCGAGCACGCCGAGGGCCTCGCGGATCGTCTGCTCGGCGAGGATCGTCACGACCTTGTCTCCCTTGGTGGCGAGGATGCTGGCGATGTTCATGGCGCTCTCCTCCGGCTCGATCTTAGCGCGGCCGCGCCCGCTCCGCCGCCAGCAGCGCCAGCCCGGCCAGCGCGCCGTAGGCGCCGGCCAGCGGCGCGGCCACGGCCAGCGGCGCGGCGGCGGCCCACGGCCAGAAGACGGCGCCGCTGGGCAGCGGCGAGTGCACGAGCCCGCCCAGGGTCGCCAGGCTGGCGATCGCGAACACGGCGGCGGTGGCGGCCGCCCGCCGCTCGATGATGAACACCAGCGCCGCGCCCCAGAGCACCGCGGTCAGGATGAAGCCGTTGCCGAGCACCCGCAGCGCCCGGTACGTCATCGCGGCCTCGCCGGTGAGATCGGCGGCCGTGCGGCCCAGCGCCGACAGGATGCCACCCAGCTCGATCAGCACCACGGCCGCGGCGACCGGCACGAAGGTGATCGCCACCGCGGCGCCGTGACGCGGCGGCGAGGCCAGGAACGCCTGGGCGGTGATCTCGAGCCCGATGAACACGAGGATCGGCGCCCGGTGCGGCGCGCCAGCCGCACGGCCATGACCGTGTAGGCGAGATCGCCCACCAGCACGCCGAGCGCCGTCCCCGGCAGCATCCGGCCGAGCACGAGGTCGGCCGGGAAGCCGAAGACGCCGATCAGCAGGCCGGAGAGGACGACGAGGTTGGTGGTGTTGTCGAGAGCGAGGCCGAGAAAGCCGTTGACGTCCCCCGCCGCGAGCCAGCGGGGGCGGCGGGCGCTAGCGGGCGCGGGCGTCGCCGGCGCTCCCCGACCCGAGCAGGCTGCGCGCCAGCGCGCGCGTGCGGGCCGCCAGCGCCGCGCACCACGCCAGCGTCCCGCGGTTGTCGGCGACTTCCTTGTAGTCCAGCTCCAGCGGCTCGCTCACCCGGTCACCGAAGCGCAGGCGCGCGCGGTAGGCACGGCCCTCGAGGGCGTCGTCGTCGAGGACGACCTCCACGCGCGGGTGCTCGCGCTTGGCGTGCGAGGTGAGGAAGTTGCGGAACCAGCGCTTGACCTCGTCGTACGATCCACCGGAAAACACGCGGGAATTCTATCCTGTTCTGGAAGGGGGGAGCGACCGCCGCTCCCCCCTCCGACCCCCCAACGGGAGCCCGTGAGTCCTTTCTACTGCGTCGACTCTACTGCGTCGACCGTTGCCAAGGTCGTGGGGTCAGCACTCGTTGTAGCCGCACGACAGGCACTTCTTGCAGCCTTCCTCGTAGACGAACGTCGCCTGGCCGCACTCCTTGCAGAGGTCGCCGATGCGGCGCGAGTCGCCGGCCCTGGCCATGGGCGGCGCCTCCGACACGTGCTTGAGCTGGCCGGTGTGCTCGGCCAGGGTGCGGGCCAGGGCGTCGGGCAGCGAGAGCACCTTGCCCTTGCCGAAGCCCAGCGGCTGGGCGCCGCCGATGCGGGAGAGCTGGCTGATGACCTCCTCGAGCCGCCGCTGAGGCGACATCGGCGAAGGCAGCCTCAGCGTGAGCGAAATCAGGCGTCCCAGGGCCTCGGCCACGGCCATCGTGTCCGACCCG
>DASWJN010000338.1:0-4152 GCA_036397135.1 Candidatus Methylomirabilota bacterium
GCTTGCCCAGCAGGTCTTCCTTGTGGATGATCTCGGTCGCCGCCCATCCCAGCTGCAGGTAGGCGAGGCGGACCTTCCCCTTGGCCTGGGCGTGCGACACCCGCGGCGCGACCAGCGCGGCGCCGGCCGCCGCGGCCCCCGTCCTCAAGAAGTCACGACGTGAACCCCTCATCCGCGTGGCCTCCTAGACCTTCGGCAGGTTGCGCAGCGCTTCTTCCACTTTCGCGGCCGGGTACTCGTAGTCTTGCAGCTTGCCCGCCAGGAACGCCTCGTAGGCGCCCAGGTCGAAGTGACCGTGACCCGAGAGGTTGAAGAGGATCGTGCGCCGCTTGCCTTCCTCCTTGCAGCGCTCCGCTTCGGCGATGGCGACGCGGATGGCATGGGCCGACTCCGGCGCCGGGATGATGCCCTCCGTCCGCGCGAACTGCATGGCCGCCTGGAAGGTGGCGAGCTGCGGCACCGCCGTCGCCTCGATGACGCCCTCGTCGTAGAGCTTGCAGACCAGCGGCGCCATGCCGTGGTAGCGCAGGCCGCCGGCGTGAAACGGCGCCGGGATGAACGTGTGCCCGAGCGTGTGCATCTTGACGAGCGGGGTGAGGCCCACGGTGTCGCCGAAGTCGTAGGCGTACTGTCCCTTGGTCAGGCTCGGGCACGCCGCCGGCTCCACCGCGATGATCCGGATCTTCTTGTTCTTGCCCGTGAGCTTGTCGGCCGCAAACGGGAACGACAGCCCCGCGAAGTTCGAGCCGCCGCCCGCGCAGCCGATGACGATGTCGGCCGCGTCGTCGGCCTTCTCCAGCTGCTTCCTGGCCTCGAGCCCGATGACCGTCTGGTGCATCAGCACGTGGTTGAGCACGCTGCCCAGCGAGTACTTGGTGTCGTCGCGGGTGGCCGCGTCCTCGACGGCCTCGCTGATGGCGATGCCGAGCGAGCCGGGCGAGTTCGGGTCCTGCTCCAGGACCTTCTTGCCCGACTGGGTGTCGGGGCTGGGGCTGGCGACGACCTGGGCGCCCCACGTCTCCATCATGATGCGCCGGTACGGCTTCTGCTGGTAGGAGACCTTGACCATGTAGACCTTGCACTGGAGCCCGAACATCTGGCAGGCGAGCGCCAGCGCCGAGCCCCACTGGCCGGCGCCCGTCTCCGTGCTGAGGCGCGTGACCTTCTCCTTCTTGTTGTAGTAGGCCTGTGCCACGGCCGTATTGGGCTTGTGGCTGCCGGCCGGGCTCACGCCCTCGTACTTGTAGTAGATCCGCGCCGGCGTGCCGAGCGCTTTCTCCAGGCGCCGCGCCCGGTAGAGGGGAGACGGCCGCCACAGGCGATAGACGTCACGGATCTCGTCGGGGATCTCGATCCACCGCTGCTGACTGACCTCCTGCTTGATCAGCTCCATGGGGAACAGGGGCGCCAGGTCTTGCGGCCCGATCGGCTGCTTGGTGCCGGGGTGCAGGACCGGCGGCGCCGGCGTCTTGAGGTCGGCCTGGATGTTGTACCACTTGGTCGGGATGTCCTTTTCGTCGAGCACGAACTTCGTGCGGTTCTTGTCGGCCTTGGCTGCCATACCGGCCTCCTTCGAGAGTCGCTGCGGTGGGCTCCCCGGGGAAAGTGCGGACAACCTTAGCCAGTTGGCGTGGCCCTGTCAATGAGGCCACGGTGCTAGACTGACGGCATGCCAGCCACCCTGACGCTCCCGCGCGCCGATGGAACGCTCGCCCTCTACACCCTCTCCGGCCGGGCCCCGGTCACGGCGCCGCCCGGGCCGATCCGGAGCCGCATCGGGATGGCGGCCGTGCACGTGGTCGCCGATCCGCTGGCGGCCGTCAATCCCACCCTGGAGGTCGCGCTCGACTGGGACGCGACGCTGCGCTTCCGCCACCACGTCTGGTCGCTCGGCCTGGCCGTGGCCGAGGCCATGGACACAGCGCAGCGGGGGATGGGCTTCGACTGGTCGGCGGCCAGGGAGCTGATCAAGCGCAGCGTGGCGGAGTCGAAGACCGTGCCCGGCGCGGTGCTCGCCTCCGGCGCCGGCACCGACCACCTGGAGCCCGGGCCGCGGGTGACGATCGCCGACGTCGAGGCGGCCTACGAGGAGCAGTGCGCGTGGATCGAGGGCTGCGGCGGCCGGATCATCCTCATGGCCTCGCGGGCACTGGCGGCGTGCGCCAAGAGCCCCGACGACTACGTCAAGGTGTACGGCCGCATCCTGAGCCAGGCGCGCGAGCCGGTCATCGTCCACTGGCTCGGCGAGATGTTCGACCCCGCGCTGGCCGGCTACTGGGGCTCGCGCGGCCGCGACCGCCAGGTCGAGACGCTCCTGGCCATCGTGAATGAATACGCCACCAGGATCGATGGGGTAAAGATTTCGCTGCTCGATCAAGCTCGGGAGATCGCGATGCGGCGGCGGTTCCCCAAGGGCGTGCGCATGTACACCGGCGACGATTTCGATTATCCAACGACGATCGGCGGCGACGCGCAGGGGTACAGCGACGCGCTGCTGGGGATCTTCGACGTCATCGCGCCCGCCGCGGCGGCCGCGCTCCACGCGCTCGACCGCGGCGATCGCCCGGCGTTCGACCGGATCCTGGCGCCCACGCTGACGCTCTCGCGTCACCTGTTCGGCGCGCCCACGCGCTTCTACAAGACCGGCGTCGTGTTCGCCGCCTATCTCAACGGCCACCAGTCCCACTTCCGCATGGTCGGCGGCCTGGAGAGCGCCCGCTCCATCGTCCACCTCAGCGCGCAGTTCAGGCTCATGGATGCGGCGGGGCTGCTGCGCGACCCCGAGCTGGCGGCGACGCGCATGGGCCGGGTGCTGGCGGTGGCCGGGGTCGAATGACGGAAGGGCTCGGCATGGCCCTGGCGCCCGACAGCCACTACAAGGCCGACCTGCGGGCCATCCGCTTCACGCTCTGGGACCATCTCGGCGCCGGCCGCCTGTTCGCGCTCGAGCGGTTCGCGCATCTCTCGCGCGAGGAGTGCGACGCGGTCATCGACCAGGCCTACCGCTTCGCCACCGAGGTGTCGGGCCCGCTCAACTCGCGCGGCGACCGGACCGGCTGCCGGATCGAAGGCGGGCGCGTCCTCACCCCGCCGGGCTTCCGGGAGGCGTGGCGGCGGCTCTTCGAGATCGGCCTGATGCCGTTCACGATCCCGGCCGAGGCCGGCGGCTTCGGCGGTCCCGCCGCGGTCGGCGTCGTGCTCCAGGAGCTGCAGAGCGGGGCCAACACCGCGTTCCAGATGTACCCCGGGCTGACCCACGGCGCCGCCGACCTGCTCGAGCACTTCGCGCTGGACGACGAGCGCAAGCGCTTCCTGCCGCCGATGCTCGACGGCCGCTTCTCGGGGACCATGTGCCTGTCCGAGCCCCACGCCGGCTCCGACGTCGGCGCGACGCGCACGCGGGCCCGCCACCTCGAGGGCCACGTGTACGCGATCACCGGGACGAAGTGCTGGATCTCGGCGGGCGACCACGACCTCGCCGAGAACATCGTCCACCTGGTCCTGGCCCGCATCGAGGGGGCGCCGGCCGGCACCAAGGGGCTGTCGCTCTTCATCGTGCCGAAGATCTGGGTCAACGACGACGGCAGCCTCGCGGAGCCCAACGACGTCACCACCGCCTCCATCGAGCACAAGCTCGGCATCCGGGCCTCGGCGACGGCGGTGCTGAACTTCGGCGACCGCGGAGGCTGCCGCGGCATCCTCGTGGGCGGCCGGCCCCACGAGGGCATGCGCCAGATGTTCCGCATGATGAACGGCGCCCGCATCGCCGTCGGCGTGCAGGGGATCGCGGTGGCGTCGACCGCCTACCTCAACGCGCTCGCCTACGCCCGCGAGCGGCTGCAGGGGTCCTCCGTGCGGAACTTCAAGGACCCCAATGCGCCGCGCGTGCCGATTCTCGAGCACGCCGACGTCCGGCGGATGCTGCTGGAGATGAAGGCCAAGGTCGAGGGCACGCGCGCGCTGGCGATCAAGCTCGCCCTCCACGCCGACCTGGCCCGCGCGCTGGCCGAGAGCGACGCCGGCGCCGCCGCCCGTCACGAGGGGCAGGTGGACCTGCTCACGCCGGTGGTGAAGGCGTACGGCTCCGACCAGGCGTTCCGCATCGCCGAGATGGCGATCCAGATCTACGGCGGGGCCGGGTTCGTGGAGGAC
>DASWJN010000339.1:0-5124 GCA_036397135.1 Candidatus Methylomirabilota bacterium
GGGGGGGTGCTCTGGATTCCGTTGGCTTCGATGTCGCAGTGCCTGGCCCTTGACAGGCCAAACCTCAGCAGGCGCCCCCGCCAAGAATCACGCGGAATCCAGAGCAACCCCCCAGCCCGCCCGCCCCCCGCCGTCGCCACGCTAGCGACGGACGACGAGCTCCGCGTCGCCCTGGCGCGAGAGCATCTCGACCGCCGCCCCCGCCTGACCCTGGGACGCGCGCAGCGTGATGCGCGAGGTGCGGAGCTGCAGCCCGCGCACCTCGATCCACGAGAGCCAGGGAGGCAGGCGCGGGCGGTTGAGCGTGAGATGGTTGTCGGCGGCGTCGGGCGTGAGGCCGAGCATGGCCCCGATCAGCATGAAGACGACGCCGGCCGCCCACGCCTGCGGCGAGCAGGCGACGGGATACTGCGTGGGCCCGTAGCCGTCGACGCGGGGGAAGCCGCAGAACAGCTCCGGCATCCGCATGTTCTCGAACTGGAGCACGCCCTCGAAGAGGCCGGTGGCCAGTGTGAGGAACGGGTCGTTGAGCCCGTAGCGGCGCATGCCGACGGCGGCGATGGCGGTGTCGTGCGGCCACACCGAGCCGTTGTGGTAGCTCATCGGGTTGTAGAGCCGCTCGCCGCTGGCGAGCGTGCGCACGCCCCAGCCGGTGAACAGGTCGTCGGCCATGAGCCGCCGTCCCACGATGTGGGCGCGGCTGTCGCTGATGAGGCGGGTCCACAGCAGGTGGCCGGCGTTGGAGGCGATGACACGGCACGGCTGGCGCTCGCCGTCGAGCGCCAGCGCGTAGTACGCCTCGTCGGGCAGCCAGAAGTCGGCCTCGAACCGGTCGCGCAACCGGCGGGCGCGCTCGCGCAGTCCGGGGGCGCGGTCGCGGACGCCGAGCGCCTCGGCCACCTCGGCCGCGGCCAGCAAGGCGGTGTACTGGTAGCCCTGCACCTCGGCCAGCGCGATGGGCGGCTCGGCCAGGTGGCCGGAGGCGTGCATGACGGCGTCGTGCGAGTCCTTCCAGCCCTGGTTGACGAGGCCGCGTGGCGAGCGGCGGGCGTAGGTCAGGTAGCCGCCGCCGGCGTCGGCCGCCCGCAGCATCCACTGCAGCACGCGCTCGGCCGTCGGCCACAGCTCGCGCGCCAGCGCGACGTCCGCCGTCCACTTCCAGTACTCGGAGAGCAGGATGAGGAACAGCGGCGAGGCGTCGACGCTGCCGTAGTAAGGGATGAAGGGGATCTCGCGGCAGGCGGCCATCTCGCCGCGGCGCAGCTCGTGGATGATCTTGCCGGGCTCCTGGTCGGTGAACGTGTCGTCGACACGGCCCGCGTGGCGGGCCAGGAAGCGCAGCGTGCCGGCGGCGATGGCCGGCTCGAACGGCAGCACCTGCAGCGCCGTGATGAGGGCGTCGCGCCCGAACGGCGCCACGTACCACGGGATGCCGGCGTAGGGCACGAAGCCGTCCTCCGTCTCGGTGAGCAGCAGGTGGAGGTCGCGGCGCGAGCGCTGCACCCACACCTCGAACAGGTCGTGGTTGCTCCGGACCTCGGCGCCGTCCAGGCGCGCGGTGACGGCGCGACGGCGGCGCAGCGCCTCGCCGTAGCCGAGCGCGGGCGGGGTGGGCGCCGGGTGGACGGCGGCGCTGGCCACGACCGTCAGCTCCACGCTCTTGCCCGGCGCCACCGTGAGGCGGTACTCGACGCCCGTCTCGTCCAGCCGGTCGGGCGGGGGATCGAAGGCCAGCGTGGTGGTGCGGGTGACGTCGTCGAGGCCGTGATAGGCGAGCCGCACGGAGGCGCCGTGCACCTCGGGCGGCAGGAGCCGCCCGGTCCGCGCGCGGGGGTGCCCGCGGACCTCGAACACGTCCACGAAGTCGGCGGCGAAGTGCAGCGTGAGCCCGATATCGATCGGCTCGCGGGTGAAGGCCTCGACCACGAGCAGCTGGTAGAGCTGGCTGCCGTGCACCGTGAGGCGCCGGGCGATCCGCAGCGAGCGGCCCGGCAGCAGCACCTGGGGGCCGAGGGCGACGTCGGGGTTCGTGAGGTCGATCGCGGCCTGCATCGCGTCCTCCGACACGCCGGCGTTGAGGACGATCGGGCGGTGCCCGTACAGCCTCAGCTCCAGTCGCCGCACGAAGCGGGTGCCGTCGACGTAGAAGCCCAGCTCGGTATGGGGCAGGTTCGGGAGATCCCCGCGCCGGTTGGCGACCAGGAAGGCCTCGTCGTGCTTGAGGACGAGCTTGGAGAGGTCGGCGGCGACCTCGGAGGCGAGGATGTAGTACTGCTCGCCGACCAGCACGTCGCCGTGGGGCGTGTCGGCGCTCATGCGGCGCGGCGCCGGGCGCCGAGCCGGCGATAGACGCGCTCGTACTCCTCGGCCATGCGGGCGACCGGGAAGCGGGCCTCGACGTGGCGCCGGCACTCGGCACGGTCGATCTCGTCCAGGTGCTTCACCGCCGCCGCCAGCTCGACGAGCGTGTCGCCGAGGAAGCCGGTGCGGCCGTCGGCGACGACTTCCGGCACCGACCCGCACGGCCGCGCGATGACCGGCGTGCCGCAGGCCATCGCCTCGATCATCACCAGGCCGAACGGCTCCGGCCAGTCGATCGGAAACAGCAGCGCGCGGGCGCCGCCCAGGAAGGCCGGCTTGTCGTCGTCGCCGATCTCGCCCAGGAACTCCACCAGCGGATCGTCCAGCAGCGGTGCGATCACCTGATCAAAGTACTCCTGGTCGGTCGGATCCACCTTGGCGGCGATCTTGAGCGGCAGCCCGGCGCGCCGGGCGACCTCGATGGCGAGGTCGGCCTGCTTCTCGGGCGACAGCCGGCCCAGGAAGGCCAGATAGCCGCGGTCCTCCGGCGCGAAGGCGTAGCGCTCGACGGGCAGGCCGTGGTACACCGTCCCCGCCCAGTGCACGCCGAGCGGATCGAGCGGAGCCCGCTGCGCGTCGCTGATCGAGACGAGCGGCACCGTGTGGAACTGGCGATAGACCGGCGCCAGGTGGGGCAGGTCGAGGCGCCCGTGGACCGTGTGCACGGTGGGGGTGGGCGTCAGCGCGTCGAAGGGGAAGGCGAGGTAGTCCACGTGGCAATGGATCACGTCGAAGTCGGCGGCGCGCGAGAACACCATGCCGAGCTGACGGATGAACTCGGCGCCCAGCACGTCACGGTGGGCGGCGTCGAAGCGCATCGCCCGCTCGACGACCGGCACCAGCGTCGCGCGTGTGGAGGAATCGCCGCTGGCGAACAGCGTGACGTCGTGGCCGCGCCGCACCAGTTCTTCAGTCAGGTAGGACACGACTCGCTCGGTGCCGCCGTAGAGCCGTGGCGGAACCGACTCGAACAGCGGGGCCACCTGCGCGATACGCATCGAAGGATTCCTGCTATGCAATACGACTGCCAGGGACACTCGGGGAGGCATTGAATGATCGCGCAGACCGCCGAGGTTCGCGAGCAGCATCGCTTCGACGTCGCCGCGCTGGAGCGCTATTTGCGCGAGCGCGTGCCGGGCTTCGGCGGCCCGCTCGAGGTCCGGCAGTTCCGCGGCGGCCAGTCCAACCCGACCTATCACCTGGCGGCAGGCGGGCGCGAGTACGTGCTGCGCCGCAAGCCGCCCGGCAAGCTGCTGCCCTCGGCGCACGCGGTGGACCGCGAGTACCGCGTGATCACCGCGCTGGGGCGCGCCGACGTCCCGGTGCCGCGCACCTATCTGCTGTGCGAGGACGACGCCGTCATCGGCACCGCCTTCTACGTGATGGACTGCGTGCACGGCCGCGTCTTCTCGGATCCCGCGCTGCCGGGCGTGACGGCGCCCGAGCGGACGGCGATGTACGACTCGATGAACGACGTGCTGGCCCGCCTGCACACCGTCGATCCCGGCGCGGTGGGCCTCGGCGACTTCGGACGGCCGGGCAACTACTTCAGCCGCCAGATCCACCGCTGGACGCAGCAGTACCGTGCCTCCGAGACCGAGCGGTTCGAGTCGATGGAGCGGCTCATCGAGTGGCTCCCCGCCCACCTGCCGGCGGACGACACCACCACGCTCGTCCACGGCGACTACCGGCCGGGCAACCTCATCATGCATCCGACCGAGCCGCGCGTGGCCGCCATCCTCGACTGGGAGCTGTCGACGCTCGGCCATCCCCTCGGCGACCTGGCGTACTTCTGCATGCCCTACCGCCTGGGCACGGAGTGGGACGGCTTCCGCGGCAAGGATCTGAACGCCCTCGGCATCCCGGGCGAGGCCGAGTTCGTGGCGGCCTACTGCCGGCGCGTCGACCGAAGCGGCATCCCCGAGTGGGACTGGTACATCGTCTTCGCGATGTTCCGGCTGGCCGCCATCGCCCAGGGCATCATGGGCCGCGTCATCGCCGGCACCGCCAACGACCCCCACGCCCGCTCCCGCGGCGAGCGCGCGAAGCCTCTGGCCGACGCCGGCTGGAGAATCGTCCAGACGCTCGCGTGAGCCCGTCGTCGAGTCACCCGCCGTGGTGCGCCGGGCGGGCGGGGCCGGGTGAGGGTCCTGGCGCGCCACGGATGGCTCGCCTGTCGCCGTACGCTCGCTTCGGACTCGGCGAGCGCGAGCCCCCCATCCCCCAGAGGGGGCTGAGCCGGGGTGAGTCGAATCGCCGATCGCGCGCTCGCCGAGCCCGAAGCGAGCAACGGCGACGACGGCTCGCCATCAACGTGGCGCGCCAGGACCCTCACCCGCCCCCGCCCACCCGGCGCCGCGCCAGGTCACGCGACTTCCCAGCGGCCTTGGCGGGCGGTGAACAGTTACACGACGTCGACCACCCGGTCAACGCATGCCGGCGCCGATGCACATCGTGCAAATGCGTAGCGAACGCCGCGACGCGGTTGCCTCGGGACCATGGGCCGCGTCATCGCCGCCCTCCACCGCGCAGCGACCGGCACCACCGCGCTCGCGTCGCGGCGAACAGGCGAAGCCCCTCGCCACCGCGGGGTGCAAGATCGTTCAGAGGCTCGCGTGAAGCCCGTCGTCGAAGTCGCAGCCTCGCGTGAGGGAGGGCGGGCGCGGGTGGGCGTGGGCCCCTTGGTGCGCCGCTTGATGGCGAGCCGTCGTCGCCGTTGCTCGTTTCGGCCTCGGCGAGCGCGCGATCGGCGATTCGACTTCT
>DASWJN010000340.1:0-38013 GCA_036397135.1 Candidatus Methylomirabilota bacterium
GGGCGGGGCCGCGCTGCTGGAGAACGAGCGACTGCTGGCCGCGTTGCTGCTGGCGCCGGCCGTCCTGCTCCTCGGCCTGTTCATCGCCTATCCGTTCGTCATGGGGGTGTGGCTCTCGCTCTCCAGCACCAGCGTGGGCAACCCCGGCAAGTTCGTCGGCCTCGCCAACTTCGCCAAGGCCTTCAACGACTCGATCTTTCGCACGGCGTTCTGGAACACGAGCTTCTACACGTTCTGGGCCACCATCTTCAAGCTGGCGCTCGGCATGTGGCTCGCGCTGCTGCTGAACCGTCAGTTCCGGGGCAAGCGGCTCGTGCGCGCCTCGATGCTGCTGCCCTTCATCATCCCGACCGTGCTCTCCACCTTCGCCTGGCGCTGGATGTTCGATCCGACGTTCAGCGTGCTGAACTGGGTCCTCTACCAGGCGGGGTTCATCACGACCAAGCTGCCGTTCCTCTCCGACGGCACCTACGCGCTCTGGTGCGCCATCGCGGTGAACACCTGGCGCGGCATGCCGTTCTTCGCCATCACGCTGCTGGCCGGGCTGCAGACCATCAACCCGGACCTCCACGAGGCGGCCTCGCTGGACGGCGCCAACGGCTGGCGGCGCTTCTGGCACGTGACGTGGCCCCTGCTCAAGCCGGTGACGCTGGTGGTCGTGGTGTTCTCGATCATCCAGACCTTCTCCGACTTCCAGCTCATCTACGTGCTGACGGGCGGCGGCCCCGCCAACTCCACGCACCTCATCGCGACCTACGCCTACCAGATCGGCGTGGCCACCGGCCTGCTGGGCGAGGGCGCCGCCATCTCGCTGTTCATGCTCCCCGTGCTCTTCATCGTGGTGTGGGCCCAGCTCCGGTATCTCCGCCGCCTGGAGGGCGCCTGATGGTCAGGGTATCGGCCTCGACCCCCCGCCCCTCTCGCGCGTCGTCGGGCGCGTCGGAACCCCGGCTGCCGTCGGGCGTGGGGGGGCCCCGGCCTTCTATACCAGGCCACCTGCGTTTCTATCCGGGCTGGAGCCTCCGTTAAATGCTCATCGAACGGCGGTGGAAGAAGTGGGTCTACTTCTACATCCCGCTCGCCCTGTTCGTGGTCGGCACCCTGTTCCCGTTCTACTGGATGCTCATCACGGCCATCCGGCCCGACGTCGAGCTGTACCGCTCGTGGCGGGCCGTGAACAACGCCCCGTTCTGGACGCTGCAGCCGACGCTCTCGCACTTCCAGGATCTGTTGACCCGGACGGCGTTCCCCCAGTGGCTGTGGAACACCTTCTTCATCGCCGTCGCCTCGACGCTGATCTCGCTGTTCTGCGGCCTGCTGGCCGGCTACGCCTTGGCGCGGCTGAAGTTTCCGCTGGCCGGAACGCTCGGAACATCGATCTTCGTGACGTACCTCGTTCCGCCGACGCTGCTGTTCATTCCGCTGGCCGACATCATTCGCAGCTTCCAGCTCGGCAATACGCCGTGGGCGCTGATCCTCACGTATCCGACGTTCCTGATCCCGTTCTGCACGTGGCTGCTCATGGGGTACTTCAAGACGATCCCCCGCGAGCTGGAGGAGTGCGCGCGGATCGACGGCGCCACCCGGTTCGGGGCGATGGTGCGGATCATCTTCCCGATCGCGGTGCCCGGCATCCTGTCGGCGGGGATCTTCGCCTTCACGCTGTCGTGGAACGAGTTCATCTATGCGCTGATCTTCCTCTCGTCGCCGGAGAAGAAGACGGTGCCGGTCGGGGTGGTGTCGGAGCTGATCCGCGGCGACATCTACTTCTGGGGCCAGCTGATGGCGGGGGCGCTGCTCGGCTCCATCCCCGTCGCGCTGGTCTACTCGTTCTTCGTCGAGTACTACGTCACGGGGCTGACCGGCTCCGTGAAGGGCTGAGCCCAGAGCCCGGGGGGCCCGACCCCGGGGAATCCATTGAGGGAGAGTGCGCGATGGCCCAGGTGATGATGAAGGCGCTCAACAAGAAGTACGACGAGGTCCACGCCGTCAAGGACGTGAACCTGCACATCCGCGACAAGGAGTTCATGGTCCTGGTCGGGCCCTCCGGCTGCGGCAAGTCCACCACCCTCCGGATGGTGGCGGGCCTGGAGGAGATCACGGCGGGCGAGATCCACATCGGCGACCGCCTGGTCAACGACCTGCCGCCCAAGGACCGGGACATCGCCATGGTGTTCCAGAACTACGCGCTCTACCCGCACATGTCCGTCTACGACAACATGGCGTTCGGGTTGAAGATGCGCAAGTTCCCCAAGGCCGAGATCGAGAAGCGCGTGAAGGACGCCGCCGAGATCCTCGGCATCCAGGAGCTGCTCAAGCGCAAGCCGCGCCAGCTCTCGGGCGGCCAGCGCCAGCGCGTGGCGGTGGGCCGGGCCATCGTCCGCCATCCGCAAGTCTTCCTGTTCGACGAGCCGCTCTCCAACCTGGACGCCAAGCTGCGCGTGCAGATGCGCGTGGAGCTCAAGAAGCTGCACAACCGGCTGGAGACCACCGCCATCTACGTCACCCACGACCAGGTCGAGGCCATGACGCTGGGCGACCGCGTGGTGGTGATGAAGGACGGCTGGATCCAGCAGGTCGGCGAGCCGATGGAGCTCTACGGCCGTCCCGCCAACAAGTTCGTGGCGGGATTCATCGGCTCGCCGGCCATGAACTTCGTGGACGTGGGCATCAACGAGGCCGGCGGCGCCGTCGTGGCCGAGACCCAGGGGCTGCGCCTGGCGGTGCCGGCGGCCAAGGCGGGGACGCTGCGCGCGTACAAGGGCCAGCAGGTCGTGCTGGGCGTGCGGCCGGAGGACGTGCACGTGGCGACCGGGGCCGACGCCCCCCATCACGTCTTCGACGCCACCGTGGAGGTCGTGGAGCCGCTCGGCTCCGAGATCCTGCTCGACGTCCGGATCGGCCGCAGCACGATCGTGGCCCGCGTCGAGCCCAGCGTGCGGGTCAAGGTGCACGAGACGGTGCGGCTGGCCGTCAACGCCGATCGCCTCCACTTCTTCGACGCCAAGAGCGAACAGGCGGTGTAGCTCGGCGGGGGACGTCGGCTCCCCGTCCGACGGGCGGCGTAGAATCGCGGGATGCGACGGGCCGTCGTGATCCTCGCGCTGGCCATCGCGGGGATCGGTGCCTTCACCGGGGGCCTCGCGTGGCTGCTCAACGATCCCCAGCCTCCGGCCGGGGCGTCGCGGGGCGAGCGGCTCTACTACGCGTACTGCGTCGAGTGCCACGGCCGCGACGGGCGGGGCTCATGGCGTGCCGCCCTGTTCCTGTTGCGCCCCGGCAACCTGGCGGACCCGACCCGCATGGCCACCCACTCCGACCAGTACCTGTTCGACATCATCAAGCACGGTGGCGCCCCGCTCGGTCGTCCCGGCATGCCCGCCTTCGGCTACCACCTGGGCGACGACGACATCAGGATCCTCGTCGCCTTCCTCCGGACCCTCCCCGAGACGAGCCCCTGACGCGATCGATGTCGCCGGCGCGGCCTGCGACGCGTCAGCGTCGTTCGATCCGGAGGAGGACGAGGCGGTCGCCCTCCTGGCGCACGGCGAGGCGGACGCGCTCACCCGGGCGGAGATCGAGGGAATCGACCTGAGCGGGAACGACGGAGACGGCCATCTGCTCCATCGCCGACATGCCGAGACCGGAAACGGCCTGGTGGCGGACCAGGATCAGGTCGGGAGCCGCGCGGGCGACGAACTCGCCCTGCACCTCGAAGGCGGCGGGCCGGAGGACGGTGCCCCACAGACCCGCCGCGAAGGCGATGAGCAGGCCGACGAAGGCGAGCCCGAGACGCCAGCGGGCGCGGGGCGCCGGGCTCAGGAGCGGTGCTTCAGTACGACTCCATCGAGCCGCCGCGCGCGCGCGCGTCGGGCCGAAGGTCGTCGCCGGTCACCACCCACTTGCCGCCGCAACCCTCGTGGACCGCGGACGATGCCGCACGATACCCGGTGCCGAACGTCGCCGCCAGCACGACCACCCCGACCGCTCCGCCCAGCACGCAGGTGATGGCCCGCCCCGGCACCAGGAACACGTTGACGGCCACGGCGCCGGCGTCATAGGCGCCCTTCATCCGCTCGGCGTCCCGCTCGGCGCGGAGCGTCTCCTGGAAGAGATCCGGGGCCGGGGGTTGGGCCGGCTGGGCCGGCGGGGCCGGCTGCTGGGCTCCCGCGAACGGTGCCAGCGGTCCCGCCAGCAGCAGCGCGCCAAGCAGCGCGGAGACGACTCGAGTCCGCGTGATCATAGACCGTCCTCCCTGGTTGTCCTGCCCCGGACCCCACCGGACGGGGCGCCGATGGCAGGGGCCCTCATTGTCGCTTGAACGTTGCGGCCCGCCCACCAATTTTTCCGGGAGCCGGGACGGGCCATACGACCCGGAGGCCCCTGCACCGCCCACCAGCGCGGCGTAAGTCGGCGTCACGTCTACCGGGAGCCCACGATCCGAGGCAGAGCGCCACCTCGGGCTGGCCCGAGCGGTGGATCCGGCCGAGGCCCTCCGGCTTCCCCAACGGTGGGGTTGACGACGCCCTGGCTCAGGGGGCAATCTCAGGGCTCCTGATGGCTGTTGAACTCGACGCCTTTCTTGCGGCGTACAAGCCCAAGTTCATTTGCCTCTCCTGCCTCGGCGAGGTGACGGCGCGCGAGCCGGCGGACGTCCAGCAAGCGGTGGACGCGCTCCTGGCCGAGCGGCGCGCCGAAACGCAGGTGGCGGAGTGCCTGAACTGCAACGCCACGGCGTTCGTCGTGCGTCGCCGCTGACCCCTTTGCGGCGACGAAGGCGCTCACGCCTCCACCTCACCTTCGCCGCGAGCGCCGTGAAGATCGCCGGGAGCGCCGCAGCGGTCGTCGTGGTTGGCGCGGCTGGCGTTCTGCGCCGCGCTCCTCGTCGATGCATGGGACCAAGAGCCCATTGCCCCCCCGCTCAGGGGCGGAGCATCGTCGCTTCCCCAGCAGGAGGCGGCCTTGCCCGACGCAGTGTCGGTCAGGCCGCATGCTGCTGGCCCCGCTGAGGAGGTGGCGTATGTGCAGCGCGGCCGCAGACCTTCCCTTCAAGCTGGGTCTGGCCGTCCGTCACAGCTCCGACTGGAGGGGACCCGTCGGAGTTGTCGTCGGAGTCCTGTTCACGCCGTCTGATCAGGTCCTCGTGCGCTGGCCGGACGGCCGTGCGACCTTCGAGGCGCCGCAGGACATCGTCGAGGTACGCCGGGTGGCATGACGCGGCGCTCGGAGTCCCGACCGAGGGTGTCGACCACCGCCGGGCTGGTTCCCCGCCGTGGCAGACGGGGCTATAATTCCGTCACATTCCCCCGGGAGGCCACTGTCCATGAAGCTCGTCCGATTCTCCGCCAACGGCCAGCCGCCGCGCCTGGGCATGCTCCAGGCCGATCGGATCGCGGATCTGCAGGCCAGCCTCGCCGCGA
This sequence comes from Candidatus Methylomirabilota bacterium, assembly GCA_036397135.1. GTDB lineage: Bacteria > Methylomirabilota > Methylomirabilia > Rokubacteriales > CSP1-6 > AR5. Next base: position 5,421 of record DASWJN010000340.1, read on the forward strand.
CCCTGGCGCGGCGCGGGGTGGTCCGTGCCCAGGAGATCGCCGCCGCCCTGGTCCCCGCGTCCACGCGGGCGTTCCTGGAGGGCGGCGCCGCCGCCCGGGACGCCGTCGCCTCGATCACCGAGTGGGTGACGGTGCCGGCTGCCTCGGCGCGCCTGCACGCGCCCATCGCCGATCCGGGCAAGTTCATCTGCATCGGGCTGAACTACCGCGATCACGCCGAGGAGGCGGGCATGCCGATCCCGAAGGAGCCGCCGATCTTCGCGAAGTGGTCGAACGCCATCATCGATCCGGGCGAGCCGATCCTCCGCCCGCGCGGCTCCAAGCAGCTCGACTGGGAGGTGGAGCTGGGCGTCGTCATCGGCAAACCCACCCGCTACGTCACCAGGGAGCAGGCGCTCGATCACGTGTGGGGCTACACGATCGTCAACGACGCCAGCGCGCGCGATTTCCAGTTCCTCACCACCCAGTGGATGGCGGGCAAGATCTTCGAGACGGCCGCCCCCGTCGGCCCCTACATCGGCGACGGCGCCGAGGTGCCGGACCCCCATGCGCTCACCCTCCAGACCTTCGTGAACGGCAAGCAGGTCCAGAACGGCAACACCAAGACCTTCATCTTCGATGTGCGCTATCTCGTCAGCTATCTGTCGAACCTCATGACTCTCATGCCCGGCGATCTCATCGCCACCGGCACGCCGCCCGGGGTGGGCTTCGCCATGAAACCGCCGGTCCTCCTGAATCCCGGTGACGTGGTGCGCATGGAGATCACCGGGCTCGGCACGCTGGAGAACCCGGTCAAGGACGCATAGCGGGACCGGGTACACTGAGACCGTGCTCGACCTGATCCGGTCGCTGGCCGTCACCAACACCACCAAGATCGTCCTGGTTTCGCTGGACGGCCTCGGTGGATTGCCACGGCCGGAGACCGGGCGCTCCGAGCTGGAGACGGCCCGCCTGCCCAACCTCAGCGCACTGGCCACGTCCGCGGCCTGCGGGCTCATCCGCCACGTCGCTCCCGGGATCACGCCCGGCAGCGGGCCCGGGCACCTCGGTCTTTTCGGCTATGACCCGCTCGCCTATCAGGTCGGGCGGGGCGTGCTGGAGGCGCTCGGCATCGAATTCGACCTGCGCGCCGGCGACCTGGCGGCGCGCGGCAACTTCTGCACGATCGATGGCGGCGGCCTCATCACCGACCGGCGGGCCGGCCGGATCCCCACCGAGGTCTGCGTGCGGCTGACCGAACGGCTGCGGACCATCCGCTTGCCGGGCGTGGAGGTCCTGGTCGAGCCGGTCAAGGAGCACCGCTTCGTGCTCGTGCTGCGGGGCGGCGGGCTGGCGGGGCGCCTGAGCGAGACCGACCCCCAGGCGCTCGGCAAGGCCCCGCTGCCGGTCCGGGCGCTCGACCCCGCCGCCGGCCGCGCCGCCGCGCTGATCAACGCGTTCGTGGACGAGGCGCGCCGCCGGCTGGCCGACGCCGCGCCGGCCAACATGGTGCTGCTGCGGGGCTTCGACCAGCTTCCCGACCTTCCCCGCTTCCCCGACGTCTACGCGCTGCGGGCGGCCGCGATCGCCGCCTACCCGATGTACCGCGGCCTGGCCAAGCTGGTCGGGATGGACGTGCTGAAGACGGGCGCCACGTTCGCCGACGAGCTGACCACGCTACGCGAGCACTGGCAAGCGTACGATTTCTTCTTCGTGCACTACAAGGACACCGACAAGGCCGGCGAGGACGGCGACTTCGACGCGAAGGTCGCGGCCCTCGAGCGCTTCGACGCCTTCCTTCCGGCCATCCGCGAGCTCGGCCCCGACGTCCTCGCCGTCACCGGCGACCACGCGACCCCGTCGGTGCTGGCCGCCCACGGCTGGCAGCCGGTGCCGGCGCTGGTGTGGAGTCGCTACTGCGGCGCCGATCCCGTGACCGCGTTCACCGAGCGGGCCTGCGCTGCCGGCAGCCTCGGCGTGCTCCCCGCCCACCATCTCATGCCGATCGTCATGGCCAATGCACTGAGGCTGACGAAGTTCGGGGCGTAGGCCGTCATGCGGTTCCTCATCCGTCTCCTCGGGGCCCTCTGGCTGGCGACGCTGGTCGTCAGCGGCGGCTTCGCCTGGTACGAGGTCCACCAGGAACGCACGCGGCTGCTGGAGGACCTCCAGCGGCGGGCGGCGCTGGCCGCCGACGCCGTGCGCGAGGCCACCGAGCGGCTGGTCGCGCGCGGTGTCCGCAACGGCTACGAGCGTGTCCTCACGCGCTTCGGCCGCCAGGACCGCGCCATCGCCATCTACGACGCCTTCGGCTCGGTCATCGAGGCCAGCCCCGAGGTCAAGCGCGCACTGGGTCCCATCTCGCCGCTCGTGAGCGAGGCCATCCAGAAGAACCAGTCGGCGCGGGCGTTCGCCACCGTGAACGGCCGCACGCGGGTGGTGCACGTCGTCCCGCTCCAGCAGGACGACCGGTCCATCGGCGCCGCCGCCGTGCTCGTCGACGCCGAGTACCTCGAGACCAGCGAGTGGGACCTCTGGCAACGGACCGCCGTCCGCTTCGGCGTGCTGATGCTCCTCCTGACCGGCATCACCTGGGTCGTCGTCCGCTGGTCGGTGACACGGCCCATGACGCGCATCGCGGAGTGGACGCGACAGCTCAAGTCGGGCCAGCCGGTGGCGCCGCCACCGCAGGCGGACGCCAGCCTGTTCGGCTCGCTGGCCACCGAGGTGACGAGCCTGGCCCGCACGCTGGCCCGGGCCCGCCTGGCCGCCGCCGAGGAAGCCCGCCTGCGGCTGGTGGGTGACAGCCTGTGGACCGAGGAGCGCCTCAAGCAGTTCGTCGAGATCCGCTTCGGCGAGCGCCCGATCTACGTCGTCTCCAACCGGGAGCCGGTCAGCCACGAGCAGGAGGGCCGGTCGATCGCCGAGCTTCGGCCGGCCAGCGGCCTCGTCACCGCGCTGGAGCCCATCATGCTCGCCTGCGGCGGCGTGTGGGTCGCTCACGGCAGCGGCACCGCCGACCGCGTCGTCGGCGAGCGCATCGGGCTGCCGGTCGACGATCCGGCCTACACTTTGCGCCGGGTGTGGCTCACCGACCAGGAGGAGGCCGGCTACTACTACGGGTTCGCCAACGAGGGGCTGTGGCCGCTCTGCCACATCGTGCACGAGCGGCCGCAGTTCCGCGCGGACGACTGGGAGCACTACCGCGCCGTCAATGCACGCTTCGCCGGCACGCTGCTGGAGGAGATGGAGAAAGCCGAGTCCCCGATCGTGCTGGCCCAGGACTACCATTTCGCACTGCTGCCCCAGCTCGTCAAGCAGGCCCGGCCCGACGCGCGGGTGGCGCTGTTCTGGCACATCCCCTGGCCCAACTTCGAGGCGTTCGGGATCTGCCCCTGGCAGGAGGAGATCCTGCTCGGCCTGCTGGGCGCCGATCTGATCGGCTTCCACACCCAGTTCCACTGCAACAACTTCCTGGAGACGGTCGAGCGGACGATCGAGGGCCGCGTCGACTGGGAGCACTTCACCGTCGTCCGCGGGCAGCACCGCACCTGGGTGCGCCCGTTCCCCATCAGCGTGGCGCCCGACGACGCCGAGCCGGCCGCCGAGCGCGCCGGGCTGCGGGCCGAGCTGGGCATCACCACCGAGTGGCTCGGCGTCGGGGTCGAGCGCGTCGACTACACCAAGGGCCTGCCCGAGCGCTTCCGGGCGCTGCGGCGGTTCTTCGAGCGCTGGCCGGAATACCGGCGGCGCGTGACGTTCGTGCAGATCGCCTCGCTCAGCCGGAGCCGCATCCCCCGCTACCGCGCGCTCCAGGAGGAGGTCCGGGAGGCGGTGCGGTCCATCAACGAGGAGCTGGGCGAGCGTGGCTGGCAGCCGATCCTCTATCGCGAGCGCCACCACGACCATGCCGAGATCCGCCGGTACTACCGCGCCGCCGATTTCTGCATGGTGACCTCGCTGCACGACGGCATGAACCTCGTCGCCAAGGAGTACGTGGCGGCCCAGACCGGCGACGACGGAGCGCTCGTCCTCAGCCGCTTCACCGGGGCCTCCCGCGAGCTGCGTGACGCCTACGTGGTCAATCCGTACGACGTGGAGGACATGGCCGCGGCCATCCACGACGTGGTCACGGCCGATCCGCTGGAACGGCGGTCCCGCATGCGGCGCATGCGCGCGCACGTGCGCGAGTACAACATCTACGGCTGGGCCGGGCTGCTCGTGTCGGAGCTCGCCCGGATCCCACAGCCGTCGCTCGAGCGCGGCTGACGACGGACCCGGTTGGTAGAGCTTACAGGTGTAGAAACTACTCTGGAGCCGGCTCGCCGCCCAAGCCCGTGAATTCTCTCGACATCACCCTGGCATCGCCCTTGCCTAGCCTTACTCCGATCGAGGGTGCTTCGGCCCTCAGTCTGGGAAAGGCAGAGCGCAATCATGGACGATCAGAACCTGAGCGATATCTCGATGAAGGGCGCGCCGGCGTGCGGGCGCTGCCACATGCTGGTGGCGCGCTACGCGCCCCAGGTCGTGGCCTCCACGGGGGCCTACCACCGCGAGTGCTTCGAGGCGTGGTACTTCGGACGCCACGGCAAGCGGCCCGTGCTGCTGGCCGGCGCCAACGGCGACCGCCATCGCTTCCACGTCCGCGAGAGCGGCGAGGTCCGCGACAAGGCCGCCTGAGCCGGGCGGCGTGAGGCGCCGCCACCGCGCCCGGACGGCGGTCCGCATCGAGCGCGACAGCCTGGGGCCGGTGGCGGTCCCCCGCGCGGCATTGTGGGGCGCCTTCACCGAGCGCGCGCGGCAGACGTTTCGCCTCACGGGCCGCCCGCCTCACCCCGCCCTCATCCGCGCCTACGCGCGGATCAAGCAGGCGGCCGCGCGCGTGAACGCGCGGCTGGGCCTGTTACCGCGCCGCTGGGCGGCCGCCATCGTCGCGGCCGCCGACCGCGTCGCCGGCGGGCGCGTTCCCGACGCCGCCGCCGTCGAGATCCTCCAGGCCGGCGCCGGCACGCCGGCCCACATGAACGTCAACGAGGTCGTCGCCAATCTCGCCAACGAGCGGCTGGGTGGGCGGCGCGGGCGCTGGGCGCCGCTGCACCCCAACAGCCACGTCAACCTCGGCCAGTCCTCCAACGACGTCACGCCCACCGCCATCCGCCTGATGGCGCTGGAGCTGCTCGACCCGCTCGACGCCGAGCTGCGCGCGCTCGTCCGCTCGCTGCGCCGGCACGCCGTCCGCGCGCGTACCGTCGTCAAGCCCGGGCGCACGCATCTTCAGGACGCGGTGCCGATCACCTGGGGGCAGGTCTTCGGCGGCTGGGCCCAGGCGCTCGACGATGGCCGGCGGGCGCTCGGCAACGCCGGCGACGAGCTGCGCGTGATCGCGCTGGGCGGTACCGCGGTCGGCACCGGCCTCACCACGCATCCACGCTTCCGCGGGCTGGTCGTTCGGGAGCTCTCCCGGCTGGTCGGCCGGCGTCTGCGGCCGGCCCCGAGCCCGGTGGCGGCTGCGTGGTCGCTGCGTCCGCTCGCCGCCACGTCGGGCGCGCTCCGCGGTGTCGCGCTCGACCTCGCGAAGATCTGCCTCGACCTGCGGCTGCTGGCGTCGGGCCCCGACACCGGCCTGGCCGAGCTGACGCTGCCGGAAGTGGAGCCCGGATCGTCCATCATGCCCGGCAAGGTGAACCCGTCGGTGCCGGAGGCGGTGCAGATGGCCTGCTTCCAGGTCGTCGCCCACGACCACGCGGTGGCGCTGGCGGCCGGCGCCGGTGAACTCGAGCTCAACGTGATGACGCCGCTCGTCGCCGACAATCTGGCCGGCGCGCTCGAGATCCTCACGCGGGCCGTGCGGCTGCTGCGGACCCGCTGCGTGGAGGGGCTCGTCGTCGACCGGCGGCGCGCGGCGGCGCTCGTGGCCGGCAGCCTCATCGAGGCCACCGCGCTGTCGCCCTACCTCGGTTACGACGTGACCGCCGGCCTGGTGAAGGAGGCGCGCGCCACCGGCCGGCCGCTCCGCCAGGTCGTGCTCGACCGGGGCTTGCTCGACGCGCGCGCCCTGGCGCGGGTGCTGTCGCCGGCCGCCCTCACGGGGCCGCGGGTGACCGACGTCGGCCTCCGCCGTCGCGTCCAGCGGGGGGCCGCCTATCGTGCGCTCCGGGTGGAGCTCGACGAAGAATAGGCTTGTGTGGCCCCCGGGTGGGTCCATACTTCAGGTGAGCGATGCGCTGCCTCTTCGTGAGCGCTGACGACTTCTTGTGGCGCCTGGCCGCCGATCTCGGCGACGCCCGCCTGTCTCCGGTGTGGCTGGTGGACCAGTCGCGGTTGCGCGCCCGCATCCACGAGCGGGGCGGGGAGGCGATGGCCGGCCGCCTCGACGGCGAGGCCCTCTACCGCCGCGCCTTCCGCTCCGGGCACGAGCCGGTGCTGGTGGCGGTCGAGCGCGCGCGCCGCGCGCGCGTGATCGCCGCCATTCGCCGGGTGGCGCCGGGCGCCCCCCTCGTCGTGCTCGCCGACACCGCTCCCGACGCCGAACCGCTGGTGACGCTGCCGCCCACCACGATCGCCGCCGGCGTGCTGGAATCGGCGCTGGAGCGGGCGACGACCCGGGCGCGCGTGCAGCGGCTGCGCGAGCACTTCGCCCCGGCCGAGCGCGTGCTGATCATGATGCAGGACGATCCGGATCCCGATGCGATCGCCTCCGCCCTCGCCCTGCGCACGCTGCTGGGGCGGACGAAGGCGGCGGCGACCATCGCCACCTTCGGGACGATCACGCGCCCGGAGAACCGCGCCATGACCCGCATTCTCGAGATCGATGTCGAGCAGGTGAAGCCGCGGGCGGTCGAGGACTACGACCGGGTCGCGATCGTCGACGCCCAGCCGGCCTTCTTCGAAGAGGCCCTGGGCGACATCGATCTCGTCATCGACCACCATCCCGAGGAAACGCCGGTCCCCGCCCGGCTGCGCGACATCCGCCCGTCGTACGGGGCCACCGCGACGATCCTGACCGAATACCTGCGGGCCGCCGACGTGAAGATCCGCGAGCGGCTCGCCACCGCGCTGCTGTACGGCATCAAGGCCGACACCCAGCATCTGGAGCGGGGCACCACGCGCGCCGACATGGAGGCGTTCGCATTCCTGCACGCCCACGCCAACCACAACGCGCTGCGCCGCATCGAGCGCCCCGACCTTCCCGACGCCGCCCTCGACGTGCTGGCGCGCGGGCTGGCCCGGCGCCGGCTCGTCGCCGGCGTGATGTTCGTGCACCTGGGGGCGGTGGCCTATCCCGAACTGGTGGCGCAATTCGCGGACTTCCTGCTGCAGGTCGAGGGGGCCGAGTGGTCGGTCGTGTCCGGCCGCGTGAACGGTGAGCTGCACGTCTCCGTGCGCAATGTCGGCTACGTGCGGGCCGCCGGTGACGTCGTGCGCGAGGCCTTCGGCGACCTCGGGGGTGCCGGCGGGCATCGCTCGATGGCCAAGGCCGTCGTGCGGCTGCGCGACTGGCGGGCTTCCGGCCTGGCGACCGGCGAGCGGGAGGTCGGGGAAGCCGTCGCTGCCCGCTTCCTGGCCGCGCTGCGCAGCGGCCACGGGTAGCGCCCGACCGTCGCGGGCCAACGGCCTGTTCCTTGCTGCTGTCGCCACCCATGGACGGGAGCCCGGCTCGCACAAGACTCTTGGCAACCCCCGGAGGCGGCAGTAGAATTCCCACGGCATTCGGCCTTCCGGGCTTTCGAACCGGCCTCCAATCCAAACCGCTGGAGGGACGAACCGTGGACGTAGCGTTGGAGAAGAGGCAGGTCGAGCGCGCCTACGAACTGTACGCCCCGGTCTACGATTTCATCTTCGACTGGATCTTCGCGCCGGGCCGGCACGCCGCCATCCACCACCTCGGCCTCAAGCCGAACGAGACGATCCTCGAAGTTGGCATCGGCACCGGCCTCAACCTGCCGCTCTACCCGGCCTCGTGCCGCCTCACCGGCATCGACCTCTCGCAGGAGATGCTGGACAAGGCGGTCGAGCGGGCCCAGAAGCTGGCCATGCCGAACGTCGCGCTCAAGGTCATGGATGCCACGTCGATGGACTTCGCCGAGAACGAGTTCGACAAGGCGGTGGCGACCTATACGATCTCGGCGGTGCCCGACCCGGTGGCGGTCCTGCGCGAGATGCGTCGGGTGGTGAAGCCGGGAGGCGTGCTGGTCATCCTGAACCACTTCCGTAGCGACCGCCGCCTCTCGGGGCGCCTCGAGGACCTGATCGCGCCCGTGTGCACGCGGCTGGGCTGGAAGTCCAATCTGGAAATGACGCCGCTGCTCGAGCACGTCGGCCTCACCCCGGAACTGGTCATCAAGGTGAACCTCTTCAACGGATGGCGCCTCGTGAAGTGCGTCAACGGAAAGTAGCCCCGCTCCTCGAACTCTTCATCGCCGTCCTCCTCGTCGTTCCGGTCGGCCCGGCCGCCTGCGATCTCCTGGTCGCGGGCGCCTTCCTCGTCGAGTTCCTCACGGGCGGTGCGCACCGCCCGCTGTCGGCGCTGACGGCGCCGCCCCGGCGGGAAGCGCTGTCCGTTGCGGGAGCGGCGGTCGACCGCTGGGTCGGGCCGGCCGGCGGTGGGCCTCTCGTGCTGGTGCACGGGTACGCGCCGGCCGGTAAGGACGAGCCGCGCGTGCTGGAGGCTGCCGCGCTGCTGGCCCGCGCCGGATTCGACGTGGCGGTGCCCACGATTCCCGGCCTCACCCGCGGCCGGCTGCGGCCGGACGACGTTCCGCCGGTCGTGGCGACGCTGGCCGCCCGCGCGGCGCCCACGGCCGTGGTCGCGGTGAGCGTGGGCTCCGGACCCGCGCTCCTGGCTGCCGCCGATCCGGCCGTGCGCGACCGCGTACGCGTGGTCCTGAGCCTCGGCGGCTATGCCTCGGCGGCGGAGTTGCTGCGCTTTTTCCTCACCGGCGAGTACGCCTGGAACGACATCCGTGGCCGGGTCGTCCACGAGCGCGAGGTCGTCCGGTGGTTTCTCGAGGCCAACAGCGACCTGCTCGACACCCCGGTGCGCGAAGCGCTCGCGGACCCCGCGCGTGCGACCATCGCACTGGCGGCGCCCTCCCCGGCCGTGGCGAGCCTGCTCGCCGCGCTCTCACCCGAGCGGGTCGCTGCCGGGATCACCGCGCGGCTCGTGCTCGTGCACGGCGTTCACGATCAGGCCGTGCCGTACACGGAGAGCCTGCGGCTGGCCGCGGCCCGTCCCGAGCGCACCCAGGTGGTGCTCGTTCACCTGCTCGACCACGTCGAGGCCGGCCGGCCGCAAGCCTGGGTTTCGGCGCTCCGCGAGGGGGTCGCTCTGACCCTGGTCCTCTACGGCCTCCTCGCCGGCGGCTGATTCCTAGCCGGATCGGGACAGCGGGTCACGGCTCGCTGAGCGAGTTCTCACCGACCCCTCGGCATAACCCGGTGGAAACGTTGAACAGATGAGTGTGGCAGCCACCTTGCCTCTCAAGGCGCGCGCAGGACCGAAACGGTCCGTCTACGGGCGGGGGGCTACAAATGAGAGGCACGCGAGCCATCAGCAGGGCAACGGCGATCGTGGCCGTGTCTGTTCTACTGTTTCCAACTCAGACGCTGGCGCAGGCGACCCGGGTCGGCGTCGTGACCGCAATCCACGGCACGGCAAGCGTCGCGCGCACGAGTGTGCCGGAGGCCGCTCCGCTCAAATTCAAGGACGACGTGTTCGTGCAGGACCGCATCGTCACGGGGGAGAGCTCGACCGTCCGCATCCTGCTCGGCGGCAAGGCGGTCATCACGGTGCGCGAGCGTTCCACGCTGATGATCAGCGAGACGCCGACCACGTCGACCGTCGAGGTGGGCGCCGGCAAGATCGCGCTGGCGGTGGCCAAGGAGCGCATGAAGCCGGGCGATTCGATCGAGATCAGGACCCCCAACGCGGTGGCCGGCGTACGCGGCACCGTGGTGATCGCCGAAGTGTCGGCTCCGGACGACAGCGCCGGGGACAGCGTGGCCTCGCGCTTCACCCTGCTGACGGGCATCGTCGACGTGTCGCTGCTCGACGCGGCCACGGGCCGGCTCAGTGGCCAGCGTGTCACGCTCACTCCGTTGCAGCGGGTCGGGGTCACGCGCCAGCTGGGTGGCGTGAGCGCGATCAGCCGCGGCGAGGCCCAGCGGATCGCCACCGACTACAAGGTCTCGCTCCCCACGCCGCCGCCGACGGCGAACACACAGGTCATGGAACGCCAGATCGACCAGGCTGTTCATCACTCCGCAGCCCTCGCCGGCACCGATGCCGCGCGAAACGGCCGGAATGGCGGGAGGGACCGGAGCGACGGGACGAACGAGGGGGGCGACGAGCACGGAACCGGATCTGATGTGCCAGGGAACGACGGCGGCCGTACCGCGAATCCCGTGGGCGGCATCGGTGGTGGTGGTGGTGGGACTCCTGGTGGAGCTGGCGGTAGCGGCGGCGGCACCGGCGGGGGCGGCCCCATCGGCGGCGGTCCCATCGGCGGGAGTGGCCCCATCGGCGGGGGCGGCCCGATCGGCGGCGGTCCCATCGCCGGGGGTGGCCCCGTCGGCGGGGGTGGCGGCATCGGCGGGGGCGGTCCCATCGGCGGCGACATCGGGAGCGGAATTGGTAACGGTCTTCCCCGCCCCGGGCGTGACCGCAAGGACCGTCGCCTCTAGAGACTCACCCGTCGCGCGCCGCGGAGCAGCCGCTCCGCCACCGCGGCGCCGACTGCACAGCTTCCAGCGCTGCGGGAAGCGTCGCGACAACGAGCGGGGCCCCCTCGGCTGTGCCGGGGCGCGGCGAACGCCCGGGACAGGGGGCCGTCTCGGGGCCCCGGCTAGTACTGCCAGGTAAAGTAGATCGCCCCGTAGTTGCGGTGGTACTCGAAGGCGGCCAGGTTCGAGTCCGCGACCTTGCCCACGTACTCGGCCGTGGCGAAGAAGGCCTGCTCCCGCGTGAACCACGGCAACGGCACCTCGACCCGGGCGGTGTGCGTGTATTCGCGGTCCGAGCGCTCGCGCGATTCCCGGGCGTCGGACGGCAGCAAGCTGTGAGCGTGCACGTAGTCGCGGTCGTGAACGTCGAAGTCGTAGGTGAGCCGGATGGCCCGCCACGGCAGCGTGTACTGCGCCCCCGCCAGGAGACGATGGCCCCGGTAGACGTAGTTACGGCCGCGAGCGTCGTCGTAGTCGAACTGATAGCCGGCCTTGAGGAAATGCCGATCACCGGCGAACCGCACGAAGTGCACGACGCCGGCCAGGTAGTTGACGGCGTCCTGGAACTCCTCGACCGGGAGCGGGCGCTCCTCCGAGTACTCCTTCGCTTCCAGCCGGGCCTGGATGCTGGTCAGGTGCCGGGGAATCGCGACGACGGCCAGGTACGTGGTCACCGCGTGACGCTGGACGAACTCGTCGTTGTCGAGGACGAGATAGTCGTAGGCATATGTGATACCCGCCTGGGCCGGCCGGTCGAGCGGCTTGAAGCTGTGCGCAAGGCGGAGCACGCCGGAATAGTCCTGGATGTCGAACGAGGGCAGCGTGTTGTTGTGGGTGCCGACGAACGTGAAGCCGGCCGAGCCGAGCCAGTTCTCGGCCCGCAGCCAGTCGTACTCCAGGGTCAGCGAGAACAGTTCTCCAATCGTCTCCCGGTTGTTCTGGCGCAATGCGCGGACGTCGGGATCGTTCGACTTCCGGTCGGGCTCGGCACCGGCGTTGTCGTCGTAGAACATCCCCGCCCGCACCTCGGCCCGGAAGCGGCGCACGACGTCGCGGGAGGCGGATATGGCGCTCTTGAGACGCTCGGCCGGGGCGGTCAGCGGCGAGGCCGGTCGCAGCTGGCCGATCTGGGAGAGCTCGGCCTCGGCCTGGGCCGACAGTCCCAGCCGCTGCAACGACAGCCCCGCGTAGAGCCGGGTCAGGTCGTCGATGGATGGATCGGCGGTGCGGCCGGCGCGAAAGGCCGCGAGCGCGTCCTCGTAGCGGCCGGCCCGGTAGCGAAGAAACCCGACGTAATAGCCGAGCGACTCCAGCGCGGGCTCACGCGCGAACACCTCCTCCAGGATGGGCGCCGCCTGCGCATACTGCTCGAGCGCGAAGTATGCGAGGCCGAGCTGGTAGGCGATCGACGTCTCGGCCGGCGACTTCCGCCGGGCCCGCTGGAGGACGGCCACGGCGTCGGCGGGTTGCTTCATGCCCATGTAGGCGACGCCGGTGTAGTAGAGCGCCTCCACGTGATCGGGCTCGCGCCCCAGCGCCTGTCGGAGCAGGCCAAGCGCCTTGTCCCACCGCTTGTCCTCGATGGCGAGGACGGCCTCGGCCACGTAGACGTCGGCGTCGCTCAGCTGGGCCGGCGCCGAGGCCGGAAAGACCAGCGCCGCGGCCAGCTGCGCCAGAGCGACCAGGACGATCATCGGGACGCGCTCTGTTCCTCCGGCGGGGCCGGCCGCTGCACGCCCCAGGCGGCCAGCTTGGCCAGCACGGTGTTGCGGTGCACGCCGAGCTGCCGGGCGGCCCGGCTCACGTTCCAGTGGGCCCGCTCCAGCGTGCGCACCACGTACTGTCGCTCGAACTGGTCGCACGCCTCACGCAGCGGCAGCGTGTCCCGCGCCAGCAGCGATACCGTCTCCGGCATCGCCACGTCGAGCGGCACGTCCTCGAGGTGAATGATCGGGCGGGCGACCAGCACGACGGCCCGCTGGATCACGTTCTCCAGCTCGCGGACGTTGCCGGGCCAGTCGTAGCGCGTGAGCGCGTCGAGCGCCCCCGCCGACACCCCGCGCACGTCGCGATGGCAGTCGCGGGCAAACTTACGTACGAAGTGCTCGACCAGGCGGGGGATATCCTCGCGGCGCTCGCGCAGCGGGGGGACATGGACCGGAACGACGTTGAGGCGGTAGTAGAGGTCCTCGCGGAACGCCCGATCCCGGACGGCCTGGCGGAGGTCGATGTTGGTCGCGGCCAGCACGCGCACGTCGACCGCCACCGGGCGGCTGCCGCCCAGCCGCTCGATCTCGCGCTCCTGCAGCGCCCGCAACAGCTTGGTCTGCAGATCGAGGCGTAACGAGCCGATCTCGTCGAGGAAGATCGTTCCGCCGTGAGCCAACTCGAACTTGCCGAGCCGGCGGGCGTGCGCGCCGGTGAATGCCCCGCGCTCGTGACCGAACAGCTCGGACTCGACCAGCGCCTCGGGGATGGCGGCCACGTTGATGGCCACGAACGGCTGCCCGCTCCGGTCGCTGCGCTGGTGGATGGCGTGCGCCACCAGCTCCTTGCCGGTGCCGCTCTCGCCCGTGATGAGGATGGTGGTCGGGGTGGCGGCGATCTGGGTGATGCGCTGGTAGATGCGAACCATCCCGGGATGGCGGCCGACCAGCCCCCCGAAGCCGTCGACCGTGTCGGCGCCGGCCGGCGCCAGGGCCGAACGCAGGCACAGCACCTCACGCTCCAGCGCCCGCTTCTCGAGCGCGCGCTGCACCACCATCAGGATGTCGTCGACGTCGAACGGCTTGGTGATGTAGTCGTAGGCGCCGCGCTTGAGCGCCTCCACCGCGGTGCGAACGTCGTGCACGGCGGTCGCCAGGACGACCACGGTCGACGGGTCGGCCGCCCGCACCCGGGGCAACACGTCGAGCCCGGCCTCGCCCGGCATGCGCTGATCGAGCATCACGAGGTCGACCTCGTGGGCGCGCAGCAGCGCGAGCGCGTCGGCGCCGGTCTCAGCCTCCAGGACCTCGCAGGTGCCCTCCAGGATCGCCCGTATGGACGCGCGCACTCCTTCTTCGTCGTCAACGACCAGCACAATCCCGCGGCGGGAGAGCGTGGCGCCCTCCATGAGGCCGGCCGCCGTCACCGTGGCCCCTCGCGTTCCAGGACGAGGTAGTGGGTGCGGCCGTCGGCGCCTGGCCGGTGTACCCACAGGAGGACCGAGCGGCCGGCCGGGATTGCCGCCAGCGCGGTCTGGAGCGCCGGCGGGTCGTGGACGGGCTGTCGGTTGACCTCGAGGATGACGTCGCCGCGCCGCAGCCCCGCCCGGGCGGCGGGGCCTCCGGTGGCAACGTCGGTCACGAGCAGGCCCTGGCTGAACGACAACCCCAGCCGCTCGGCGGTCTCCGGTGCCAGCGCTTCGATCTGCAGCCCAAAGCCCTCCGGCTCGGGAGTGACCGCGGCCACCGCCGGCTTTTCGGCCGGCATCTCGCCGATCCGCACGTCGAGCCGGTGAGGCTTCTGGTCCCGCACGACGCCGACCGCGACCGTCTGGCCGGGCGCGACCGCGGCCACCCGCCGCTGGAGGTCGGGGACCTCACGGATCCTGGTCCCGCTCAACTCCACGATGACGTCGCCGCGGCGCAATCCGGCGGCCTCCGCCGGCCCGCCCTTCACCACGTCGGCCACCAGCACGCCCTCGCGCTCGCGCACGCCGAAGCTCGACGCCAGCTCGTCGGTGACGTCCTGGATCGCGATCCCGAGCCACCCACGCACCACCTTGCCCCGGGCGATGAGCTGCGTCATCACCGAGCTGGCCTCGTTGATCGGAATCGAGAACCCGATGCCCTGCCCGGCCGCCACGATCGCGGTGTTGATGCCCACCACGCGCCCGTCCAGGCTCAACAGCGGCCCGCCCGAGTTGCCCGGGTTGATCGACGCGTCGGTCTGGATGAAGTTCTCGTACGTCGTGACGCCCACCCGCGTGCGCGCGGTGGCCGACACGATCCCGACGGTGACCGTGCGGTCGAGCCCGAACGGGTTGCCGATGGCGATCACCCACTGCCCGACGCGCAACCGCTCGGAGTCGCCCATCTCGGCCGCCGGCAACGGCCCCGGGGCGTCGACCTTCAAGACGGCCAGATCTGTCTTGGGGTCGCGACCGACCAGGGTGGCGGAGAACTTCCGCGAGTCGGAGAGGCGCACGGTGATGTCCTCAGCGTTCTCGATGACGTGATTGTTCGTCAAGATGTATCCGGCTGGATTCACGATCACGCCGGAGCCACTGGCGCGCGGCTCCTTGCGCGGGCGGCGCCTGAAGTCGCGCTCGTAGAATTGCTCGCCGAAGAACTCGTGGAAGCGCTGGGGTTCCTCGGCCGAGCCGGGCGCCGCGCGCTTGGGTGTCGTGCTGACGTTGACGACGGCCGGGGTGACGCGGTCGGCGACCGCGCTGAAGGCCTCCTCCATCGCCTGGAGGACCGCCCGGGCATCGATCGTGGGGGCCGGCGGAACCGGTGGCTGGCGCTTGTCGGACGCGGGAGGCTTCCTCGCGGCCGGCACGCGCGGCGGAGCCGACTGGGCCCAGGTCGGAGTCGCCAGCGCGGCGAAGAGCAACAGGATCAGCGCCGTCTTCATGGGCTGCGCGGCCGCATTCTAACGGCCGGCACCGAGTTACGCCAGCACGATCAGGACGAGCTCGAGAATCTCCCGTGTGGCGGCGGTGACCGGCGCCGCCGCACCACGTCGCACGCCGGCGACCCACATGATCTCGCCGCCGGCGTCGATCAGCGGCAGGCGGTCACGCTCCCAGCGCGGCACCTTGGCGTCGATCAGGAACGACTTGAGGCGGCCCTCGGCCGCCCCGAAGGGGTGGAACCGCTCACCCCGCCGGCGCGACCGGACCGTGAGCCTGCGTGGAAAGCCGGCGGCATCGAAGGCGACGCGGTCCGCCGCGAGCGGAAGCGCGTAACCCACCGCCGGCAGCAGCCGCGCCTCGATGATCTTGCCGATCTCGGGCAGCACGACGCGGCCAGGCACGCTCAGGGTCCGGGCGAGCAACGGCCGGACGGGCCGCGAGCCCACGCGGACCTGGCCGCCGCTGACCTCGACGGTGACGCCGCCGAGCCGGAGGGGACGGCGCGGCGGCGAGGTCGCCAGCACGCGGTGCAGACCCCGGTGGGCCCATGCGCGAAGCGGCGCTCGGCTGCCCAGGTGCGCGGCGGCCTGCCGCAGCACCTCGGCCGCGATCGGAGGCGGCAGCGCGCCCAGCGCCGCGCGCGACAGCGTGAGCGCGTCGGCCGCGCCGGTGGCCAGGCGCGCCAGCTCCACCGCCGCCCCACGCTCGAGGGCGTCCACCGCCTCGCGCGCCAGCCGGGCGGTCCGGGCGAGCGCCGGGACCACGTCGGCGCGGTACGACGCCGCCAGCAATGGCAACAGCTCGTGGCGGATCCGGTTGCGCAGGAACTTCGGGTCGCGGTTGGTCGGGTCTTCGACCCACGGCAACCCGGTCTCCGCCAGCGCCGCGCGCAGCGCAGCGCGACGGACGTCGAGCAGCGGGCGGATCACGCGGCCGCGCACGGGCGGGATCGCGGCCAGGCCACGCACGCCGGCGCCGCCGAGCACGCGCATCAGCACCGTCTCGGCCTGGTCGTCGGCAGTGTGACCGACGGCGATGCGGGTGGCGTGGAGCCGGTCGGCCCACCCCTCCAGCGCGGCATAACGGGCGGTCCGGGCGGCCGCTTCCGGCGATCCGGGACCGACCTCCACCCGCTCCACGGCCACCGGCACGCCGAGGCGCGCGCCGAGGGTGCGGACGAAGTCCGCGTCACGACCGGAGTCCGGCCGCAGGCCGTGATCGACGTGAAGGACGTGGAGGCCGAGGCGCCACGCCGGCGCCAGCGTGGTGAGGACGTGGAGGAGGGCGACGGAATCGGCGCCGCCGGACACGGCGATCAGGACGGTTTCGCCGCCGACGAGCATCGCGTGGCGGCGCAGGGTCCGCTCGACGGCGTGGGTGAGGCGCACGTCAGCCTCCCTGCAAGCCCACCCAGACCTCGCCGTCCTCGAAATGCTCCTTCTTCCACACCGGCACCGTCTGCTTGAGCGTGTCGATCGCGTAGCGGCAGGCCTCGAAGGCATCCCCGCGATGGGCGGCCGACACGGCGATCAGCACGGAAGACTCGCCGACCTCGAGGCGCCCGATCCGGTGCAGCATCGCCACGCGCTTGACACCGGGCCAGCGCCCCCGGAGGGCGGCGCCGATCTCCCGCAGTTTCGCCTCGGCCATGGCGGCGTGGGCCTCGTACTCGAGGAACTTCACCGGCCGCCCGCCGGTCTCGTTGCGCACGACACCGGAAAAGATGACGATGCCGCCGGCTCCCGGATCGTCCACGCACGCCGCAACGTCGTTGGGCGACAACGGACGCTCGACGACCGCGAAGACGTCCCCGCGCGCGGGCTCGCCGGCGCCCCGCCCGGCCACGTCGCCGCCGCCGCTCACCGGCGGGAAGAGGCACAGCTCGTCGCCGGACTTCAGGCGGTGGTCGTCGTCCACGTAGTCGTGGCCCACGGCGAAGAGCGTGAAGGGCCGGTAGGGCGCTAACTGTGGGTGGCGGTCCACCACGGCGGACCACGCCGTCCCCACGGTGCCCCCTTCGGGAAGCTCGAGGTCCACCTGCTCGCGCCCGGCGACCTCACGATACCGGGCGAACAGGTGAACCCGGACACGCACGACGACGTCTAGAAGCGGTGGGACTGGCCGCAGCCGCAGCTGGACTTGACGTTCGGGTTCTTGATCGCGAAACCGGCGCCCATCATGTTGTTCTCGACGTAGTCGATCTCGGTGCCGGACAGATAGGGCGCGCTGTTCTTGTCGATGTAGACCTTGATGCCATGCGCCTCGACGACGCTGTCATCGTCGGCCTGCTGGTCCTCCCAGCCAAGCTCGTAGGACATGCCGGAGCAGCCCCCGCCCACGATCCGGATGCGCAGCCCCCACTCGGGCTTGCCCTCCTCCAGGCGGAGCTCGCCAACCTTCTTGGCGGCCGTTTCGGTCATCGTCAGCATGCGACCCTCCCGTGAATTCGCGGTGTTTCCCGACGAACGAATAGTATCACAGGATACCTCCGGCAGGCAGCAGCGTCAGCTCTTCCAGCGAGGCGTGCGGCGGCAGCGCGGCCATCAGCACGGCCGCCCGCGCCACGTCCTCGGGCCGCAGCATCTTGTCGCGTGGCGGCGACGCCCCCAGCGCGTCCCACAGCGGCGTGTCGACCGCGCCCGCCACCAGCACGCCCACCCGGACGCCGTGGGGCCGGAGCTCCTCGGCCAGCACCCGGCTGAAGCCATCCACGGCGATCTTGGTCGCCGTGTAGACGGCGCTGCCCGGCAGCGCCCGCTTGGTGGCGATCGAGCCGATGTTGAGGATGGTCCCCGAGCGCTGGCGCATCATGGCCGACAGCACCGCGCGGCAGCAGACCATCACCGCTCTCAGATTGAGCGCCAGCATCGCGTCCCAGTCGCCGGGCTTGGAGTCGGCCACCGGCCCGAACGCCGCCGTCCCGGCCGACGTCACCAGCACGTCCAGGCGTCCCAGCTCCACCAGGGTCTGCTCGACCAGCGCCTCGACGGCGCCGTCCTGGGTGACGTCGGTCGGGACGGCCAGGGCGCGTCCGTTCTGCGCCCAGATCTCGCCCGCGACGTCGGCCAGGTCGGCCCGTGAGCGCGCCGCCAGCGCCACGGCGGCGCCCTCGGCCGCGAAGGCCAGCGCGACGGCCCGGCCGATGCCGCGGCCGGCGCCGGTGACGAGGGCGACCTTGCCGCTCAGCGCGCCGCTCAAATGACCAGCCCCCGCCCGGCCTTGATCAGCTCCATGAATTCCGCCCGCGTCTCCGGCCGGTCGCGAAAGGCGCCGAGCATGGCCGAGGTCACCGCCTTGGAGTTCTGCTTCTCGACCCCCCGCATCAGCATGCAGAGGTGAATGGCCTCCATCACGACCGCCACGCCGCGCGGCTGCAGCACCTCGTCGAGCGTGGTGGCGATCTGGGTGGTCAGCCGCTCCTGGACCTGCAGCCGCCGCGCGTACATGTCCACCAGCCGCGGGATCTTCGAGAGTCCGACGATCTTCTTGCGCGGCATGTAGGCCACGTGGCACTTGCCGATGAACGGCAAAACGTGGTGTTCACAGTTGTGTGTCAGGTGTCCGGCGACCAGGAAGGTCGGATAGGGCTCGCACGTGAAGCTGTACACCGTGTACGGCTTGCCCGGTCGCGGCCGCCGTTTCACTTCGAGCACCTGGCAGTACGTCGAGTCTACCGGAACGTAGAATTCGGTCTGTTGGCGGAAGCCGTGCTTGCCAAACCACCCGGGCTGGTGCCAGCGCTTCGAAACGTACAGCCTACTGATCCCGCGGCGCCCGGGTACCACGGAGGTTTCAAGGTATTCGCTGAGCTCCGCCAGGAACATCCAGTTCGAGCTGATGTTGGTGCGGCCGCCGCCGAACGGATTGTCAGTGCCGTCACCGTCGCAGTACCCGTCGAGAAAGCCCTGCATCATCGGCTGGGACGAGGTGACGACGCGAGGAAACACGAACGACTTCGTCTTGCTCCGGGAGCCCTCTTCCGAGACTCCGAGCCAGCGGCACAGCTTCTCCCCGATGGCCCGCGACACCGTGCGAACGCGAAACATCGGGATGGTCTCGCGTCTGAAACTCGACGGAACCATCACCGGTTCGACGTCCGTCGCTGAACCCGGAAAGGCCTCCGTCAACATCGCTCGATACTTCTCGGCGAACGCCCGGTCCTTGACGGTCAGCGTCACCCGCCGGCCCTGCTGGATGCTACCGTCCGCCGCCACCGCGCCGAGGACGTAGCCGATCGCATAGCCGGGTACCGGGCGCAGCGGTCGTCGACACAGCGACTTGGGATTGATCCATTCGACCTCGGTGCCGGGCACCAGGTGCTGCGCCTCTTCCCATGCGAATCTCGTCCTGACCGGGTGATCCGGTGTCACCTGGAATCGGCCCCGATCCGTGACGACCTCGACGATCTCTCGGGTCTTCCGGGACGTGACCGTAGAGACTGTCGTCTCCTTCAGATACCCCTCGTCGAGCGTCCACAGACGGTCACCGTCGCGAATGAGCCGGGCCGGCCTGGCACCATCCACGGCGTTGACGATCTGTTTGCTCGGCACACACAGCGAGAACACGTCGATGTCCTTCACGACCACCATCTCGTCGTATTCCTCGGAGAACAGGGCGTCGTTCAGGATCTCGCGTGGATCCTTCTCGTAGCCGGAGGTCAGGTAGCGGAGCGCCGTCGCCACCCGCTCGGGCGTGCGCTGCAGCCCCTCGCGGTTCGGGTCCTCGCCCAGTTCGTTCAGCAGCTGCTCGACCAGCCCGGGGATCGCGTCGGCCATCAGGCCTCCTCGCCGCAGTACTCGAACCGGTTCTTCGCAGTCTCCTGCACGGCCACCCGCCGCAGCCGGCCGGCCGGCAGCGGGCCGGCGAGCGCCCGCCAGAACGCGCGGGCCAGCCCCTCGCCGGTGGTGATCACGCCGGCCAGGGCCGGCGCGTCCTCCAGGCGATGGTGGTCGACCTGGTCCAGCAGCGAGCGCGTCACCGTCCGGTCGAGCGCCTCGAGGTCCACCGCCATGCCGGTGTCGGGGTCGGGCACGCCGGCCACGGTCACCTCCAGATAGTAGTTGTGGCCGTGCAGCCGCGCGCACGCCCCGTACAGCGCCGCGTTGTCGTCGGCGGTCAGCGCCGGGTTCGCCAGGCAGTGGGCCGCGCTGAAATGGTACACGCGGGTGAGGGCGACGCATCGCATGTCACGTCCCATCATAGTCCACGAACAGCGTCGGGTCCTCCCACACGCGGACGCGCGCGAGGCGGTCGGGGCCGAGCTTGGGCGCCAGCAGCTCCCACACCGCCAGGGCGATGTTCTCCGTCGTCGGCACGCGATCGCGGAACAGCGCGTCGGCGTTCAGGTCGGCGTGGTCGAAGCGCTCGATCACCGCCTCCTGCACGATCCGCTTCAGCTCGCCGAGGTCGATCACCATGCCGGTCCGCGGCTCGATGGCACCCTGCACGGTGACGTCGAGGGTGTAGTTGTGCCCGTGGGGGACTCCGAGCCGGCCGAACGCGCGCGCGTTCTCGTCGGCCGACCAGCGTCCCACGTGATAGCGATGACCCGCCGAGAACGTGAAGCGGCGGGTCGTGGAGGCGCGCCCGCTCACGCCGCCGCCACCTCGACGAACCGGCGCGCCACCGGCTCCAGGTCGAACGCCGCCACGCGGACGGCCCCGGCGGCGCCCAGGTCCGCGCGCAGGCCGTCGTTCGTCAACAGTGTCTCCAGCGCCATGGCCAGCTCCTCGGGGCTCTGACGGTTCACCAGCAGGCCCGTCCGTCGGTCCTCGACCAGTTCGGGCACCGCGCCGGCCCGGCACGCGACCACGGCGAGCCCGGCCGCCATCGCCTCGGCGAACACGATGCCGAAGCCTTCCTGGATGGTCGGCAGGCAGAAGCAGTGGGCCCGCACGTATTCTACGGCCAGAGCCTGCCGCGGGACCTCGCCGAGGAACGTCACCGTATCGCCCAGACCCAGCTCGCCGTGGAGCGCCCGCAGCCGGACGAACTCCGGCCCCTCCCCTACGATGCGGACGCGGACCTCGGGGATTCGCTCGCGCAGCACGACGGCGGCGCGCAGCAGGTCATCGAGCCGCTTGCGCGGGTACATCCGTGCGACCGACAGGACGGTGGGGGCCCTGCCCGGCTCGCGGACGACGGCGCCGAAACGCCGGCGCCACTCGCCGAGGTCGATCGGCTCCGGCACGACCGCCAGCCGCTCCGCCGGCACGCCGTACACCTCCCGGGCGACGGCCGCCGAGTAACGGCTCGGCACCACCACCCGGTCGGCCCGCTCGGTGTTGAGACGCTCCCAGCGCGCCTGTCGCGCCAGCAGCCACCGCACCACGCCTCGCTCGTTCAGCAGCTCGTCGGCGATGATGCCCTTCAGCGCGACGACGAAGCGCGCGCGTCGGGGCCGGCCGGCCCACATGAACCCGTCGAGGTCCACGCCGACGACGACGTCGGCGGCCGGCGGCGCCACCGCGACCCGCGCGTTGTAGAGCCAGCGGTCGGCGGTGTGGAAGCCGGTGCGCAGCCGGAGCGGCCGGCGGGCGATGGTGTGGCCGAGACGTTCGAGGCCGCGGACGAGGCCGTCGATCGCGACCCACGTGCCGCTGCCCTCGGTGGGCGTGGCCGGGGTCGAGCTGAGGAACTCGAACCGCACGCCAGATGGTGGGCTCAGCGTCCCTGGAACGACGGCCGTCGCTTCTCGAGGAACGCGCGCGTGCCCTCCCGGTAGTCCTCGCTCGCCGCCGCCGCCAGCGACAGCGCGCGCAGCCGCGCGCGGCTTTCCTCGGTGTAGCCGGCCAGATAGGCCTGGATGGTCGCCTTGGAGCCGCGCACCGACAGCGGCGCGTTGTCGGCCACCAGCCCCAGGTACTCGTAGGTCGTCGCCTCCAGCTCGGCGGCCGGCACCAGCCGCTGGATGAGGCCGATGGCCAGCGCCTCGCGATCGCCCACCGTGCGCGCCGAGTAGAGGATGTCCTTGGCGTAGGCGGGACCGACGAGGTCGACGAGCTGGCCGATCGCCTCGGCCGGATAGACGATGCTCAACCGCGCGGCCGGGATGCCGTACTTGCTGCCCTCGGCGGCGAAGCGGAGGTCGCAGCCCATCGCCAGGCCCATCGCGCCCCCCATGCAGAAGCCGTAGATCATCGCGATCGTCGGCTTGGGACACTCGCGCACGGCCGCGTAGGCCGCCGCGGTGATGGCGTTGTACCGCTGCGCGGTCTCGGAGTCCTTGCGGCTCTCGGGAAACTCCTTGATGTCGGCGCCCGAGGCGAACGCCTCGGTCCCGGCGCCGCGGAAGACGATGGCGCGCACGGAGTCGTCCTTGACCAGTCCCTCGGTCACCCGCGCGATCTCGCCCCACATGGCCAGGTTGATCGCGTTGCGCGCTCGCGGCCGGTTGATCACCACCGTCGCGATGGGCCCGTCCTGCCGCACGAGAATGTCGTCGTTCATGGCGCGTCAGTGTACCAGAGGCGCTGGAGATGGTGGCGGTGGGAGGAAGTGGACATGACCCTTCCGCCATAGAGGTCCCATCCGACGAAGAAGCCCTGCCCCTGCCGCCGCGGGGCGGCCGCCGTGGCTGATCTCCTGCGCAACCGACTTGCTGCGTGCGGAGTGGCCGATGGGTAAGCGTGGTACGCACTTCGCGCGCCAAAAAGGGCGATAAGCACCGCAACGCCAGCCCGGGCAACCGGAACGGCGCCAAGGGGCCCCGCATCGGCCGTCACGAGCGTGCGGAGCCTCTCCTGACCGGCACCGGCACGGCGCGCCGCCGGCGCCGCAGGCGCCAAGACCAGCGGGCGCGACTTCCCCCGCGGCGCCAATAGCCATGACGGAAAGGTATTCCGCCGCGGGAAGGACCAGCTGCCGCGTGGCAACGGCACGCTGATGCTGTACCGACATCCACGGGATCCAGGCCGGCGACGTCGCGGCAGCGCCCCTCTTCGAGGAGATCGCTCCCGCTCACATCATCAGTCGGGACACCTCCACGAGCACGTTGAACGGCTCGAAGGTCGACTCCCTGTTCTTCCATCGCACCAGCGCCAGCGTGGGCACGGAGCGCAGGATGAAACCGACCACCTGGCCGATAGTTGCCGGGTCCTCGCGGCGGCTCACGAGACGGCCCAACTGGAACGGGAACCGTTCCACGTCCTCCATACCGACGCATTCGGTGCAAGCGGCCTGCCGCCAAGCCTGGAGGACAGAACTACACCCGCCCTGAGGGCAAGGCGGCGGCCTCCATGACGTCTGCGACTCCTCGTCATCCTGGCCGTGAACGTAATCGTACTGCTCGTGGTGATGTGCCGTCGCCTGTCGGGTTTACCCCCATTGCCATCATTCGGGCTCCCGCCTACCATCGGCCCACCCAACGGATCCGTGGGCGCGCCAGGCCGCGAGGAGCGCCAGCCATGGGCAGGCACAACCTTCAGCTCCGTCCGGTGCAGGAGCCGGCCTGGTTCGCTCGGCTCTTCGGTCGACCGCAGCGCGACGCGGCGGCGGCCGAGGTCTGGAACCTCGTCGCCACCACGCCGGTGGCGGCCATCCAGCCCGAGCGGCTCGCGCGCATCGTCACCGAGCGCAAGGTTCAGCTGGCCCAGCTTCGGGATGATCTCCGCCAGCTCTACACCGCCGTGCTGTACGAAGCCTGCCGCGACGACGAGCTCACCGACGCGGAACTGGGCGACGTGCAGCGGCTGCGGCACCTGCTCGGCCTCACCGACGCGGACGTCGCCGAGATCGCCGCCTCGGTCTACAAGAGCCGCCTCGCCGGCGCCAGTGGATCTACCTGGTCTTCGATGCGCAACCCCGGGACCAGCACGGGCGCCTGCTGGCGTACGTGTGGGTCGGCCGCCGCTTCATCAACGCGGAGCTCCTCCATTGCGGCCACGCTGGCAGGCGGCGAGGGATGGCTGGTGGAGTTAGAATCGGCCAGTGACCGCCCGCTCCGCTCACGTTTTGATCGTCGACGACGACCCCGGTGTGCTGGACGTCCTGTCAGAGATGGTCGAGGCGCTGCACTACGTCCCGGAGCGGGTCGAGACGGCGGACGCGCGCCTCGGTGTCCCCAACCCCGCGCCAGGCTGCGTGTCAACAGGGCACGACAACGCCAGTCCCCCCAGGAAACTGCTGTGGTCACGCGATGTTTTTGATTCATCACCTTTGGTAGGCGCGATGCAGTGTAGGCTGCTGGATACCACCCGACAGAGGTCCCCAAGGAGGGCTATCGTGACCTTCGCCGCATTGCTCGCGTCGGTTGTTTGCCTCGCACTCAC
Organism: Candidatus Methylomirabilota bacterium; assembly: GCA_036397135.1. Taxonomy (GTDB): domain Bacteria; phylum Methylomirabilota; class Methylomirabilia; order Rokubacteriales; family CSP1-6; genus AR5. The sequence continues at coordinate 30,012 of DASWJN010000340.1, forward strand.
CGGCTGCGTGGTCAGGGGGCCGGAGATCGAGGTCAAGCCCCCCATCGAGATCCGAGCGGCGCCTTCGGGTGGTAAGTTCTGCCCGCCCGGTCAGGCGAAGAAGGGCAACTGCTGAGGGAAGGGCCTTCCTCCGGGTCGCGGCGACGCTACTGCGGCCCGTTCTGGACGCGCTGCGCCCCCTCCATGGCCTCGGCCGCCATCGGGCGCGGCGCTGGAAGCGCTCGACGAACTCGGCGCCCAGGCGGACGTCTTCGACCGTCGCGCCGCGCACCCGTGGCGCGGGCTCGCGGTCGAGCCTGGGGCGCCTCCGCGCAGGGACGCCCTGGAGCGGGACCTCTCGGGGCTGCGAGGCGCGCTGGAGGCGCTCGCTCCCCACCTAGTCGCCGTCGAGGTGCTGGCGGACTCCCCAAGCGACTCGACGATCGGTGCCCTCCGGTCGCTCGCCGGCGCCCTGCGGGACGTGGCGACGCTGGATCGACTGCCCGAGATCTGGGCTTCCCTCGAGGTTGGCGAGTTGCTCCGGATTGCAGGTCTCCTCGACACCGCCGCGGCACGCGCCGCCGAACTCGCTGGCGCCCGCGCAGAGCACGGGCGGGCCCTCACGGTCCCACCGGAAGAAGCGATTTCCGTCCTTGGGCCCCTGGAGCAGGAGTTCCAGAGCCGGACCCGCGCCCTGTCGCTCTCGTACTGGCGCTGGCGCTCCACGGCGCGGTCGAACCTTCATCCGGGCGTGCCGAGCGGTGTGGCGGCGCTCCGCGGCTACCTGGCCCGCGCGCGGAGGATCCAGGAGCTGGAGGCCTGGTTCGCCGCCCAGGCCAGCGCGCTGGCGGCTGGCGGGGGCGCCGAGCCGAAGCCCGAGCACCTCGCGGCGGCGGCCGGACGCGTCCGGGTCGCGGTGGCGCTTCGGCGGGCGCTCGAGGCCGCGGGCCTCTCCCCGGCGGCCGCCTCTCCGCCCCTTACGGACGACCTCAAGCGGCACGCCGCGGCGTTGTCCGCCGCGATCCTCTCCCCAGCGCTCGACGAGGCGCTCGCGCGCGTCGATCGCGCTTGGCCCGGCGGCCTCGCCGGTGGACTCACGGTTCGGGAGCCCCTGCGCGCGCTCCGTGCCCGCTGCGAGGAGCTACTCGCGGAGCAGCCCAGGCTCCACGAGTGGGTCGCGCTCGCGCACACGCTGCATCGGTGCCAACAGCTCCGCCTCGACGCCTTCGTCGAGGCGCTCGGCGGCCTGAGTGCCCGGGACGCCGCGCGCGCCTTCGAGCGCCGGTTCTACACCACCTGGGCGGAGGCGGCGATGGGGCGGTCGCCGGCCCTGGTGGCGTTTTCAGGTGCCCGCCGAGAGCAGCTGGTCGCGCGCTACCGAGAGCTGGACACCGCGGCACGGCGCGCCTGGCTCGCGCGCGCCGTCCAAGCCGCGAGCCTCCCAGCCCGGCGGATTGCCTCCGCCCGCGGCGACGGTGGTGAAGCGAGTCAGGTCGGCGCACTCCGGCGCGAGCTGGAGAAACGCCGGCGCATCAAGCCCCTCCGGAAGCTCTTCGCCGAGATTCCCGCGGTGCTGCAGGCGCTGAAGCCCTGCTTCCTCATGAGCCCGCTGTCCGTCTCGACCTTTCTGAAGCCGGGGGCCCTCGCCTTCGACCTCGTCGTCTTCGACGAGGCCTCACAACTGCCGACGCCGCAGGCGATCCCGAGCGTCCTCCGCGCCGAGCAGGTCGTGGTCGCCGGGGATCGAAACCAGCTGCCTCCGACCGCCTTCTTCGAGTCGTCGGTCATCCTCGACGAGAACGCCGGTGAGGCGGAGCTCCGCGAGGAACTCGAGCCCCTGGAGTCGCTGCTCGACGACTGCGTGGCGATCTTCCCGACGTTCGAGCAGGCCCACCTCCGGTGGCACTACCGCAGCCGCGACGAGCGGTTGATTAAGTTCTCAAACCACTATTTCTACCGGGACCAGCCCCTGATCACGTTCCCGTCCGCGGCGGCAGACCCAGAGGATCAGGGCGTCTCGCTCCTCTACGTGGCGGGCGGCGTATGGGACCGGGGCGCCAGCCGGACAAACCGTGCCGAAGCCCGACGCGTCGCCGAGACGGTCGTGGAGCAGGTCGGCCGCCATCCGGGGCGCTCGCTCGGCGTGGTCGCCATGAACGTCGCCCAGCGGGAGGCCATCGAGGAGGAGATCGAGGCGCTCCTGCCGAGCCACCCCGACATCGCGCCGCTTCTCGACCCGCGCCGCCAGGAGCCGTTCTTCATCAAGGCCCTGGAGAACGTGCAAGGCGACGAGCGGGACACGATGATCATCAGCGTCGGCTACGGCAAGAGCGCGACTGGCGGGCTCGCCTACAACTTCGGCCCGCTCAACCTGGAGGGCGGGTGGCGCCGCCTCAACGTCCTCGTCACCCGCGCACGGTGGCACACCATCCTGGTCACCAGCCTGCGCAGCCAGGAGCTCGCGGGGGTGAACCCTGAGAACCGAGGCGCCGTGGCGCTCCGCAACTTCATCGCCTACGCTGCGCAGGACGGCACCGTACCCGCCGAGCCGGCGATGGTCACGGGCGCCGAGACGAACGATTTCGAGGACGCCGTGGCCGAGGCGCTCCGCGAGCGGGGCTTCCACGTTGACCCCCAGGTGGGGGCCAGCGCCTACCGGATCGACCTGGCGGTCCGCGACCCGCGGGATCCGAGGCGGTACCTGCTCGGTGTCGAGTGCGACGGCGCGACGTACCACAGCTCGCGGACTGCCCGGGACCGGGACCTGCTCCGGCAGGAGATCTTGAGCGAGCACGGTTGGCGGCTCTACCGAGTGTGGTCGACCGAGTGGTTCCGCGACCGCGAGACCGCCCTGGCGAGGGTGCTGCGCGCCGTTGAGCAGGCGCGTGAGGCACCGATTACCAGATCGGTGCCGGCGCACCAGGAACCTCCGCTGAGTGCAGCTATCGCGGCCCGGACGCAAGACCAAGGCGGTAGCACCCCCTCACCGGCGGAAGCCGATGTCGGAACGCCCGAGCGGCGCTGATCGAGCAGATCGTCCGCGTCGTTGAGGCTGAAGGCCCGGTCCACGAGGATGTCCTGCTGGAGCGCCTCAAGGAACTGAACGGCGTGGATCGCGCTGGCGCCAACATCGTGAGGAACGTCGACCGCGCGATCATGGTTGCTGTCAGCCGCAACCGCGTCGAGAAGAACGGTCACTTCCTCGGCCGTCCTGGTGCACCACCCAGTCACTTCCGGCTGCCGAGCGATGGCGTCCAGCGCTCCCTGACGCTGATCGCGCCAGAGGAGATCGCGCTCGCGGTGCTCCACACGGTGGAGGATCAGTTCGGCTACCAACGCGAGGCCTTGCCGCGGGCAGTCGCGGAACTGTTCGGCTTCGACCGCCTCCCGGCTGGCGGCGCAGAGATCGTGGGAACCGTCGTTGATGACCTCGTGGAGCGAGGGCGTTTGACTGTCAACGGTCCCTACTTGTCCTTGGTCTGAGCGGACGCGCGTGCGGGGGAGGTCGGTCCAGCAGGCGGGGTGGGCGTCGGTCAATAGACGGAGGTCCAATGACGAGCGTTGCTGATCTGGAGAAAGCGTTCCATGTCTACCTCGATGAGATCGAGCGGTGCCGCCAGGCTGGGACCTACCGGGCCTTGCTGCATGTCCTGGTGAGCCTGCCCGACATCTGTGCGGCGTTGGAGGACACGGGCTGGGTGACGGGCGAAAAGTACGTCGAGTGGTGTCGCCGATACTGCCCCTGTACCGATGTGGTCACCGCCGAGGTCTACCGCGAGATCCGCGACATCGTCCTCCGGCCAGGGTCGCACGCTGACGACGGACGGGCGCTGATCCAGGTTGCGAGAATTCGCGGCAATTGTCGCCCGAACGCGTTTAAGTCCGGGGCGGCGGGTCGAGCTGGCTCGCTTAGCTGACCGCGCTCGCCGCGCTCGAGCGCGAGCGGGAACGCCTGGAGCAGGAGCAGCGCGCGTCGACGGCGCGCGCCACGGCCGCCGATGACCGCGAGAGCCTCATCGCCGAGCTGATCGGCAGTCTCGCCAACGTGCGCGACGTACTCGACACCGGCGAGCCCGAGGAGCGCAAGGCCATCGTGCGCAGCTTCCTCGCCGGCATCGAGATTGACCGCATCGCCAGACGCGCGGTGCTGCGCTGGTACCGTCTGCCGCAGACGTCATGGGGTAAAGATGGTGGCGGTGGGAGGAATTGAACCTCCGACACGGGGCTTATGAGACCCCTGCTCTGCCGCTGAGCTACACCGCCGTGGCTGGAGACTCACGCAGTTTGCGGGAGAGGATTCTACCGCAACCGGTGAGCCGTTGCCTGCGGTCGTGCCGTCGGCGGTCCCGGTCGCCGCGGTCCGCCGAACGGTGCGATAATCACGAACCGACATGCGGCTCGGCGGCCCGGGAGGGATGTCGGTGGCTGAACGTTTGCTATATAATCCGCGCGGCTCTTACGTCTGGCCGGGCACGGCTCGGAGGAACCTTCACATGCTGTTCCGCACGCATCCTTGGCAAGACGAATCTGTGCTTCGCAGCAACGACCTCGAGGACGACGACGACGGATTCGAGGACGAGGTTGTGGACGACAAGGACGACGACCTCGCCGACGACGAGGACGAAGAGGACGACGAGGACGAGGACGACGGCGAGGTGCTGGAGGCCGAGGCGGACGACGAGGACGACGACGAACTGGAAGACGACCTGGACGACGATGACCTCGACGACGAGGAGGACGAGGACGACGACGAGCTCGAGGACGACGACGACGAGTAGCTCCTCATTCGAGTTGGGAGGCGCTTGCAATGGCACTGCTCAGTGGTGACGGCTGGCTGTTCCTCCTGCGGTGGTTTCACTTCCTCGCCGGGATCACCTGGATCGGCATGCTGTACTACTTCAACTTCGTCCAGACGCCCTTTTTCGGCAGCAAGTTCGTGGCCGACAACGCGGCGGTGCGCAGTGGGATCGTGCGCGGGGGGCTGCTCAGCAGCGCTCTCTGGTGGTTCCGGTGGGGCGCGATGTTCACGTTCATCACCGGCTGGCTCTACCTGCTCCACGTCGCGTTCGCCCGCTACGGCGGGATCGACGGCTTCTTCGCCACGTCCTATGGCTGGAAGATCTTCTTCGGCGGCATCCTCGGCACCACGATGTGGGCCAACGTCTGGTTCGTGATCTGGCCCGCCCAGCAGGTCGTCATGGCCTCGGCCGAGCGGGTGGCGACCGGCGGCCAGGCGATCCCCGAGGCGGCCGCCCGGGGCGCGCGGGCCGGACTGGCCTCGCGGACCAACACGATGCTGTCGATCCCCATGCTGTTCTTCATGGGCGCGGCGGCGCACCTGGCGATGACCGACCCGGTCGGCGCGGGTCAGAAGTGGGCCGCGCTGATCCTGCTGGCCATCATCATCGTCGCGGTCGAGTTCAACGCCCTGACCGGCGCCGCCAGCCCCGCGACCGGTGGCAAGAAGCTCCTCGCCACCGTCAACGGCACGTTCTGGGCGGGCTTCATCCTCACTGCGATCCTGTACTTCGGGCTGGAAATCATTCTCTAGAGGAGCCGCTCCGGCGGCCCGGCGGCGGACTCGGTTCCTGGGTCGAGCCCGCCGTCGGCCGGCCGGGACGTTACTTCAAGTGCTCGGCCAGAGCCGGAATGTCGCCGGCGAGGTGAGGCTGAGGGGGCATGACAGCTGTCGGCCGCTTGGGCCGGTACCCTGGGGGATAGGTCCCCCGCAGGATCTTCGCCTCCAGCAGCTCCCGGGAGGCGCCCTTGACGGCGGGTCCCACCGGCCCGGGTTGGGACGGATCCGGCCCGTGGCAGGAAGCGCACTGGCTGAGATAGACCTGCCGCCCCCGCTCGGCCTCGGGGCTGAGCGGCTCGCGCCCGCAGGCGGCCAGCGCCAGGGCGGTGACGCCCGCCGCCAGCAGGGCGCGCGCGGCCGTCACGCCAGATCGTCCGCCAGACTGCGTCGGGTGGCCGTCGCAAGGACCGTGCGCCCAGGGTCGGCCGGATGGTCGACGACGAGGGCCACCTCGGCCTCGGCGAAGAGGCGGCGGGCGTCCGGCGGCAGCGCGAAACGGACGAAGTGCACCGCCGAGAGCTTGCCCCGCTCCTCGTCGGAGTGGCCGGCCTCGAACACGCCGGGGACCACGTGGGGTCCGACCTCCAGACGCACGTAACTCCCGGTGTCGATGCCCTGCAAGGCGTCGAGCACGGGCTTGATCCGGGCGGAGTCGCCGATCTCGATGAACATCGTCGCCGCCAGCTCCCCGGGCCGGGGCAGCAGCGTGTTGTAGACCGCGACCTCCTCGGCCACCTTGTCGTCGTCCACGATGCGCTCGGCCCGGACCATCTCCTGGATCTGGAACCACACCGTCTCGCGATTCTCGAACACGAAGGAGAGATAGCGGCCCACCGTGACCCGGCGGTCGGCCTTGAGCGCGATGACCGCCCGCCTCCGCTCGTCGCGCGCCTTCTCGTACTCGTAGAGATCGAGGATCTCGCCCGGGGTCAGGGGCCTCATGGGTCGTCGAACCCGTAGGCGTGGGCGAGGACCTGGATCGGGTGTCGGGGCTCGACGCCGGTGCCCTGCGCGATCTGCAGCGCCGCCAGCGGACAATCGGTGGCCACGGTGGGGGCGCCGGCGGCCCGCACCGCGTCGAAGAGCGGTTGGGCGACCTTCATCGACAGGTCGAAGTACTGCGTCTTGAACCCCCAGGTGCCGTCGACCGCCGAGCAGCGCTCGACGACGGTGACCACGGCGCCCGGAACGGCGCGCAGCACGTCGGCCGACCGGGTGCCGATGTTCTGGGCGCGCAGATGGCACGGCACGTGGTAGGTGACGGCGCCCACCGGACGGCTGAAGCGCGTGTCGAGCGCCCCCTCGGCCAGGAGGCGGGCCAGGAACTCGAACAGATCGCGCGTGTTGGCGGCCACGAGCCGGGCGTCGTCGGACTCGTCGAGCCAGGGGTACTCCTGCTTGAGCATGTAGCTGCAGGTGGGCCCCGGCGAGACGATCTCCCGTCCCTCGCGCACGGCCGCGGCCAGCGCGCGCACGTTGTCGCGCACGAGCGCGCGGCACTCGTCCACCGCCCCGCCGTCGAGGTACGGCATGCCGCAGCAGCGCTGGGCCGGCACGCTCACGTCCACGCCGTTGCGCTCGAGCACGCGGACGGCCGCCCGCCCGATCGCCGGCGCGTTGTACTCGACCGTGCACGTCGCGAACAGCGCGACCTTGCGGGTGGCCGCCCGGCCCCCTTCACCGGCGGCCGGCTTCGCGGTGGACTTGAACCACGACGAGAACGTCGGACGATGGAACCTGGGCAGGTGCCGCGCCCGGTGGATGCCCGCCACCGCCTGCATGAAGGCCCGGTGGACCGCCAGCTCGTTCATCCAGTTCGAGAGCGGCGCCGTCAGGCTTCCCAGCTTCCCGACGAGGTCGGTGTTGCCGAGCATCCGGTCCTGGAACGACACCCCCGCCTTCCGCGCCTCCGCCGCCCGCGCCCGCAGCATCAGCCTCGGAAAGTCCACCGCCCACCGGTGCGGCGGCGTGTATGGACAGTGGTTGTAGCAGAGCTTGCACTGGTAACAGAGATCGACGACTTCCTTCACGGCGGCCGCCGGCAGCTTCTCGACGTCCCCGTCGACGGCGTCGACGTCCAGCCGATCGAACATCACCCTGAACGACGGACACAGCGGCAAACACCGCCGACACCCCGCACAGATGTCATACACCCGCCGCAGCTCCGTATCGACCTTCCCCAGGTCCCAGAACTCCGGCCGCCGAAGGTCGAGCGCCGGGTCCTCAGACATGGGCGATGCCGATCGTCGAGCCCTTCATAGGATGGATGAAGGAGTCCATCGGCTCCCACTGAGGGCGCGGAGGGTGGGCGGGGCTGGGGGTCCGCCGACCCGTTTCCCTCGCGGACCTCCGCGCCGAGCGGATCGAAGGAGTTGCCGCCGACGTCCTACGCCGTGAACCTCGTGGTCGGCGGACCCCCCCCCCCCCCCCCCCCCCCCCCCCCCG
>DASWJN010000341.1:0-21021 GCA_036397135.1 Candidatus Methylomirabilota bacterium
GTCGTTCTCCTCGGAGCTGGCGATCGACGCCCTGCTGCTCAAGATCATGGAGCGCACCTCCGCCGTGCTGCAGGCCGACCGCTCCAGCCTGTTCCTGGTCGACCAGCGGATGGAGTACACGGTCATCGGCGACAGCGTGAATCTCGCCTCGCGCCTGGAGGGGCTCACCAAGAATCACCCCTATAAGATCCTGATCAACGACCGGATCTACGAGCAGGTGGCGGGCGAGTTCACCTGCGTGCTCCTGGGCGAGGAGCTCGTGAAAGGCAAGGCCCAGGCCGTCCGCGTCTACGGCGTCCCCGACCCGCCCGCGTGACCCGCCGGCGAGCGGGGCTACGACGTGCGCCGGGGCCAGCTCTCCGTCAGCCGCTGAGCGCCCGAGAGCATCGACAGCGACATCACGCCCCAGAGGTGCATGGCGTGGGCGGCCACCGCCCACGGCGACCACGCCAGCGCGGCCAGGCTCGCCGCGGTCGCCGGCCGGCCCGCGTAGACCACGGAGGTCCGCGGGGGCATCACCCACGCCTCCCCCGAGAGCACGTCCTCGCCGTGCTGGTTCACGCAGACGGTCTGCAGCCGGATCCGGTTGCGCTCGCCGAGGACCTCGATGATTTCGACACGGGCGGTGATCGTGTCGCCGGCCTTGACCGGCTTGACGAACTTGAGCGACTGCGACAGGTAGATGGCGCCGGGCCCCGGCAGCCGGGTGCCGATGACGGCGGAGACGAGCCCGGCCGTGTAGATGCCGGGGGCGATCGGCGCCCTGAACGGCGTGCCGGCCGCGTAGGCGGGATCGCTGTGCACCGGGTTGTGGTCGCCCACCGCCTCGACGAACGCGCCGATGTCGGCCTGCTCGACGACGCGGGTGATCTCCGCGCGGTCGCCCGGCGCCAGCTCCGCGATCGTCTTGCCGATCATGCCCGCTCCTTGTCCTCGAGACGCTTGAGCACCGCCGCGATGCCGTCCTCGATGCGCTCCAGCCGCTCCTCCAGCTCGACGACCTGCTTGGCCACCGCGGTGAGCTGGGTGCGCGAGGCCAGGTTGAGCGCCTGCAGTGACTGCTCCAGGGCCTGCTCGCCCGCCTTCTTCATCGGCGCCTGGGCCGCCAGCCAGCCCTCGAGCGAGCGGCCCATGAGCTGGGCGAAGTTCTCGGTGGCCATCGCCTGCCCGAGCACGCGCGACCACGCCTCGATCCACTGATCGAGGAACTGCTTCCACTGGGCCATGAGGTCGGCCGAGGCCGGTGTCTGGGCGAACATCCGGGCCCACTGTTCGAGGCCCTGGTTGAGGACCGGCCGCCAGAACGCCATCGGATCGGGCGCGGCCGCCGGCGGCGCCTGGCTCACCATGCGCGTCCACGCCTGGGTGGACTCCTCGAGCTGCCGGCGCCACATGTCGAACAGCTGCGTCGTCGGTTCCGTCATCACCCGTCTCCCGTCACGAGCGCGGCGCCAGCCAGCTGGAGACCTTCGGCCAGCAGTGCACCGCCGCCCCGCGTCCCGCGATCAGCGAAATGTGGCCTCCCGGCAGCTCCGTGTACTCCTTCTCGCGGCTGCCGACCGCGTCGATGAGCGCCTTCACGCAGGCCGGGGGCGCGATGTAGTCCTCCCGGGCCCCCACCACGAACACCGGGCACTGGATGTCGCCGAGCCGCACCGGCCGGCCGCCGAAGACCAGCTCGCCGCGCACGAGCTTGTTGCCCTGGTAGAAGTCGCGCACCCACTGGCGGAAGAACTCCCCCGGGAAGGCCACGTACTCGTTGGCCCACTTGTTGAGCGCCGTGAAGCCCTCCACGTACTTGTCGTTCCACAGATTCCACCAGAGGTTGAGGTTGGTGGAGATGTCCATGGTCGGCTTGAGGAGCTTGAAACCGGCCTTGACGAGGTCGGCCGGGACGGCCCCCAGGGTGTCGACGAAGCGGTCGACGTCGAAGTACCTGCGGTCCAGCCACAGCCCGAACATCCCGATCCTCGAGAAGTCGATCGGCCCGGCCATGTTCACGAAGTTCTTCACGGGGATCTCGGGATGCGAGGCCACGAACGAGGCCGCCAGCGGCGCCCCCATGCAGTAGCCGAGCACGGACAGCTCGCTGGCGCCGGAGGTCTCCAGCACCTTCCGGGCCACGCGCGGCAGGATCTTCACCACGCAGTCCTCGAACGTGAGGTCGTTGTCCTCGGGGCCGAAGACCCCCCAGTCGAGGAGGTAGAAGTCGAATCCCTCGCGGGTCATGTGCTCCACGAACGAGCCCCCCGGCAGCAGGTCGAAGATGTAGGGGCGGCTGATACCGAGGTTGGGCACGAAGAGCAGCGGCGTGCGGTGGCGGCGGCTCGACTGGTAGCGGTACAGACGTGACTTGTTCCGCTTGTAGACTTCCTGGCGCGGCGTTTGACCGGTGCGGGGCTCGGCCGCGGTGGCCAGCCGCCCGAGGTTGGCCAGCCGGCGGACGTTGCGGTCGAGTTCCTCCTGCCACTGCTTGACCACTTCCGGGGACGCCGCCGCTCCGGCGACGCCAAAGCCGTGGGTGAACCGCTCGACCACGTCCGCGAAGCGCTCCTGGCCCATCGAGGGCTCCTCCGATCCGCCGGAGCCCGGCCGGGCCCGGCGCTGTCGCTGCTTTTTCAGTATCGCACGCGGCCGCCGCGGCGCGTCAACGGGATTGTCGCGCCGCGGCACGCCGCTCGCGGGTTCACATGGAGAACATCGAGCCCAGCTTCATGGCCAGCCCCATGTCGCCCTTGACCTTGAGCTTGCCCGACATGAAGAGCATCTGGCCGGACTGCTTGCCGCCGAGCATGTCCAGCCAGTCCTGCGCCGCGATCGACAGAGTGAGGTTGGGGTTCTGGGCCGCCCCCTGGTTCACCGTGCAGGCGCCGTCCTTGATGACCGCGTGCCAGGTGCCGCCGCCATCGCCGCCGATGTCGTACTGGATCACGGCGTTGGTGCCGCTGGCCTTGTCGGGCCGGAAGCGGCCCGGCATCGCATCGAAGGAGTCCTTCACTGTCGCCATCGAGACTTCTCCCTTTGCCCGCCGCCCGACGGTCGGGCGGCGGACCCGCCTGGTTGAGCTAGAACGTGAACAGGTCCATGCCGCCGGTGACCGGCAGGACGGCGCCGGTGACGTAGCGGGCCCGCTCCGAGCACAGGAACGCGATCGCCCACGCCACGTCCTCGGGCTGCCCTTCCTGCTGCATCGCCACGCGCTTGACCATGCGCTCGTAGAGCGGGCTCAGGCTCGCGTTCGGCGCGATGATGCCGGGGGCGACGGCGTTGCAGGTCACGTTGGAGCGCGCGCCTTCCAGCGCCACCGACTTGGCGAAGCCGATCACGCCGATCTTGCTCGTCGAGTACGCCGTCTGTCCGAAGCCGCCCATCAGGCCGGCGATCGACGCCATGCAGACGATGCGACCCCAGCGGCGCTCCCGCATCCCGGGGAACACCGCGCGGGTGACCTTCATGGTGCCGGTCAGGTTGACGGCCAGGTTGAACTCCCAGTCCTCGTCACGCAGGTCCTTGAGCTGGCCGACCGTGTAGATCATGCCGGCGTTGTTCACGCAGATGTCGACCGGCCCCAGGTCGCGCTCGACCCGCGCGACGGCCTCCTGCACCTGAGCGGTGTCGCGGATGTCGCACGCGTAGCCACGCGCCGTCCCGCCGCCGCCGGCGATCTCCGAGGCCGTCTCCTCGGCGCCCGCGGCGTTGAGGTCGAGGATCGCCACCTTGCACCCCTCGCCGGCCAGCACGAGCGCGTCGGCCTTGCCCAGGCTGCGGGCGCCACCGGTGACGAGCGCGACCCGGCCGGCGATGCCGAGGTCCACCCTCAGCGCCCCTTGAACTCGGGCTCGCGCTTGGCGAAGAACGCCTGGATGCCCTCGGCGGCGTCCTCGCTGCGCAGGGTCGGCATGAACGCGTCCATTTCGACGTCGATCGAGCGGGCCATCGGCGACTCCAGCCCTTCGTCCACGGCCTTGATGATCGCCGCCGTCGCCAGCGGCGCCCGCTTGGCGAGCTGGCGCGCCAGGGCCCTGGCGTCGTTCAGCGTCTCGCCCTCCTTGCACAGCCGGTTCACGAGCCCGAGCGCCAGACACTCCTGGGCGGGGATCTGGGTGCCGAGCAGGAGGAACTCCAGCGCCTTGGTGCGCCCGATCAGCCGCGGCAGCCGCTGGGTACCGCCGTAGCCGGGGATGATGCCGAGGTTCGACTCGGTCTGGCCCATGCGGGCCGTCTCCTTCAAGAGCCGCAGGTGACAGGCCATGGCGATCTCGCAGCCGCCACCCATGGCGTGGCCGTTGATGGCCGCGATGATCGGCTTGGGGAACCGCTCGATCTTGCGCATCACGCTGTTACCGAACCGGATGAACATCTCGAGGTCGCCGCCCGTGAACGCCGAGCCGAGGTCGGCGCCGCCGCAGAAGATCCGCTCGCCGCTGCCGGTGATCACCACCGCCCGCACCGCCTCGTCGGGCTGCAGCTCGTTCAGCGCCGCGTTCAGCTCGCGGATCAGCGGCTCGCTGATGGCGTTGGCCGGTGGCCGGTTCAGCGTGACGACCGCGAACGACTCCTCGCGGGTCAGGATGAGCGTCTCATACGCCATCGCGGGTCACTCCTTTGAGGAAGATCGTGGCCACGGCGTCGGCGGTGTCGGCGAGACGGTAGCCGCGCTTGCCGAGGACCCACGAGGTGGCCATCTGGTCCATGGCGCCGAACAGCACCTTGGTGGCGACCTTCACCGGCAGGTCGGCGTGGAAGCGGCCGGCCGCCACGCCGTCCTCCAGGACGGAGCCGATCAGCTCGAAGTAGGCGGCGACCTCGTGGGCCGAGGCGCCGCGGAAGAACTTGTGGCCCTGCCGCAGCTCCACCTGCACGACCTCCGCCAGCGCGGGATTCTGCTCGAGCACGGTGAAGTGCAGCCGCACCAGCCGGCGGATCCGCCTCCCCGGGTCGGGCTCGCCGGCGATCTCCCGCCGGAGGTAGGCGACGAACTCGGCCATCTTCTCACGGAAGAGGGTGACGAGGATCTCCTCCTTGGTGCGGAAGTAGAGATAGATGGTCCCGCTGGCGATGCCGGCCTCGCGCGCGATGTCGGCCACGCGGGAGTTGTAGTAGCCGGTGCGCGCGAAGACGCGAATGGCCGCGTCGACGATCTGCTGGGGCTTGTCTGGATCTTTCATCTCGAGGCGCCTCGAGCCCACCGGGTGGGCTGAACCGCCGTTCATTCTACGAGCCCCGGCCGGCACGGTCAATCGCGCCCGAGCGCCCCATCGACCCGGTGGACCATTCCCCTGCGCCCGGGTAACATTGCAGCCCGTGGCCGTCCTCTTCCCGTTCGCCGAGGTCTGGTGGCTCTACGCCGGCTTCATTGCGTTCGTGCTCGTGCTCCTGGCGCTCGACCTCGGTGTCTTTCGTCGCGAGGCGCACGCGATGGGCTTTCGCGAGGCGCTGGCCTGGTGCAGCGTCTGGGTGACGCTCGGGCTCCTGTTCTGTGTCGCCCTCTACTTCTACTCGCTCTGGTGGCTGCCCCAGAACCCGCGGACGGCGGCCCTCCCGGGCTTCAACGCCGGGGACTCCGCCTGGCAGGTGGCGCTGGAGTACCTCACGGGGTACGTCGTCGAGTACTCGCTCTCGGTCGACAACATCTTCGTCTTCGTGCTCGTCCTCCGCTACTTCGGCGTGGCACCCCAGTACCAGTACCGGGTGCTGTTCTACGGGATCCTGGGCGCCCTGGTCTTCCGCGCCCTCTTCATCGCGCTGGGCGCGATCCTCCTGCAGTTTCACTGGGTCGTCTGGCTCTTCGGCGTGTTCCTGGTGGTCAGCGGCGTCCGCATGGCGATGGGCTCGGAGGACTCCGTCGAGCCCGACCGGAACATCGTGATCCGCCTCGTCCGCCGCTGGGTGCGGGTGACGCCGGCCTTCCGCGGCCAGCGCTTCTTCGTCCGCGAGGGCGGGCGCGTGTGGGCGACGCCGATGCTGGTCGCCCTGCTGTGCCTGGAAGCGACCGACATCGTGTTCGCCATCGACTCGGTGCCGGCCATCTTCGCGCTCACCCGCGAGCCGTTCATCGTCTTCACCTCGAACATCTTCGCGATTCTCGGCCTCCGCTCCATGTACTTCATGCTGGGCGGGGCGGTCGACCGTTTCTATCTCTTGAAGTACGGCCTGGCGACGGTCCTCGTGTTCGTCGGGCTCAAGATGACGGTGCTCGACTGGCTGTACGGCGGGAAGTTCCCGATCGTGTGGTCGCTCGGCATCATCGCCGTCGCCCTGACCGCGTCGATCGTCGCCTCGCTCCTCATCCCGCCGCGGCACGCCCCGGTGGAGCCCGGACGCCCCTCCAAGGAGCCGGTGACGTGAGGCCGGCGCCGGCCCTGTCCGTCAAGTACCGGGTCGGGGTCATGCCGGGCCCCTGGCCGGCCGGCCCGGCCGGCCGCGAGTTCTTCTGGCGCTTCGTGGAGCTGTGCGAGAAGAGCGAGATCGACTCGCTGTGGTTCTCCGAGCGGCTGTCCTCGCCGCTGCCGGTGCCGGAGCCGATGACCGCCATGGCGGCGGTGGCCGCCCGCACCACCCGGCTGAAGTTCGGGCCGAGCGTGTTCATCACACCGTTCCGGACCCCCGTGCTGATGGCGCGCGAGATCGCCATGGTCGACTACCTCTCCAACGGCCGCATGCTGCCGGCCTTCGGCATCGGCGTCGAGCAGGAGCGGGAGTTCCACGCGGCCGGCGTCCCGTTTCGCGAGCGCGGCCGGCGCACCGACGAGGCCATCGCGATCATGCGGCGGTGCTGGAGCGAGGACGAGGTGACGTTCGCGGGCGAGTTCTGGCGCCTCGAGCGCATCACCGTGCTGCCCCGGCCCGTCCAGCAGCCGATGCCGCTGTGGATCGGGGGCAACAGCGAGGCGGCCATGCGCCGGGCCGGACGGCTCGGGGACGGCTGGATCCCCTCGTTCATCACCCCCGAGCAGTTCCGCGTCGGGGTGGCCAGGACCCAGGCCTTCGCCGCCGAGACGGGCCGCGAGGTCCCGGCCGACCACTTCGGGGTGCTCTTCTATTGCTGCCTGGATCCCGACCCCGCCGCCGCGAGAGCGACCGCGATGCCGTTCATCCCCCGGGGCCGCATCGACGACGCCGCGCTCGAGCGCTGCACGGCGTTCGGTCCGCCCGCGCTGGTGCGGGAGCGGCTCGAGGAGTACGTCGCCGGTGGCGGCTCGAAGTTCATCGTGAGGCCGATGTGCCCGCCCGAGCGGATGCTCGACCAGCTGGCCCAGCTCGCCACCGACGTCATCCCCGATTTTCACCGCCGGTGAGCACCGCGGGCCCCCACGTGGCCCGCTCAGCTCTCCCGGAGGATCTGGATCAGTAGGTCGGGGTCGATGTTGCCGCCCGAGAGCACGATGCCGAGGCGGGCGGCGCGGGGCAGCGGCAGGCGGCCGGCCAGCGCCGCGGCCGCGGCGACCGCGCCGGTCGGCTCCACCACCACGCGCGCCCGCAAGGCCAGGAAGCGGACGGTCGCGCGCACCTCGGGGTCGCTGACGAGCAGCACGTCGGTCAGGTTGGCTTGCAGGATGGGGAAGGTCAGCGCGCCCGGGATCGTGACCCGGATGCCGTCGGCGATCGTGGGCGGCGGCGGAATCGCCACCCGCTCGCCCCTGCGCAGCGACAGGAACGTGTCGTTGGCGGTGTCCGTCTCCACGCCGAAGATCTTCATCCCGGGGAAGAGCGCCCGGGCCACCGTCGAGCAGCCCGCCATCAGCCCACCGCCCCCGACCGGCGTCAGCAGCGCGTCGAGCGACGGCACGTCCTCGAGCAGTTCGAGCGCCGCGGTCCCCTGCCCGGCCATGATGGCCGGGTCGTCGTAGGGCGGCACCAGCACCCGGCCGGTGCGCTCCATGACCTCGCGCGCCACCTGCTCGCGGTCCTCGGTCAATCGGTCGTAGAACACGACCGCGGCGCCGTAGTTGCGCGTGGCCTCCAGCTTGAGCGCCGGGGCGTCCTTCGGCATGCAGATGATGGCGGTGGTGCCGACCATACGCGCGGCCAGCGCCACGCCCTGGGCGTGGTTGCCCGAGGAGAACGCCACCACCCCCCGCTCGCGCTCGGCCGGGGTCAGCGCCAGCAGCTTGTTGAGGGCGCCCCGGATCTTGAACGCACCCGCCCGCTGGAGATTCTCGCACTTGAAGAACACGTGATGGCCGCTGGCGTCGTCGAAGGACTGGCAGGCGATCACCGGCGTGCGATGGATCCGGTTGCCCAGGCGGCGGGCGGCGGCGCGGACGTCCTCCAGCGTGAGGCCCAGCATGGTGGCGGCCGATTATGCCGGCCCCGCACCTCCGGCGCAAGGCAGGGCTTGGGTATACTGGGCGCCATGCGTTGGCCCGGGGTTCTCCTCGTCGCGCTGCTGCTGGCCGGCTGTTCGGTGATCTCGCTCGACCTCTCCCCGCGCATCCGCCCGCTCGAGGAGGAGACGGTGGAGGGCAAGGGGGACGCCAAGATCCTCCTCATGGACGTCTCCGGCTTCCTCTCCGACGAGGCGCCGAGCGGCACGCTCACGATCGGCACCCCGCCGCCGCGGGTGCCGATGCTGGTGCGGCTGCGCGAGGAGCTGAAGAAGGCGGGCGAGGACTCCAGGGTCCGCGCGGTGGTGGTGCGGATCAACAGCCCCGGCGGCACCGTGACCGCCTCGGATATCATCTTCCGTGAGCTCACGGCCTTCAAGCGGAGCCGCAACGTGCCGGTGGTGGCTTCCCTCATGGACGTCGCCGCCTCCGGCGGCTACTACGTCGCGCTCGCGGCCGACACGATCGTGGCCCATCCCACGACCGTCACCGGCTCCATCGGCGTGATCATGATCAGCGTCAACGCCGAGGGCCTCATGCAGAAGCTCGGGGTGGCCACGGCGGCCATCAAGTCGGGTGAGCGCAAGGACATGGGCAGTCCCTTCCGCGCGCTCACGCCCGAGGAGCGCGGGATCTTCCAGTCGGTCATCGACGACATGCACGGGCAGTTCGTCGCCCGGGTCGTCGAGCGCCGGAATCTGCCGGCGGCGGCGGCGGCCACGCTGGCCGACGGCCGCATCTACACCGCCGAGCAGGCGCTCCGCCACGGGCTCGTGGACCGGATCGGTTACGTGCCGGACGCGCTCGAGGCCGCCCGCCGGGCCGCCGGCGTCGACGAGGCGCGGGTCATCGTGTACAAGCGCCCGCGCGAGTACCGGGCGACCTATTACGCGCGCGCGGAGTCGGACGCGGGGGCGCTGACCACGCTCGCGCGGCTTGCCGGCCTGGCCGGTGCGGGGCCGAAGTTTCTGTACCTTTGGTTGGAATAGGGGGGAGCGAGCGCCGCTCCCCGCTGATACCCCCCACCGCTCGAAGGCGCCTCGTCGAGTCACGGGCGCCGGTCCTGGGTACCCCGCAACGCCGGGCCGTCGGTCTATGCTGATTTCGATGGCAGGCGGCTTGCTCACCTGGCGGTGTTACGAGCAAGGGAGGGCTTGCCAAAGGGAGGGCTTGCCATGCGTTCGGTAGGAGTGCGGACGACGAGGTCGCGGGTCGTAGCCGCAGTGGTGGCGATGGGGCTCGCCGCGGGAGGGGTCGGGGGGTGTGCGAGCACGGAGCGGAGCGTGATGTACGACCGGGACGAGCCGGAGCAGCGGCTGGCCAGCATGGTGGATGGGATCGTGACGCGGGTGGACGAGCCGCAGCAGGTCATCGTGCTGGACAACGGGCACATGTATCGGGTGAGCGGCGACCGGGCGATCCTGGTCAACAGCCAGCCGGTGGTGCTCGGGCGCGTGCAGCCGGGCACGCGGGTCTCGATCGTGTCCGGAACCCCGGTGATCTATCAGAACGGTCAATACGTCGCGGTGGCGCCGGGGTCCACGGTGGTGACGGCGCCGCCGGGCGCCGTGGTGGCGGCGCCCCCCGCCGGAACCGTCGTCACGGCCCCGCCCGCCACGGTGGCCGCGCCCGTCGCGACCGGCAGCGCCATCCGGATGTACGGGCGCGTCAGCGATATCGAGACCAACGGCAACGTGAAGGTGCGGCTGCCCGACGGCAACGCCTTCCAGTTCCGCCCTCCGGCCGGGACGGTCGCCCGCAAAGGCGATCCCGTGACGATCGACATGACCTTCGGCGGGCCGGCCCCGTCCGCCCTGCCGCGCTGAGGCAGCCGGGATGAGAGGGGCCCCTCTCGAGGCCCGGACGGGCAGTCGAGGCGCGTCCTGGCTTCGGGGACGGGCCATCGCGCGGCCCGAGCGGGTCATCGGGGCGCGTCCCGGTTCCGCCGGGACGCGACGAGCCTCCGGGGGGTTGGGGGGCCATGGCGTCCACGCGCTCCTCGAGCGAGGTGAACAGCGTCTCGTCGCTCATCGATCGTCCCCGACCAGGTCCAGGTACTGCTTGAGAATGCGCGCGGTCGCCCCCCAGATCGTGTCGTTCCGGTAGTCGTAGAAGTACACGTCGCGGCCCACGCCGTCACGCTCCCAGCGCTCGACGCGGAAGCAGCCGCGGGCCAGCAACGCCGCCACCGGTACCTCGATCACCTTCTCGATCTCCTCGCCGTCCGGCTGCCACACGACCGGTCCCCGCACCAGGCCGACCCACGGCGTGATCACGAACTGGGTGGCGAACGTCTCGGTGTCGTCCAGCAGACCGAGCGGCTCCACCGCCGAGGGCGCCAGCCCCACCTCTTCCTCGGCCTCCCGGAGCGCCGCCTGGAGATCGTCGGCGTCGCCGGCATCGATGCGGCCGCCGGGAAACGAGATCTGACCGGCGTGGTGGCCCACGCGGTCGGTGCGCTTGGCGAACACCAGGTGGGCCTCGCCCCGATCGACGAGCGGCACCAGCACCGCCGCCCGCACCAGCGGCCCCGGGGGGACGACCCGCCGCGCGCGCCCGCTCAGGCGCGCGCGCGTGCGAGCCGCGAGCGTCTCGACGCTCAGCCCGCTCACGGCCCGGCGCTCATCAGGCGAAGCGGACCGACACCGAGCCCAGGCGCGTGTAGGTCGCGCGCACGGTGTCGCCGGCCCGCGGACGCAGGAGCTTGGAGACGGATCCCGTCATGACGATGTCGCCGGCCCGCAGGCCCAGCCCGCGCCCGCCCAGGTGATTGGCCACCCAGGCCAGGGCGTTCAGGGGGTTGCCCATGACCTCCGCCGCCGTGGCCGTCGCGGCCAGCGTGCCGTTGTGCTCGTACACCAGCCCCTCGAGCGCCAGGTCGAGACCGGTGATCGGCGTCAGGGCGCCACCGAGGACGAGGGCGGCGGCGTAGATGCCCTCGGCGACGAGGTCGGTGCCGACCGGCTTGCCGCTGTAACGGAAATCCACCAGCTCGAGCGCCGCCAGCGCGCCCTCCACCGCGGTGGCCGCCCGCGCCGCGGTGACGCCGGGCCCGGCCAGCTCCTGCCGCATCACGAATGCGATCTCGGCCTCGACGGCCGGCGCGCTGAAGCGCGCGAACGGCACCTCGGCCCGGCTGGCCAGCACGCCCGAGGCCAGCAGGAACGCGCAGCCCGGCTCGCCGATCTCGTTGGCGTCCTGGGCCGCCCGCGTGGTGAACGCCGCCTTCCAGCCGGCCAGCCGCTCGCCGCGGGCCAGCAGCGCCTCGCGCAGGCGGTCTTGCAGGCGATAGGCCTCGGCCAGCTCCAGCCGCCGCCCCTGCTCGCTGGGCGGACGATGCGGCCGGGGCTCGGCGCGGGCGCGCAGGAACTCCTCGATCAGCGGGGCGTCGGTCGAAGACACGAGGCCTCATCCTCCTTGTCGGGCCCGGCCCGGCGCGCGCGGATCGCGTCCAGCACCTCGGCCATCACCTGCCCGGCCCGGGCGCGGATCACGAGGTCGGCCTCCCGGTCGAGCGGGGTGCGCTCCAGATTGACGATCGCCAGCGTGGCGCCGGCGCGCCTGGCGTGGACCGGCACGTACGCGGCTGGATAGACGTCCAGCGACGAGCCGAGCACCACGAACAGGTCGGCCGCGCCGGCGCGGCGCTCAGCTTCGTGCATCGCGGCCGCCGGCAGCGCCTCGCCGAACAGGATGGTGGGCGGCTTGACGATGCCGCCGCAGGCGGCGCAGTCGGGGACGTCCACGCCGTCCTCCAGCCGGGCGTGCAGCTCGTCGCGTGAGTACGGCGTCCCGCACTCCAGGCACCGCGCGCGGGTGGCATTGCCGTGCAGCTCGATCACCGCGTCCGCGGGCAGACCGCCCCGCTGGTGCAGGTTGTCGACGTTCTGCGTGATGCAGCAGTCCAGGCGCCCGAGCCGGTGCAGCGCGGCGAGGGCATGATGAGCGTCGTTCGGTGCCGCCCCGCGGATGAGGGAGTACGTCGCGCGCCCCAGCGCCCAGTGCCGCCGCCGGCCCTCCCGGCTGCCGGTGAAGTTCTGATAGGTGAGCTCGCGCGCATCGAAACGGTCCCAGACGCCGCCGGGACTGCGGAAGTCGGGGATGCCGGACTCGGTGCTCACGCCGGCCCCGGTGAAGGCGACGGCGCAGCGCGCCTCGCCGAAGAGCGTGGCCAGCCGGGGGATGTCGCCGCCGCTCATGAGACCGGCGCCGGCCCCGGCGACGCGCGCCGGATCCACCACACGCAGGCCAGGAAGAGAGCGGCGCCGACGGCGCCGGCGACGAGGTTGGCCTCGCGCCCCACCACGGTGACGCCCAGCGCCGTCTGCAGCGTGTAGACGATGTTGTTGACCACGTGGCAGACGATGGCCGGCAGCGTGCTGCCCGAGATCTCGGCGACGAAGCCCAGGTAGAGCCCGAGGGCGAAGGCCAGGAGGGTGTGCACGGCGAACACGTCCAGGTGCAGCGCCGCGAAGGCCGCGCTGGTCGCCGCCACCGCCGCCGCCGGCGACCAGTGCTCGCGCAAGCGCGACTGCATGAAGCCGCGGAAGAAGATCTCCTCGGCGGCGCCGGCGGCGACGCCGAGCACGAGCACGGCGCCGAACAGATCCGAGCCACCGGTCCCCTGCAGCACCCGGCGGATCAGCACCAGCGAGCCGCGGTCGGCCAGTCCGGCGACCGTGGTGAGCGACTCCAGCGCCTGGCCCAGCCCGAGCAGCCCGAGCGTCATGACGGCCAGTGTCGGGCCGGTCTCCCAGCCGGGCAGCAGCCGGAACCGCGCGGCCTCGAGCGGCCGGACGAACAGCAGGATCGTGAGCAGCAATCCGGTCGACGCGGCCAGGCTGCCGGCCAGCAGGCCCGGCAGCGTGCCCACCACCGTCGTCTCCGGCACGTCCGGGTACATGGCGCGCAAGACCCCGATCGCCACGCCGGTGGTGGCCACGATGCCGGCGATCGCGGCCAGGTAGGTCGCGAACACGTGCCAGGGCCGCCCGGTCGGCTCGTCCATCGACGGGCGGCTCAGTCGAGCGCGGGGGGCCGCGTCCGCCGGTCGCCGGCCTGCTCGCAGGCATGGGCCAGGCGGAGCACGGTCGCCTCGTCGAAGGGACGGCCGACGATCTGCATGCTCAACGGGCGGCCGTCGGCCGAAAAGCCGCACGGCAGCGCGATCACCGGCAGCCCCAGCACGTTGAAGGGGCGCGTGAGCCGTGAGAACCGGCCCATGCGGCGCACGATCTCGTCCACCGAACCGCCGGTGACGTCGGCCAGCGCGGGCGCCGGCTCGGGGATGGTCGGCGCCAGCACGGCGTCGACCTCCTCGAAGACCTCGGCGACGAACTCGCGGGTCAGCCGCGCGCGCAGCCGGCCGGCCTGCAGATAATCGTGGGCCGAGATGTGGAAGCCGACCTCCAGCCGGCTGCGCACCGCCGCGCCCAGCTCGTGGGGCCGCTCGCGCGCGACGCGGGCGTGGATGGCCGCGCTCTCCGAGCGCGTCAGGATGCTGGCGACGTCGATCAGCGGGCCGGGATCGGGCAGCCGCAACGTGCGCACGCTGACACCCAGCGAGGCGAGCGTCCTGGCGGCTCCCTCCACCGCCGCCCGCACCTCGGGGAGGACCCCCTCGAAGTAGTAGTTCTCGGGCAGCCCCACGCGCAGCCCCGCCGGCGACCGCTCGAGCGCCGCCACCAGCGCGCCGACCGGCCGCGGGCTCGACGTCGCGTCGTGGGGGTCGGCGCCCGCGATGAGCTCCAGCATGAGGGCGCCGTCGCGCACGGTGCGCGTCAGCGGCCCCAGGTGGTCGAGCGACCAGGACAGCGGCATGACACCGGCGCGGCTCACCCGGCCGTAGGTGGGCTTGATGCCGACGATCCCGCAGCAGGCTGCCGGCAGGCGGATCGAGCCCCCGGTGTCCGAGCCCAGCGCGCCGAACGCCAGGCGCGCCGCCACCGCCGCGCCGGAGCCGCTGGACGAGCCGCCGGCGACGTGGCCGGGCTTGTAGGGGTTGCCGGCGTCGCCGTGGTGCGGGTTGTCGCCGAAGGGGCCGAGCGCCAGCTCGCTCATGTTGAGCTTGCCGAGCGTCACCGCGCCGGCCGCGCTCAGTCGCGCCACCGCGGTGCATTCCAACTCGCTCGTGAAGTACTCCGCCGTCCTGGTGCCGCACGAGGTCGGCAGTCCCCGCACGTGACAGAGGTCCTTGTAGGCGAGCGGCACCCCGTGCAGGGGCCCCGGGCGGCGCCCGGCCGCCAGGTCGGCGTCCAGCGCCCGCGCCCGCGCCAGCGCCCGGTCGGCGTCGAGCGTGATGAACGCGCGGAGCCGGCCGTCGAGGCGGGCAATGCGGTCGAGGCAGGCGCCGGTGGCCTCGACCGCCGAGACCTTGCGGGCGGCGATCGCCGCGGCCAGCTCGGTGAGCGTGAGGTCAGTCACGAGGCGCCCCGGCCTCGAGCGCGCGCGCGAAGTTCGACGGCTCTTCGGCGAGCGCCAGGTCGCCGGCGGCGCGCTCGATGGTGCCGGCCAGCGCGGCCACGTCACCCTGCGCCTGGCGGCGGCCGGCGGGGTCGGACTGGGTCATGACGGTTCGGATTCTAGCATCGCGCCGGTGGCCCGCCGCCGTGGCCCGGCTGTGCACTCCGCCGGGGCGGACAGACCCTCGGCGTCACACGGCCGCAGGCCGATGCATCTCCGGGATCATGGATTCCCGGCGGCGGGCTCGTCGGGCAACCGGCCGAGGGCGACGCTCATCGTCCGCTCGCCGTCCCGGCGGGCGACGCGCAGCGTGACCCTGGTTCCCGGGGGCGTCCCGCCCACCCGTCGAGTCAGCTCGTTGGGACTCTGGATGGGGACGTCCTGCAACGCCGTGATGACGTCACCCTCGGCGATCCCCGCCACCGCCGCCGGTGAGCGCGGGACCACCTGGACGACGAGCGCGCCGCGCTGGGGCGGCAGGTCGAGGGGACGCCGAACCTCGGGAGGCACCGGGGCCACCGCGACGCCGAGGTAGCCGCGGACCACCGTGCCGCTGGCGCGCAGCTGGGGCAGGACGTCCTTGGCGATGTTCACCGGAATCGCGAACCCGATACCGACCGAGCCGCCGGTCTGCGAGAAGATCGCCGTGTTGATGCCGACCAGCGCCCCCCGGCTGTCCACCAGCGGCCCGCCGGAGTTGCCCGGGTTGATCGAGGCGTCGGTCTGGATGAAGTCGTCGTAGGGGCCGGCGCCGATGAAGCGCTCCTTCGCGCTCACGATGCCGGTGGTGACGGTCTGCTCGAGCCCGAACGGGTTGCCGATGGCCATGACGGGCTCGCCCACCTGGATCTGATCGGAATCGCCGAACGGCAGCGTGGGCAGCCCGCCGGCCTCGATCTTGAGAAGGGCGATGTCCGTCTTGGGGTCGCTGCCGACCAGCTTCGCCTCGTGCTCGCTGTGGTCGGCCAGGCGCACGACGATCGCGCCGGCGCCCCGCACGACGTGAAAATTCGTCACCACGTAGCCGTCGGCCGAGACGACGAAGCCCGAGCCCAGGCTCTGGCGGCCGCGGGGCCCGGGCGGCGGCTCGCCGAAGAACCGCCGGAAGAACTCCTCGGGTCCGCCGCGCGGGGCGCGCTGGGTGGTGCTCACGTTGACCACGGCCGGCTTGACGCCCCGAGCCAGTTCCACCCAGATCGCGAGCGGCGGCGGCAGCGGGGCGGGAGCGCTCACCTCCCGCCAGAACGGCGCGGCGGCGACGCGGTCGCCCGGCTCGACCCGGATGCGAAGCACGCCGCCGGCGACCAGCAGAGCGACCAGGCCGGCGAGCACGAGGACGAGGAGAGCCAGCCGCCGCACGCGACGATCCTAGTGAATCTCGTGAAACGTGGTGACGCCGGGGGGTAGGCGCGGGGGCCGCAGGTGCGCCATCATGGCGAGCCGTCGTCGCCGTTCGAGCTCAGGGGTCTCGATCACGAGCACGATCGACATCCCGCGCTGCACCGTGAACTGCTGCACAGGCTCCTCCGGCTCGACTGGCGCTGGATGGCCATCATCGCCCATGCCCACGCTGACAGCAACCCCGGTGCCAGGGCGTTCAACGGGCCAGCGCGATGCACACGACGCCGGCGAGGACGATCGAGGCGCCGGCCAGCCGCGGTCCCAGGCGCCCCTCGCGCAGCCACAGGCTGCCGAGCATCGCCGACAGCACGATCGACAGCTCGCGCGCGGCCACCACGTAGCCGGTCTTCGACAGGCGGAAGGCGAAGAGCACCAGTGTGTAGGCGAGCGCGCTCATGGCGGCGGCGAGCACGATCGTGCGCCAGTCGCCCAGCTCGCGGCGCACCGCCTCGCGGCGCGTGGTGAGCAAGGGCAGGCCGAGCAGGGCGCAGCCCGCCTCCATCAACAGCATGTACGGCACCGGGTTGATCCGGGCCACGCCGGCCTTGTCGACCAGCGAGTACGAGGCGATCGTCAGGCCGGTGACGACGGGCCACAGCACCCGGCGGTCGAGCCGCAGCGCCGCCGGCCCGGCCGTCAGCGCGTGCAGCGTGACGATGCCCGCCACGACGAGCGCGATCCCGGCCGAGCCGAGCGGCGACAGGCGCTCGTCGAAGGCCGGCAGCGCGAGGATGGGCACCAGGGCCACGCCGAGGCCGCGAGCCACCGGATAGACCAGCGAGTAGGCGCCGGACGCGTAGGCGCGGCCCAGCGCATAAAAGTAGAAGGCGTGCACCACGATGGTGACGGCCACGAACGGCACCGCCGCCAGCGCGACGCCGTCGGTGGCGAGGTACCACAGCCCCGGCGCCAGCATGAGCGCCGTGGCGGCGAGGGTCGACAGCCACAGGAAGACGACCGGGTCGCCGCCGCGCTTGGCCATGGCGTTCCAGCCGGCGTGCAGCCCGGCGGCGCACACCACGAGGGCAAGGGCGGCGAGGCTCAACTAGCCCACTAGCCCCGCAGCTCCTCCAGGCACTCGGCGAAGGTTGCCACCACGGCCTGCATGTCCTTGGGCGTCAGCGTCCCCATGTTGGCGACGCGGAACGCGTAGGTCCGGATCTCCCCCTGGCCGGCGTAAATGACGTAGCCCCGGCGCTTCATCGCGTCGTGCAGGGCCTCGTAGCCGACGCCGGACGGAAGCCGGAAGGTGGTGAGGATCTGCGAGCGCGCGCCCTCGGGCACCAGGATCTCGAAGCCGAGGGCGGCCATCCCGCGGCGCAGCACCCGGCAGTTCTCGCCATAGCGGGCGATCCGGGCCGCCACGCCCTCCTCCTCCAGCTCCACCAGCGCCTCCCGCATCGCGTGCAGCACCTGCACGGCGGGCGTGAACGGCGTGTTGTCCCGCTCCTGGGTCGCCCAGTGGTCGAAGAGGTCGAGATAGACGCTGCGGGGCGGCCGCCCGCGCAGCGCCTCCAGCGCCGGGCGGCGGGCCAGCACGAAGGAGACGCCCGGGATCCCCTGCAGGCACTTGTTGGCGCTGGCCGTCACGAAGTCGAACCCCTCGCGCGTGACGTCGAGCGGCTCGCCGAAGAGACTGCTCATGGCATCCACGATCACCCGCCGGCCGGCCGCGGCCGCCACGTCGGCCACCGCCTCCACCGGGTTCAGCAGCCCCGTCGTCGTCTCGTGATGGACGAGGGCGACGTGGCTGACCTCGGGGTGCGCGCGCAGAGCCCTCGCGACGTCGGCGGGCGCCACCGGCGTGGTGACGTCGTAGGTCAGCACCTCGGCCGGGATGCGGTGGGCGCGGGCGATACGCCGCATCCGGTTGCCGTAGACGCCGTTGTCGACGATGAGCAGCGCGCGTCCCTCCGGCACCGCCGAGGCCAGCGTCGCCTCCACCGCCGCCGTGCCGGAGCCGGTGAACAGCACCGCGTCGAACGCCCCCCCGGCGCCGGCGGCGCGCGCCAGCCGCATCCGGCACTCGCGCATCACCCCGAAGAACTCCGGCTCGCGATGGCAGAGATCGGGCGTCACCAGCGCCTGGCGCACCCGGGGGCTCGTGTTGGCGGGCCCCGGGTTGAGCAGGACCCACTCGCGCTCGGCCATGGTCAGCGCGCCACCCGGTTGAGGGCGACGTCGAACACGTCGAAGTTGCGCAGGCGCGCGCCGGCCGGCACCCCCGGCGTGCGGCGGTTCACGAGCAGCGGGACCTGCTGCTCGCTGAGGCCGCCGTGCGAGCGCAGCGGGGCGTCGAGTCCCGAGAGGTCGTGGCGGGCGGCGGCGGTGCCCAGCACCGTGTGGCGCGCGGAGATCACGACGAGGTCGCCCATCCGGTCCGGCGGCAGCTCGAAGCGCGCGCAGGCCTCCGTCCGGTCCAGCACGACCTCCACGCCCGGGACGCCGGCGATCCGGCGGCCGACCGCGCCCGCGTCGGCGCCGGCCGGCAGGTACACGGTCGCGAACGAGCCGAGCGCGCCGTGGTGCACGACGTAGGGGTCGGTGATCGGCAGGATCACGCGGGCCTGGCCGGCGCCGAGCCAGCCGTCGAGCAGATCTTGCAGGTACACGACGTCCGGCGCCCCCGCCGCATCGGTCTTGGCGTTCATCCCGTGGTCCGCGGTGAGCGCCACGGTGGCGCCCAGCCCTTCGAGCTTGGCCAGGTAGCCGTCCAGCATCTGGTAGAACGCGTCGGCCTCCGGTGTGCCCGGCGCGTGCTTGTGCTGCACGTAGTCGGTCGTCGACAGGTACATCACGTCGGGCCGGGCCGATTCCATGAGCCGCACGCCGGCCGCGAACACGAACTCGCTCAGGGCCGCGCTGTAGACCGAGGGCAGCGGCAGGCCCACCAGCCCGAGGGCATCGTCCACGCCGTGCTCCGCCACGGTGGTCTGCTCGGCCTTCTCGGAGGAAAAGCAGATGCCGCCGCGCATCCCGTGGCCAAGCAGGCGGCGCAGCTTGTCCTTGGCCGTCACCACGGCGAGCGAGGCCCCGGCGCGCGACAAGGCGGCCAGGATCGTGTCCGCGCGCAGGTACCGGGGATCGTTCATCATCACTTCCACGCCGGCGTCGCGGTCGTAGAAGTAGTTCCCGCAGATGCCATGCACGGCCGGCGGCGCGCCGGTGACGATGGACAGGTTGTTGGGGTTGGTGAAGGTCGGCACGACGGCGTCCGCCAGGTAGGCGCTTCCGTCGGCGAGCACGCGGCCCAGCCACGGCGCCGCCCCGTGCTCGACCGCGCGCGTGACGTAGTCCGGCTCACAGCCGTCGATGCAGACGACGACGAGCGGCCGGTCGGGCCAGCGGTACGTCCTGCCGTTGACGGTGATGTCCGCGTTCATGGTCTTTCCCTGTCAGGGGGGAGCGACCGCCGCTCCCCCCCGACACCCCCCCAACGGGAACCCGCCCGTTGGTTCATTCGCGCGCTTCGCCCCGCGCGTGGTGTCAACGCTCCCTCGATGCCGGCCCGGCCCGGTGCGACCGGCTCCTACCAGGATCGCGCCCGCCGTGCCCGCCATTCCCTCGCTCGTCTGCAGGGCCGGCCCTGCCCCGCTTCTCGCTGTTTACGCGACAGGGGCCGGGCCAGTCAAGAAGGGGTCAGGGGCGGGCGGCGGCGGCCGCGGCCCGCGCGATGACCTCCACGAGGACGGCGGGATCGATCGGCTTGGCGGCGTAGTCGTGGAACCCGGCGGCCCGCGCCCGCTCGCGTTCCTCGCCGCTCGCGAAGGCGGTGACGGCGACCACCGGCACCGGATCGCACCCGTTCGCGCGCTCGCGCTGGCGCAGGCGCTCGAGCAGCTCGTAGCCGTTACCGTCGGGCATGGCGATGTCGCTGACGAGCACGTCGAACTCGCTCTCCTCCAGCGCTGCCAGCGCCTCTGCCAGCGAAGCGGCCAGTCGCACGTGGGCCCCCTGGTTGCCCAGGATCGCGCGCAGTAACTCGGCCGTGTCGTGGTGGTCCTCCACCACCAGCACCCGCACGCCTCCCAGCGGACGGCGGCCGGCCGGCGGGGCGCCGGTCATGGCCGCGGGCTCGCCGCGGCCCCGCCGTGCTTCCGGGGCGGCGATCGGCAGGCGCACCGTGAACGTCGCCCCCTGCCCGTCGCCCCGGCTCTCCACGCGGACGCTGCCGCCGTGCAGCTCGACGAGATGACGCACGATCGCCAGTCCCAGCCCCAGGCCGCCGTGGCGCCGCGTGATCGTGCTGTCGGCCTGGCGGAACCGGTCGAAGACGTGGGCGAGCAGCTCGGGCGGGATGCCGATGCCGGTGTCGGCAACCGTGATGACGGCCTCCCCGCCCTCCCGCGCCAGGCGCACGCGCACCCGGCCGCCGCCCGGTGTGAACTTCACGGCGTTGGTGATCAGGTTGGCGGCAATCTGCCCCAGGCGCAGCGGGTCGCCCAGCACCGGCCCGGTGGCCGCGCTCACCGTCAGCTCGACCTCGACGCCCTTGGCCTCGGCGTCCCGCCGCGCCGACTCCACGGTCTCCTCGAGGATCGGCGTGAGGTCGACCGGATAGAGGTCGAGCTGCAGCTTGCCGGCGATGATGCGCGAGACGTCGAGCAGGTCGTTGATGAGCTGGGCCTGGGTGCGCGTGTTGCGCTCCACCACTTCCAGCGCCTGGGCGACGCGCTCGGGGCCGAGCTGCCCCGTACGCAGCAGGCGCAGCCAGCCGAGCATCGAGGTCAGCGGCGTGCGCAGCTCGTGCGAGAGCACGGCCAGGAACTCGTCCTTGGCCTGGTTGGCGCCCTCGGCCTCGCCCCGCGCGCGCTGGGCCTGCCGGTAGAGC
>DASWJN010000342.1:0-8329 GCA_036397135.1 Candidatus Methylomirabilota bacterium
CCGGTTGCTCATGGGCGAATGGCTCCTCGCTATCTGGCGCCGCACGGAGAAGACCGTGGTCTTCGTCACCCACAGCCTGCACGAGGCGCTTGCCCTCTCCACGCGCGTCGTCGTGATGACCGCACGCCCCGGCCGCATCAAGAGCGTGCTCGACCTGCCGATGCCCTACCCGCGGCCGATGGAGTCGAACGAGATGGTCGCGCTCCGCGCCAAGCTCTGGGCCGAGATCCGCGACGAGTCCCTCCGCGCGATGGGCGAGCCGTGATGCTCCCCGCCGCGCCTGGTCACGCTGCCGCGGGGGCGCCGGGGAGATAGCATGCGCGTCCTGGCGCTGCGCGGGGCGATTCTCGCCGCCGGTCTCGTCACGTGGGAGGTCTGGGCGCGCGCGGCGAATCCGTTGCTGTACGTGCCGCCGTCGGCGGTGGTGCCGGCGCTGGGGCGGTTGCTCGCGCTCGAGTCGTATCCGGATCTGCCGGCGAGCCTGCTG
Organism: Candidatus Methylomirabilota bacterium; assembly: GCA_036397135.1. GTDB lineage: Bacteria > Methylomirabilota > Methylomirabilia > Rokubacteriales > CSP1-6 > AR5. The sequence goes on from DASWJN010000342.1 coordinate 488, forward strand.
CTGACGATCCGCGAGATCGCGATCGCCTATGCGATGGCGATCGCCGCCGGGCTGGCGTGCGGGTTCGCCCTGGGGCTCAATCGGCTCGTCGGGCGCGTGTATGGGCCGATCGTCGCGGCGCTGTACGCGGTGCCGGCGGTGGTCTGGTACCCCTCGCTGATGCTGTTCTTCGGGCTCGACGCGGCCTCGAAGATCGCCTTCGGGTTCCTGCTGGGGTTCTTTCCGATCACGCTGGCGGTGCTGGCCGGCATCCGGCAGGTGAACCCGCACTTGATCGTGGTGGCCCGGGCGTTCGGCGCGCGCCCGCCGGCCGTGTTCGCCCGGGTGATGGTCCCGGCCATGCTGTTCACGCTGGTCGGCGGGCTGCGCACGGGCCTGGCCCTGACCGTCATCGGGGTGATCGTCGGCGAGATCCTCGGCGCCAAGGAGGGAATGGGCACCCTCATCAACCACGCGTACGGATTGTTCCGGACCGCCGACTACGTGGCCCTCGTCGTCGTGACCCTGGTGCTGATCGTGGGATCCGACGCGGTGGCCGGCCTCGTCGAGCGCCGGGCCCGGCGGTGGAGCGAGTGAGGCCCGGCGAGCGGGGGCGGGTCTTCGCGCTCCAGGCCGCCAGCGTGCTCGTCCTCCTGGCGGCGTGGGAGGGCGTGGCGCGCGCCGGCTGGGTGGATCCGCTCTTCGTGCCGGCGCCGAGCGCGGTGGCGGGGGCGTTCGCGGGCATCGCCGGGAGTGCCGTGGCCGGGCTCGGCGACACGCTGGCCAAGACGGCCGTCGCCTACGCGCTGTCGGTGGCCCTGGGCGTCTCGCTCGGCATCGCGGTCGGCTCCGTGCGCGCCCTGCGGGAGGTGCTGAACCCCTTCGTCGTCGCGCTCTACGGCATGCCGAAGATCCTGGTGCTGCCGTGGATCGTGCTGCTGCTCGGCTTCGGCACCGCGCCGGCGATCCTGTACGGCACCATCCACGGCTTCTTTCCCATCCTGGTGCTGGTGATGGGCGGCGTCCGCGACGTCGACCGCACGCTCGTGAGCGTGGCCCGCGCCTTCGGCGCCACCACCTGGCAGCTCTACTGGAAGGTGCTCCTGCCGGCCATCGTGCCGACGGTCCTGGCCGGCATGCGCCTGGGCATCGTGTTCTGCCTGCTCGGCGTGCTGATCGTGGAGATGTTCGCCGGGGTGCGAGGCATGGGGCACGTCATGGGCTCGCTGGCCAACGGGTTTCGGGCCCCGGAGCTGTTCGCGGCCACCGCGCTGGTCTCGGCGGCGTCGATCGCCATCGTGCTGGGCCTGGATGCCCTCAACGAGCGCCTGTCGCAGTGGCGGGGCTGACGCCGGATCGCCGTCGTGACGGGCGCCGGGCGGGCGCTTGCGGCGCTTGCCGCGTGCGTTGACACGGATGCCGGCGCATTGCTAGCATCACGCGGGTTGGACTCGGACGTCGCGCAGCCAGTTGACGGACCCGGCGCCGGTCACGATAGGTGCCGGTCACTGTGGGTGAGCTCACTGAACTCCGTCCGCAGCCCGGGCGCTCGGGCCAGGCGGGTCCTGGCGCTGGGGCGGCTCGTGCTGATCCTCCTCGTGGCCTGGCCCGCTCACGTGAGCGCGGAGGGCCGCGTCGCCCTCGTCATCGGCAACGGCGCCTACGAGACCCTCGAGCGTCTCAAGAACCCCGTGAACGACGCGAAGCTGATGACCCGGGCGTTGCGCTCCGCGAAGTTCGAGGTCGTCGAGCACATGGACGCGGACGAGCGCACCATGAAGCGCGCCATCCAGGAGTTCGGGCGCCGGATCGCGGGAACCGGGCGGGACACGGTCAGCATCTTCTACTACGCCGGCCACGGGTTGCAGGTCAACGGGCTCAACTACCTGGTCCCCACCAAGGCCCGGATCCAGCGCGAGGGCGACGTGGAGATCGAGGCCGTCGATGCCGGCATGGCCCTCCGCCAGATGGAGGATGCCGGCAGCCGCGTCAACATCGTGATCCTGGACGCCTGCCGCAACAATCCGCTCCCGCGAGGCCTGCGCTCGGTCTCGCGCGGGTTGGCCACCGTCAACGCGCCCCAGGGCAGCCTGATCGCCTACTCCACGGCGCCCGGCAGCGTGTCGGTCGACGGCGAGGGGCAGAACAGCCCGTACACGCAGGCCCTGGCCGCGGCCCTGCGGGAGCCCGGTCTGACGGCCGAGGAAGTGTTCCGCCAGGTCCGGGTGCGGGTGCTCAAGGCCACGCGCGGCCAGCAGGTGCCGTGGGAGACCTCGTCGCTGACCGGCGCGTTCTACTTCAGCCCGACCTCCGCCGTGGCCGGCAACCCGGCCGGGCCGGTGGTGGCGCTCGCACCGCCGCCCTCCGACGCCCTGTCGGGCGGACCCTCCCGAGCGCCCGGCACGATGGCCCCGGACCCCCGCCCGGCGCCACCGGCGCCCCCAGCGCCACCGGCCCTGCCGAAGGGCGACATCGTCGGGCGATGGCAGGGCCGCTACCAGTGCCAGCAGCAGGAGGTCGGCTTCTCCCTCGACGTCACCTCCGTCGAGGGCGACCGCATCTCGGCGGTCTTCGAGTTCTTTCCGCTGCCGGGGACCCTGTCGATTCCGCGCGGCAGCTTTCGCATGGCCGGCGACTACAACCGCGCCGACGGCAGCTTCCGCCTGGAGGCCGGGGACTGGATCAAGCGCGTGCTCGGATTCCAGAGACACGACATCGAAGGTCAGGTCGCCGACAACGGCGTGGCGCTCAACGGGCGCGTGTTGACCACGGGATGCGCGCACTTCGTCCTGACGCGGCGGTAGGCGCGCGGACAGTGATGTGGGACAGGCCGACTGATTTCTCGACGAGGAGAGGAATTATGAGACGAGGTATTTCGGTGGCGCTCATCGCAGTGGCGACGGGGTTGGCGGCCTGTTCGAGCATGGAGATCGGCGGCGGCAGCTCGCCGGTCACCGGGTCGGCGGGCGATGCCGCCAACACCAAGGGCGCCGCGACCCAGCTGGTGCAGTGCCCGGCGCCGGTCGGCACCATCGCGCTGGTGGAGAGCCAGATCCCCGCGCTGGCGCAGATGGGGCTGACCTCGCCGATCCCGGTGATCCGCCTGCTGGCGGCCCAGAGCCGCTGCTTCAACGTCGTCGAGCGCGGCCAGGCCCTCACCCGCATGCTCGACGAGCGCAACCTCGCCAGCGGCGGCCTCCTGCAGCAAGGCTCCAACGTCGGCGGCGGCCAGATGGTCGCGGCCGACTACATGATCACGCCCAACGTCGTGTTCTCCGAGGACAACGCCGGGGGAGCCGGTGCGGCGGCGGGCTCCGTGATCGGCAGCTTCATCCCGTACGTCGGCGGCGCGGTGGGCGCCATGGCGGGGAGCGTGCGCTTCCGGGAGGCCCAGGCGCTCATGATGATCACCGACACGCGCTCCGGCGTGCAGGTGGCGGTCGCCGAGGGTCGCGCGAAGTCGTCCGACCTGGGCGGCGGCTTCGGACTGGCGGGCGTCTCCGGCTTCGGCAGCCTCGGCGGGTATTCGAACACCAACCAGGGCAAGGTGGTGTCAGGGGCGCTCCTGGACGCCTTCAACAAGCTGGTCGGTCAGATCCAGGCGATGCCCAAGCGGTAGTCCGGCCGCTCGCGCTCGCGCGCACTTCGCGGTCCGCCCGAGTGTGAACGGCGGCGGCCACCCCTCACCGGGGGCCGCCGCCGTCGTGCGGTCGTTCCACATACCTGACGCAGCCCCTCGTTGGACCGGCCAGTTCCTGGCCGGAGCCTCTCCCGCACCGCTCGAGACTGTCCACGCCTCGGACCGCGCCGGCGTCCATCTCCATGGAATCACGTCGCTCCACGGGTCGCTGAACGTGGAACGGCGCTTGCTCGACCAGGCGATCGGAGGTTCTCGGATGCTCACCTGGACCCAGTTGGCCGCGTACCTGTCCGTCGTCGCCGCGCTGTGCAGTGGCGGCGTCGGGCTGTGCTGGCTGCTCCTGTGGCGGGAGTAGGCAGCGTGAGGCAGACGCCTCGACTCATCGCCGCGCCCCGAGGAACGAACATGGCACCCCTGAACAAGACCCCGGCCCTGACGACGACGCCACGGAACGCGATGCCCCCGGTCGCCACCGTGTACCGCGGGCCCGACGGCGCCCTCCATCACGCCCGCTGTGCCAGCCGCATGGACTTTCAGGGCCGGCGCGCCGGCCTCGAGCTCGACTTCTACTGCCTGCACTGCTGCGAGCACGTCACCCTGAACTCGTACGTCCTGATGCGGCTCGGTTCGTAGAGCGCCCGATCGCGGAACTGCTCCGCGATCGGGCCATCTCGAGGCCCGCGCGGGGGATCGAGGCGCGACCCGGCTCCGCCGGGGCGCGACGAGCGGTTGGGGGGCTGCGCGGAGATGGGGCCATCTCGAGGCCCGCGCGGGTGATCGAGGCGCGACCCGGCTCCGCCGGGGCGCGACGAGCGGTTGGGGGTTTGGGGGCCATCTCGGGGCCCCCATTCTATTGAGGCGCGTTCAGGCGGGAGCGGCGCACCCGGGCCTGCACGTCTCGGACGACGTTGCCGTCCAGCTCGATCTCCACCTCGTGCTGCTCGACGTCCCAGTGGTCGACCGTGGCCAGCCAGCCGAACGCCCGCTGCCGGTGGGGCAGCACCCGGCGTCCCCGGTAGATGAGCGTGCGGCGCTCCGGCGCCGCCAGCCGCGACTGCTCCTCCACGTCGTGCCCGCACAGCTTGAGCACCTCGTCGTGGGTCGTCACCCCGGGCACGACCTTGTCGAGCACTCCCCGCTCCAGCACCACGCCCTGCTGCCGCGGCGGCGGCGCGGCGGCCGCCCGGGCGAACAGCACCCGCCCGGCCAGGCGCTTGCTCAGCCGCTCGGCCATGGTGCGGACCAGGACGGCCGCCACGTTGCCGAGCACGAAGAACAGCGTGGGAATCAGCACGGGGGCCCACGACTGCAGCCCCGTGAAGTAGCCGAACTGCACGGTGAGCACCTGCGGCGTGATCCCGTCCGAGCGGTCGAGGAAGAGCGAGACCGTGTCGGTGCTCTCGAGCGTCTCGCTGAGCTGGCGCCGGGCCGACTGCGGGGACATCTCGTCGATCTTGAGGCGGTCGGCGTCGGCGAAGTTGAGGATGAGCTGGGCAGGCTCGTCGCCGAGCCGCAGCACGCGGTCCCGGTGCTGGAAGTAGATCGGGAAGACCGCGCGATGGCGGATCTCGTTGAACGACAGCGACAGCCGGTGCCGCGGCCCCCAGAACGTCCTCTCGACCCACGTCGCCGGCTTGTCCTTCACCAGGCCCCGGGTCGTCATGCGCAGCCGCATCATGTAGACGCGGTTGACGAACCGCGGGTTCCACGGCAGGCGCACCCAGGTGGCGGGCGCCGACAGGCCGAGCGCGCCGCCCTCCCGCACGAAGGTCGCGAACGGCGCGCCGCCGGGGACCGGCTCGGCGGGAGCGCGCTCGCCATCCTCGCCGGCGTAGAGGTTGCGGGCGCTGAGCTCCAGCCGGCCGCTGTCGACCACGGTGAAGCCACGCTCGGTGAGGTACCGCTCGAGGCCGGGATCCGCCGGGCCGGCGGCGAGATCGGCCACGACCCCGCTGGGCCAGACCAGGAACAGGTCCTGCTCGGCGTCCGCGGCGCTCCGGGTGGGGGGGACGTCGATCGAGAACAGCACGTCGACCACGACCGGCCCCATCGCCGGCGTGACCGAGGCGGTGACGAAGAGGGGGCCGACGGCGAACGGCGGGTCGGGCCGGGAAGCCAGGAAGAGCTGGGCGTGCGCGGCCCCGGGCGCCGCCAGCAACAGCAGCGCGGAGAGCGCCCACGCCCGATGGATCATCCGAGCTTCACGGGCGTGAACCCCCGGGCGACGTGGTCCTCGATCGGCAGGCGCTTCTTGATCGTGCCGTGCTCCAGCAGCGTGTCCTGCATCGAGCGCAGCGCCTCCATGCTGACGGTGCCGTCGTGGGACATGAGGCTGCCGGAGATCTTGTGGGCCGCCCGCACGGCGTCCGGGCTCCAGCCGATCTTCTTGGCGATGATCTCGGCGGCGTCGTTCGTCTGCTCGGTCATGAACTTGATGGCCGCGAACAACCCCTTCATGACCTTGCGGATGTCGTCGCCGTGCTTCTTGATGCCGTCCTCGGAGACGTACTGGATCTGGCTGATCCAGCGCGCGGTGACCTTGTCCAGCCGCATGAGCACCTTCGACTTGCCGGCCAGCTGGGTGACGGCGCCGCCGTCGCCCCACACGAAGGCGTGGATCTCCTTGCGGGCGAGCGCGGCCAGCTGGGCGTCGAGCCCGCCGAGGCCCACGACCTTGACGTCCTTGTCCGGGTCCCAGCCCTGCTGCCGGGCGACCATGCGGGCGAAGACCCAGGTGGTGGCGCCGACCGAGGTGACCCCGATCGCCTTGCCCTTGAGATCGCCCACGCCCTGGACGTCGGGCGCGACGTTGAGCGTGAAGTGGTTGCCCTCGGTGTGCGTCGCCACCATCTTCAGCGGCATCCCCGCCTCCCGGAAGACGAGGATGTCGGTGCTGCCGGCCGCGCCCAGGAGCACCTCGCCGGCGATCACGGCCTTCACGAGAGTGGGGCCGCCCCGGAAGGGGACGAACTCGACATTGAGGTTCTCGGTCCGGAAGAACCCCTTGTCGGCGGCGACGATGAACGGCCCCGCCAGCGCGTAGTCACCCAGGACGGCGGTGCCGATCTTGATCGAGGCCTGGGCCCGCAGCACGGCGGGCGACAGCGCGCCCGCGACGGCCGCCCCGGAGGCGGTGACGAGGAAATGACGCCGGCTGATCCGTGGCATGCGAAGAGCCTCCTTGCAGGCGCGCACCGCGGGGGCGCGTGGCTTGACATTACACCGGTTGTTCCATACGTTAGGCTGATCGTACAACCTCTGGCGCGCCTTCCACAATTCACGATGACCCCGCCGCCCGTGCGTTACCGGGCTGCCGGCGGAGTCGCCTGGATCACCCTCGATCGGCCCGCCGTCCTCAACGCCCTCGACACCGAGCTGGCGGCGACGCTGGCCGACCACGCCGAGCGCGCGGCCACCGATCCCGAGGTCGCCGTCGTCGTCGTGGGCGGCGCCGGGCGCGCGTTCTGCTCGGGGATGGACCGCACCGCGCTGGCCGCCGGCGCCATCGGCGAAGCCTTCTACCGCCACTGGATCCGCGCGCTGAACTGCCTGGAGGACATGACGAAGGTGTCGCTGGCGGTGCTGCACGGCTACTCGATCGGCGGCGGCCTGCAGCTGGCGCTCGCCTGCGATCTCCGGCTGGCCGCCGCCGACGCCGTCCTCGGCCTCGGCGCCTCGCGCCACGGCATCATCCCCGACGGCGCCGTCCTGCGCCTGGCGCGGATCGTCGGCCTGGGCCGGGCCAAGGAGCTGGCGCTGCTCAACGAGGACGTCACGCCGGCCGACGCGCGCGCCCTCGGCCTCGTCAACTGGGTGTGCCCGGCGGCCGAGGTCGAGGCCAAGGTGGGGTGGGTCGTCGAGCGCCTGCGCCACCAGGCGCCGACGGCCAACGCCCACATCAAGCGGTTGCTGCACGAGTCGTTTCATCGTGACCCCCGCGCGAGCATCGAGGACGTGCTGGCCGCCCAGCGCGACTGCATGGCCTCGTGGGAGACGGCCGAGGCCAACCGCGCCTGGCAGGAGAAGCGCGAGCCCGTGTTCCACCCGCGCCCGCGCTAGTGACTGTCGTGGAATCCGGTGACGGCGGGAGTCGGGCACGGGGGCCGCGGGCGCGCCGGCAGGGCTCGCCTGTCGCCGTAGCTCGCTCCGGGCGCGGCTCGCTCGGGCCCCCCATCCCCCCGGGGGGCTCGGGCGCAGACCAGTCGAATCGTGGGCGGCTCGCT
>DASWJN010000343.1:0-20752 GCA_036397135.1 Candidatus Methylomirabilota bacterium
CGGTCGGGGTCGAGCGCGGCCCCCCATCCCCCAGAGGGGGCTGGGACGAGGGCTGTCGATCGTTGGCGGCGCGCTCGACCCCGACCGGAGCGAGCGCGGCGACACGCCTCGCCAACAAGCGGCGCCGCCGGGGGCCGCGCCCGACGGCCGGACCCGCCCGGGGTGCGCCGACGTTCGTGAATGTTTCGTACTGATCAGACCACCACCACGGCCGACGAGACGGCGGCGGCGGGCGAGGCGCTGGGGCGGACGCTCGTCGCCGGAGACGTGGTGGCGCTGTACGGCGAGCTGGGCGCGGGCAAGACCTGCTTCGTGCAGGGCCTGGCGCGCGGCCTCGACGTCGCCGGACACCCGACCAGCCCCACGTTCGTCCTCGTCAACGAGTACCGCGGCCGCCTGCCCGTCCACCACGTCGACGCCTACCGCACCGCGAGCCTCGGCGAGCTGATCGACCTGGGTCTGCTCGACCTCATGGGCGGCGACGGCGTGACCCTCCTCGAGTGGGCCGACAAGGCCGAGCCCCTGCTGCCCGCGCGGACGGTGCGGGTGCGCATCGAGGGTGTCGGCGACGAGGCGCGCGTGATCGCCATCGAGGACCCACGAGAGCCGGCGTGACGGCTCCGGCCCGGCGCGCCGGAGGCGTATCGAACGCGCGGCATTGACGTTGCCGGGGCGGCGGTCGTACGAAGAGGTATGGCGATCGATCACTGGCCCGTCAGCGAGCGGCCGCGCGAGCGGCTCTATTACAACGGGCCCGACGCGCTGGCCGACGCGGAGCTGCTGGCGCTGCAGCTCGGGTCGGGGCGGCGGGGGCGGACGGCGGTCGAGGTGGCGCGGGAGATGCTGGCGGCGTACGGCTCGCTGTCCGGCGTGGCGTCGCGGGAGGTGGCCGAGCTGGCGCGGTTGCCGGGCGTCGGCCGGGCCAAGGCGGCGCGCCTCGTGTCCGCCTTCGAGCTGACCCGGCGGCTCCGCGCGCGGACGCCCGGCGAGCGCACGGCGCTGGGCAGCCCCTCCGAGGTCCACGCCGCCTTCGGGCCCCTCATGGAAGACCTGCCGCGCGAGGTCTTCCGGGTGGCGCTGCTCGACGCCCAGAACGGGCTGCTACGCGACGTGATCGTCTCCGAGGGGACGCTCTCGTCCAGCCTGGTGCACCCGCGCGAGGTGTTCAAGCCCGCCATCCTGGAGCCGGCCGCCTCGATCATCCTGCTGCACAACCACCCGAGCGGGGACCCGACTCCGAGCCGCGAGGACCTCCGGCTCACGCGTCAGCTCGTCGAGTGCGCGCGGCTGCTCGACCTGCGCATCCACGACCACGTGGTGATCGGCCGCGGGCGCTACGTGAGCCTGGCCGAGCGGGGTATCATCTGATCACAACGGAGGGGGCGAGACGCCCCCCTCCGTTTCCTCCCCGGGGTCGCGCGGGGAGACGGCACCGTTTCGAGGGGGGGACCATGGCGATCAACGTGAGGAATGTCGGGCACGTGGTGCTGAAGGTGCGGGACATCGAGCGCGCGGCGCGGTTCTACCGGGACGTGCTGGGGCTCAAGGAAGTCGCCCGGGCCAACTTCGGCCGGCCGATGGCGTTCTTCTCCACGGGTGAGAACCATCACGACATCGCCGTGCTGGAGGTGGGTCCCGACGCGCCGTTGCCGCAGGCGGGCGGTGTCGGCCTCTATCACGTGGCGCTGGTGATCGGTACGACCCTCGACGAGCTACGGGCGGCGAAAGCCCACCTGGAGGCGCACGGCTACACCACGCTGCGGCTGACGGATCACAAGGTGACCCAGTCGATCTACCTGGATGATCCGGACGGCAACGGCGTGGAACTGTATGTCAATGCCGACCCGGCGATCTGGCGGGAGGACCCCAGCCGGGTGGCGACGGTCGGACCCTTGACGCTCTGAGCGGTCGCGTCGCTCAGCCCTTCGCCAGCTTCTCGATTTCCTTGCGCGACAGCGTCTGCAGGCGCGTGAGGAGGCCTTTGACTTTCCGCTCGGAGGCGTGATCCGCGAGGATCAGCTTCTTCGAGCGACTCCCGTTGGCGATGTAGGCGACCCAATCGTCGAGGTCGGGCGTGCCGCGGTAGGCGACGGTCACCCCACTCAAGCGCATTCGACGGCGGCCTTCGACCTTCGCGAGCGGCTTTCGACCATCCATCGCGGCCTCGCCCTTTCAGAGTGTGCCGGTCGGGAGCGACCGAGGAGCCTGGCTGGGAGATGGGTCACGCACGCCGCGTAAAGTACGAGCGTCGTGAATTCACTGTCAAGGTCTCGTTTGCAGGCGTCAAATGCGCGGTTGGCGCGCGGGGGGGGAGCTTCGAGCAGTCATCATCGTGCGAAACTCTTCGCGCGCGCGTTTTGTGGACGAATGACGCGGTGATTCGTTTCTCCCCGCTCGCGAGCCCGCGCCAGACCGTGCGATTTAGGCGTCTGTGGACACGTGTGGACAAGTGGATAACCTGTGAGCAACTTCGGAGACGCTACGCGCGGTGCAGCAGCGCTTCGAGGATTCGGCGAGCCAGGATCGGGCCCCGCGTGACGAATCCGGTGAAGAACCCGACCGCGCGCGCGCCCTCGGCGAGCAACGCGGCGGCCTTGTCGGCGGAATCGACGCCACCGGTGGCGACGATCTCGAGCGCGTCGCCGAAGCGCTTGCGCGTACGGCGCAGGTGTTCGAGGGTCGCCGGAAAGATCTCGGGACCGCTCAGCCCGCCCGAGCCCTGTGACAGGCGTGGCTCGTCGATGCGCCGCGTGTTGCCGTAGTTCACGATGCGCACGCCGGCGTCCAGCGCGGCCGGGATGATGTCGCGCTCGTTGGCGTCGGCGAAATCGGGCGAGAGCTTGACGATCAGCGGCCGCGGCGAGGCTGCCGCCAGCGCCTCCAGCATGCCGCGCAGCTCACGGGGCCGCTCGTTCCACGCGTAGACCAGTTTGGTGTTGGGCGAGGAAATGTTGATCTCGACGAGATCGCCGAACGGTCCCAGCGAGCGCACGAGGGCGACGTAGTCGTCCACCGTTTCACCCGCCACGCTCACGATCAGCGGCACCCGGTGCGACAGCCCGGCCAGGGACGCGCGAAACGCCTCCAGGCCCGGGTTCTGGAAGCCGTTGCAGTTCACCAGGCCGGACCCGGCGGCGGTCCGGCGGCGGATCAGGTTCGGTGGCGGATGGCCCGGCCGCGGATTCACGGTGATCGTCTTTGCCGTCACCGCGCCGAATCCCAGGCCCATCGCCCGCGACAGGATCCGGGGATCGTAGTACTGGGCGGCGAGGATCAGGGGATTGGCCAGGCGCACGCCGCCCAGGGTCGTCCGGAGCCGAGGATCGTCCAGGCGAAAGACCGGGAGCGCGTCGAAGGGCAGGAGCCGCAGCGCCGTCTGGCCAAGGGCGATGGCCGCAGGCTCCGGCAGCCGGCAGAGCAGGAGATCGTAAAACGTGCGATAGAGGGCGGCGATGATGCGGGTCATCGGAGAGCGAATCCGAGGATAGCACACGGTTCTGCGCGTGCCGCGGCGCCCGCGCCCCGGCGCCCACCTTGACCTGGGCGAGGGGGCTCCTTTAGGGTAGCCCTCTGGGGGAGGGGCCAGGCAGATCTTGAACCGCTGGATCGCCGTCGGCGTCACGCTGCTGGCCACGGCGTGCGCCTCGATCGAGCCGGCGCCGCCCACTGCCGGGCCGCCGACCGGGGCCGCGGTGCCCGGGTTCACGTTCGTCACCGATACCTTCGCGTTTCCCAACGAGATCCGGGCGCGGAATCCCGGCCGCGACGGCCTCTACGCCAATTACTGCTTCGTGCTGGCGCGGGGCCTGCGGCAGTTCTTCGCCTTCGCGCGGTTCGAGCCCGGCGCCCCCCGCCTGTCGCGCGACGGCTACGCCGAGCGTGTGCGGGCGATCGCCGGGAGGCCGCCCTGGCGGTCGCCCCCGGCGGCGGACGACCGCGTGGTGATTCCGGGCTACGCGAGCCTGCGCGAGTTCTCGCGGGCCGAGGAGGCGGCGGTCAAGGCGGGGCTGGGCGGCCGCTTCTGGACGCTGGTGCACTGGACCAACTGGCGCGTGACGTTCCCGGTGACGCGCGGCCACCAGGCCGGCGTGGCGCGGGAGATCGTGGAGGAGCTGGACGCCGGCCGCCTGGCGCAGCTGCTGGTGACCAACTGGCCGAAGCCGGAGCTGAACCACACCGTCGTCGCCTATGCGTACCGCCCAGGGCCGGCCGGCGTGGACTTCAGCGTGTGGGATCCCAACGATCCCGACCAGCCGGGCGTGGTGCGATTCGACCGCGACCGGGGGCGATTCTGGGCGAGCCGGCTCTACGACACCGAGCCCGGCGTCATCCGCGCGTTCCGGATGTACTACGGGTGGCTGCTCTGATCGGCGCCGCCGCGACGGCGGGTCCACGCTGGTACACGCATCGCCTGAACCGTCCGGCGCTGTACCGGGCCGGCGCGATGCTGGCGGGCTCGCTACCGCGGCCGGCCCGGCTGGCGCTGGCCGGCGCGCTGGCCGCGCGAGCGGCGAGATGGTTTCCCGCGGAGCGGCGGCGCGTGAGCGCCAACCTCGCGCGCGTGCGCCCGCGCGCGAGCGAGGCCGAGCGCGAGGTGCTGGTCGACGCGGTGTTCCGGCATTTTGCCGTCTGCTTCGCCGACCTCGTCAGCACCAATCGCCGGGAGCGCCGCCCCGAGCGCCTGGTCGCGCGCATCGAGGGCGACGAGCACCTGCTGGCGGCCGCGGCCCCGGGCGGCGGTCTCGTGCTGCTCACGGCCCACCTCGGCAACTGGGAGCTGGGCGGGCGTCTCCTGGCGGCCCGCCTGGCCCGGCCGACGCACGTCGTCGTCGCCGCCGAGGCCGACTCCCGCGTCGAGCGCTTCCTGCGGGGCGGTTCCTCACCGGTGCGCTTCGTGCGGCTCGGCGATCCCACCGCGATGCTCTCGCTGGTGCCGGCGCTGCGGCGGGGCGAGGTGGTGGCGCTGCAAGGTGACCGCGCGCTGGGCACCCGCGGCGACACGCTGGTGGACTTCTTCGGCGTGCCGGCGCCGTTCCCGCGCGGCCCGTTCGTGCTCGCCCGCGCCGCCGGCGTCCCCGTGGTCCCCGCCTTCTGTCTGCTCGCCGCCGACCGGCGCTACACGGTCGTGGTGGCCGAGGCCATCCGCGTGGCCGCCGGCGGCGACGGCGCCGCCCTCGCACAGTGGGTCGGCGTGCTCGAGCGCATCGTGCAGCGGGCGCCGGAGCAGTGGTTCAACTTCTATGACGTCTGGAGCGCCACCCCTGCGTCCTGAGCCCATCGTCATCCTGGCCGGTGGGGTGGCGACGCCGATCGGCCTCGACCTGGACGCGTTCTGGTCCGGCCTTCTCGCCGGTGCCGACGGGCTGTCCCCGATCGAGCGGTTCGCCACCGGCGACCTTCGCGTCGGGCGCGGAGGCGAGATCAAGAAACTGCCGCCGGTCGCGCTGGGCATCCGCTCGCGGGCGGTGGCGCTGCTCGTCGCGGCGGCGGCCGACCTGCGAGCCCGCGGCCGCCTCGGCGCGGCCGCCGAGCGCATCGCCGTCGTGGTCGGCACCGCCCTGGGCGGGGTCGAGGAGCTGGAACAGGCGGTGGCGGGCGACTCCACCGCGCACCGGGCTCTCGACGCCCTCTACGACAGCCCGGCGCACGCCCTCGCCGCCTGGCTCGACGCGCGGGGGCCGACGCTGACGGTGTCGTCCGCGTGCGCTTCGGGCGCCACGGCGCTCGGCGTCGGCGCCGACCTCCTGCGCGACGACGCCGCCGACCTGGTGGTGGCCGGCGGCTACGACGTCCTCTGCCGCTTCGTGATGCGCGGCTTCGATGCGCTGCGCGCCCTGACGCGCGAGCGCGTGCGCCCGTTCGACCGGCGACGCAGCGGTCTGTTGCTCGGCGAGGCGGCCGGCCTCGTCCTCATGGCGCGCGAGCGCGATATCCGCGGCGCCCGCCTCGGCCGTCTGCTCGGCCACGGCAGCGCCAGCGACGCGTCGCACGTCGCCGCGCCCGATCCCCAGGGCCGCGGGCTCGAAGCCGCGGTCCGGGCGGCGCTCGGCGCCGCCGGCATCGCGGCCGCCGACCTGGACTTCGTGAGCGCGCACGGCACGGCCACGCCGCTCAACGACCGGATCGAGACCTCGGTGCTGCGTCGGGTGCTCGGCTCCCGGGCCGACGGCGTGCCGGTGAACTCGATCAAGGGCTCGTTTGGCCACACCATGGGCGCGGCCGCCGCGCTCGAGGCGATCATGTGCCTGCTGGCGGCGCGCGACGGCCTGATCCCGCCCACCGTCGGCCACGAGGAGGCCGACCCGGCGTGCGCCCTCGATTGCGTGGCGGGCGCCTGCCGCCCGGCGTGGCCTCGCCTCATGCTGAGCACCTCGCTCGGGTTCGGCGGCTGCAACGCGGCGCTGGTGCTGGAAGGCGCATGAGACCGGGTGTCCGGGTCGAAGGCGTGGGACTATTGACCGGCTGGGGGGAAGGCGTCGCGGCCTTGCCGGCCGACGCGCGCGCGGCCGCCGCCGGCCGCGCGGTGATCCCGTTGCCGCGGCCGGCGCTGGCCGGCGAGCGCTTCCGGCGCGCGACGCGCGAATGCCTGCTCGGCGTGACCGCCGTCGAGGCCATGCTGCGCGATGCCGGCCTCGACCGCGAGGCGGTCCGCGGCGAGCGCACCGCGCTCGTGTTCGTGACGGCGGCGGCGTACGCGGCGTCGAACGCGGAGTTCGTCCTGGCGGGGGCGGCGAGCCCGGTGGGGACCGAGGCTGGGCCGGTCCCGGACCGGCGCGGGTCCGCCGGGACCCTGCACTTCCCGTACACGGCGCCCAGTGCGCTGCCGGCCGAGGTCGCAATCGAGTTCGGGCTGACCGGCGCTTATGTCATTCTCATCGGTGGGGCGACGGCCACGGTGGACGCCCTCTGGCAGGCTGGCGGGTTGCTGGTCGCGGGGCGATGCGAGCGCGCCCTCGTGCTCGCGGTGGAGACGTTCGAGGAGTGCGAGGCGCTGTGGCGGCGCGCGCGCTGGAGGTTGCCGGGGCCGCTGGTGGAGGCGGCGGCCTGCGCGCTGCTGGGGCCGGGCGACGGCCGTCCGGTGTACCGGGCGCGGGCCGCCGGGACGGCCCTGGAGCACGCGGCGGAGTCGCGGGCGGGCCGCACGCTGTCGTGTGGACCCCTGGTGGGGCTCGCCCTGGCCCGCGCCGCCGGCGAGGGGACGGTGCGACTCAGCGGCAGCTGGCGGGGCCGCACCGCCGCGATCGAGCTGGCCATCGCCGCGGCGGCGAGCCGGCCGTGACGGATCTCAGGCCGAGGGGAGCCATGCAACCGAAGGAAGTGTTCGACGAGCTGAAGACGATTCTGGTGTCGCGACTGAAGTTCGATCCGCGCCGGGCGGCCGAGGTCACCGAGGCCACGCCCCTGCCCAAGGGCGCGGAGGGCTCCATCGGTCTCGACTCGCTCGACTTCATCGAGCTGTCGATCGCCATCGAGGAGCGCTTCGGCGTCGTCATGGACGAGTCCGAGGACCTGAGCGCGCACTTCGCGTCGTTCGACACCCTCTCGCGCTTCGTGGCAGGCCGGCTCGGGGGCGCATGAGGCGCGTCGTCGTCACCGGACTAGGGGCCGTCAGTCCCTTCGGCGCCGGGGTGAAGGCGTACTGGGCGGGCCTGGCCGCCGGCGCCTGCGCCATCCGGCCCCTGACGCTCGTCGACACCGGCGCCTTCCGGTGCCGGATCGCCGCCGAGGTGCCCGATCTTCCCGATGGCTCGCCGCGCCGCTCGAGAGCCGATCGCCTGGCGCTCGCCGCCGCCATCGAGGCGCTCGACGACGCCGGACTCGGCCGGCGCGAGTGCGCGGAGGCGGCGTTGATCGTGGGCGCGGTCGGTGGTGGCATGCTCGAGGCCGAGGAGTGGTACTGGGCGCGCGCGCGGGGCGAGCGGACTCCCGGCTGGGCAGCGGCGTTGCGGGCCATCCTGCCGGGCGCGCATGCCGAGATGCTGGGCCACCGGCTGGG
Source organism: Candidatus Methylomirabilota bacterium (assembly GCA_036397135.1). Classification (GTDB taxonomy): domain Bacteria; phylum Methylomirabilota; class Methylomirabilia; order Rokubacteriales; family CSP1-6; genus AR5. Next base: position 7,997 of record DASWJN010000343.1, read on the forward strand.
CCTCGGCGGACCGCGCCACACGGTCGTGACCGCGTGCTCGTCGGGAGCGGTCGCGCTGGCGGAGGCGGCCGAGCTGATCGCCGACGGCGTGGCCGACGTGGCGGTGGCCGGCGGGGTCGATGCGATGACCCGGCTGTGCTTCATGGGCTTCAACGCGCTGAAGCTGCTCGATCCGGAGCCGTGCCGCCCCTTCGATCGTGACCGGCGTGGGATGTCGATCGGCGAGGGCGCCGCCTTCGTCGTGCTGGAGGCCGCCGAGCGCGCGCGGGCCCGGGGGGCGCGGGCCTACGCCGAGCTGGCCGGGCACGGGATGACGACCGATGCTTATCACGTCACGGCGCCGCAGCCGGAAGGCGACGGCATGGTCCGCGCCATGCGCGCCGCGCTGGCCGCCGGCGGCGTCGAGCCGGCCGCGATCGGCTACGCCAACGCCCACGGCACCGCGACGCCACAGAACGACCGGATCGAGGCGCGCGCCATCGCCCGGGTCTTCGGCGACGGCCGGCTTCTCGTCAGCGCGACGAAGTCGATGATCGGCCACACGATGGCGGCGGCGGGCAGCCTGGAGGCGGTAGCGACGATCCTGGCGCTGGTCTACGAGACGATCCCCCCCACCGCGAACCTCGCCATTCCCGATTCCGAGGTGGGCTTCGACTGCGTGCCGCGCGTGGCCCGGGAGGCGCAGGTCGAGCACGCAATCTCCAACTCCTTCGGCTTTGGCGGGCAGAACGTCACCCTGCTTTTCCGGCGCGTCTGAGCGGATGTCCCGCAACGTCGTCGTCACGGGGATCGGGGTCGTCAACGCGGCCGTCGTGGGCGCCTCGCCGGCTCTCGGCGCCTGGCTGGCGCGGCCGAGCGCAGCGCCGTCCATCGGCGCGCGGCCGGCGGTGCGGTTGCCCGAGGGAACGCTCGCCGGGCTCGTCGACCCGGCGGAGGCGCGGCGGCTGTCGCGAGTGTGCCAGCTGACGATCGCCGCCGCCCGGCTGGCGGTTGCCGAGAGCGGCCTCGATCCCGCCCGGGGTCTGGGGCTCGTCGTCGGCAGCGCCCTGGGCGATTTCACCTCCACGATCGCCTTCGCCGACGGCTTCCTGAGCCGGGGCCCGGGGGGGCTCTCGGCGCTGCTGTTCCCGAACACGGTGATGAACACGATGGCCGCGACCACGGCCATCGCGGTGGCCTCCCGCGAGCTGGCGCTGACCATCAACGTGCCGACCGTGGCGGGGGAGCTGGCCGTCGCGCGCGGGGCGGCGGCCGTCGCGAGCGGGCGCGCGGATGCGGTGCTGGCCGGCGGCGTCGACGAGCTGGACCCGCTCGTGGCCGAGATGCTCGACGCGCTGGGCGACGACGGTCTACGCGGGGAGGGGGCCACGTTCCTGGTGCTCGAGGCGGAGGCAGCGGCGCGGGCGCGGCGGGCCCCGAGCCTGGGCCGGATCGCCGGCGTGGCGTGGCGAGCGGTTCCCGCCGGGCCGTGGGGCGTGGGCCGCCGTACGACGTCGCGGGCCATCGCCGACGCGGTGACGCGGGCGGGCGGGCAGGCGCCGCAGTGGCTCTACGTCTCGGCCAGCGGCGACGCCCGGCGCGATGCCTGGGAGGCGCGCGTCCTGGCGGCCGCACTGGGAGCGCCCCACCCGCCCGCCGTGTCGCTCGCCGCGCTGGTCGGCCACCACGCCGGCCTGGGTGCGCTGCACGTGGCCGCCGCGGCGTGGACGTCGCGCTCGGGCCTGCTGCCGGCTCCCGATGGTGGCGCGGCCGCCCCCGTGACCGGCGGCGGTCTCGTTCACGGGCTCGCCCGCGGCGGGGGCCACGTCGCTCTCGTGGTCGGGGGCGGCGACACGGCCTGGATGGAGGCGGCCGCTCACGAGGGGCCGTCGATGGAGTTGCCGACGTCATGATGGCGGTGATCGTGATTCCGGTGTTCGACGAGGCGGTCGCCATCGAGCGCGTCGTGGCGGGCGCGCGTGCCCATGGCCCCGTGCTCGTGATCGACGACGGCTCCCGCGACGACAGCGGTGCGGTCGCGGCCCGGGCCGGAGCCGAGGTGCTGCGTCATCCCCGGCGGCTCGGCAAGGCGCAGGCGCTGCTCACCGGCATCGCCGCCGCCCGGCGGCGCGGCGCCTCGCTGGTCGTCACGCTGGACGGCGACGGCCAGCACGATCCCGAGGCCATTCCCGCGCTGCTGGCCGCGGCGCACCGGGCGGGCCGGGCCGTGATCGTCGGTAACCGGCTCGACGGTCCCGGGACGCTGCCGGCGCCCCGCCGCAACGCGATCCGGGTGGCCAGCTTCTTCACCAGCTGGACGAGCGGGCGGCCGGTGCAGGACAGCCAGTCGGGATTCCGGGTCTACCCGCTCGCGCTCTTCGACGAGGTGCGCACCCACCGCGGTGGCTTCGTGCTCGAGACCGAGATCCTTCTCGCGGCGGCCGCGCACGGCTGGTCCGTGGAGGAGGTCAGCGTGGCGGCCCGGCCACGGGCGGGGGAGCGCAGCCGCTTTCGCCCCCTGCGCGACGGCGTCGCCATCGGCGCTTTCCTGGCCCTGCGCGTGGGCGAGCGGTGGGCGCGTGAGGCTCGCGCGCTGGCGGCGGAGGTGCTGGCGGTGTTCGGGGCGGACCGGCTGGCCACCCGCCACGCCGCCATCCTCGAGGCGGCGGCGCCGTACAGTGATTCGCCCGCGCGCTGGAGCGCGGCGTTCGGCGCGGCGGCGGCCCGGCGGGCCGCTCTCCGTCTCGCGGTCATCTGGCGCGGCGCCCGCGCCCGCGGCACCCTCGCGGCCGCGGGGGCGACGCTGGCGGCGCCGCTCATCCTGCCACTGATGTCGCTGCAGGCCGTGGCGGGGGACTGGCTGCCGGACGTGGTCACGCCACTGGTGAACGCGGTGTACGGGCCGGCGGCGCTGGACGGACGCGACGGCCGGCTCCGCGCGGACGTGACACCGGGCGCGCTGGCGGGACAGCAGTGACACCGGCGGCCTACGACGTCGCCGTCATCGGCGGTGGGCCGGGCGGCTCGACGGTGGCCACCCACCTCGCCCTCGGAGGCCTCAGCGTCGGGCTCTTCGAGCGCGAGGCGTTCCCGCGCTTCAAGGTGGGCGAGTCGCTGGTCCCGGCGACGATGCTGCTGCTCGAGCGCCTGGGTATCCTGGAGCCGGTCGCGCAGGGCGGCTTCCAGGTCAAGTACGGCGCGACCTTCCTCGATCAGGAAACGGGCCTCGGCCACACCTTCTATTTCCTGCGCGGCATGCCGTGGCCGAACTGGACCTACAACGTGCCGCGCGCGGAATTCGACACGATCCTGCTCGACCACGCGCGCAAGCACGGTGTGCAGGTGCACCAGCCGGCGTCGGTGACCGCGGTGGCCTTCGACGGCGCCGGCGTGACGGTGGACGCCGAGAGTGGCGGCGAGCGCCTGGCGCACCGCGCCCGCTTCCTCGTCGACGCCAGCGGCCGCGATGCCTTCCTGGCCGCCCGGCTGGGCCGCCGCCGCCGGATTCCGAACCTGGGCAAGGTCGCGCTGTTCGCGCACTATCGGGGCGCCCACCGCTTCCCCGGCATCGAGGAGGGCAACGTCCGCCTCTACCTGTTCGAGGGCGGCTGGTTCTGGTGGATCCCGATGGCCAAGGATCTCACCAGCATCGGCGCGGTCATCCACGCCCGCACGGCGCGGGCGCACGCCGGCCCGCCGGAGGAACTGTTCGCGTCGATGATCCGGCGCTGCCACGCCGTGCACGAGCACATGGGCGGTGCCGAGCCGGTCACGCCGATCCATCGCGTCGCGAACTTCGCCTACAAGAACGCCCCGATCGTCGGCGATCGCTTCCTGAGCGTCGGTGACGCCGTCGCCTTCGTCGATCCGATCTTCTCCAGCGGCGTCTTCATCGCGATGCGGACCGGTGAGCTGGCGGCCGAGGCGATCCTCGGCGCCTTCGCCGACGGCCGCTTCGAGGCCCGGCGCTTCGCCGCCTACGAGCGCAAGGTGTGGCGGGGCGTGGCCCCCTTCTTCACGTTCATCGACAAGTACTACGAGCCGGCGTTCCTCGACCTGTTCCTGCAACCGAAACACGTGTTCGGTATCGTCCGGGCCGTGCTGAACGTGCTGTCGGGCGGCAGCTTCATCCGCCTGCCGCTGCGCGTCCGCTTCTCGCTGGCCCTGCTCTTCGGCCTGACGCGCGTCAACGCCTGGATCCGCCGCCTCGCCGGCCGGCCCGTGGAATCCAGGCTCGACTGGTAGGGCGAGCGCGTGAGCATCGCGAGGGTTCTCCGGGGGTACGCCTTCACGATCGCCGGGATCGCCATCGGGGTGGCGGGCATCGTGGCGCTCGGCGCGATGGCCGAGCGGATCGTGCGGTTCATCGAGGGCGGCGATCGCTTCGTCCTCGGCCAGATCTCGGTGGCCGGGGCGGGCATGGGCATGGGCACCGGGTTCACGGCGGGGGGCCTGCTGCCGTCGGCCGGCCTGCGCGCCATCGCCGCCGTCCCTGGCGTGGCGGGCGTGCAGGCGCAGGTGATGCTGCCGCTGAACCCGTCGACCTCGCAGTTCATGACGCTCACCCAGGAGCTGGTCCTCGGCCTGGACCTCTCCGTCGACACGCCCAACCGCTACTATCCCCGGTTGCCGGTCGGCGAGGGGCGCGCCTTGCGCCCCGGCGACCGGCGGGTGGCCCTGGTGGGCTCGGCGTTCGCGGCCTCGCGCGGGCTGCGCGCCGGCGATCGCCTGCCGCTCGAGGGCGAGGCCTACGAGATCGTCGGCGTGCTGGAGCGCACGCTCACGGCGCCCGACCGGTTCGTGGTGGTCTCGATCGAGGACGCGCGCGAGCAGTGGATCGCCAAGGACCGCTTGCTGCGCACGGTGCTGGCCTCGGGCGGCGCCGCCCTCACCGCCGCCGACCTCAACACCGGCGCGGCGGTGGGCTGGCGCGATGGGGAAGATCCCGATGCCCTCGCCCGGCGCATCGCCGAGCGCGTGCCGGGCGTCAACGTGCAGATTCCCAGCGAGCTGAGCCGGCTGCTGCGCTCCTCGACCGCCTTCTTCTCGGCGCTGCTGGTCGGCATCGGCGTGCTGGCCCTCGTGATCGGCGGGCTGTCGCTGGCCAACACGGTCGCCGCCGCCGTGTTCGAACGCATCCGCGACTTCGGTGTCAAGCGCGCGCTGGGCGCCACCGATCTCCAGTTGGGCGGCGAGGTCCTGGTCGAGGCGCTGGCGGTGACGCTGGCCGGCGGGGCGGCCGGCATGGCCCTGGCCGTGCTGCTGGGCCTCGCGGTGGACGGCTGGGCGGCGCGCACGGGGCAGCAGCTGTTCTTCTTCTCCGGCCGGCTGCTGGGCGGCGCCCTGGCCTTCTCGGTGCTCCTCGGCGCAGCCGCGGCGGTCTATGCCACGCTGCGGGTCGTGCGGCTGTCGCCGGCCGAGGCGATCCGCCGCGGTGCTTGAGGCGCGGGGGCTCGTGAAGGCCTATCCGGCGCCGGCCGGCGCGCCGATCCGCGCGCGCGACGGCGTCGACCTGAGCGTGGCGGCCGGCCGCCTGGCGGTGGTGCTCGGCCCCTCCGGCTGCGGCAAGAGCACGCTGCTCAACGTGCTGGGCCTGCTGGAGGATCCCGACGCCGGCGACCTCGTCGTGGGGGGCGAGCGCGTGAGCGGCCTCGGCCGTTCGGCCAGGAGCCGGGCGCGGGGGCGGTACGTGGGCTTCGTGTTCCAGTCGTTCCTGTTGCTGCCCTCGCTGAGCGCGCTGGACAACGTGCTGCTGGCCGGCCGGTACGTGGGCCGGACCGGGCCCGAGGCCCGCCGACGGGCCCGCGAGTTGCTGGCCCAGTTCGGCGTGCTGGAGCGGGAGCACCACCATCCGCCCCAGCTCTCGGGTGGCGAGCAGCAACGCGTGGCGTTCTGCCGGGCGGTGCTCAACGATCCGCCCGTGTTGCTGGCCGACGAGCCGACCGGCAACCTGGACGACGCCAACGGCCGCGTCATCCTCGAGGCGCTGCGGGCACGGGCGCAGGCCGGCGCCGCCGTGATCGTGGTGAGCCATCGCGCCGATGCCGTTCTCGGCGCCGACGCCGTGTACCGTATGCGACAGGGGCGGCTCGAGCCCGGGCCGCCCGATCCAGGAGGACGAGCGCGATGAGGCGATGCCTGGGGATGCTGGTCGCGGTCCTGCTCGCCGCCGCCACTGCGGCGACGGCCGGACCGGTGGAGCGGACGTTCAACGCGCCGGTCGAGCGCGTGTGGGCGGTCACCGAGGCGGTGCTCAAGCACCTCGGCTGGGACCTCGACAAGACCGACCGCGCGATCGGCTTCATCACCACGGACTCGCGCCGCGTGGACGGCGACAACTTCGGCGTATACGAGAAGGCCACGCGCCATCGCCTGCGCCTGCACGTCAAGGCGGCCGGCGAACGCCGCACCACGGTGAGCGTCGAGCGCAGCCTGTTCAAGCGCGAACGCATCCTGTTCGTCGACAAGGACGAGCCGGTGGCCGCCAGCGACCAGAACGTCGAGAAGGCGGTGCTCGACGCGATCGGCAAGGCCTTGTGATCAAGACCCTGGCGCTGGTCCTCATCGCGGGCATGCTCGGGGGCACGGGCCACGTGATGCTCGCCAAGGGCATGAAGACCATCGGCGACCTCACCGAGGCGCCGGCTTCGGTGGTCGGCGGCATGGTCGGGCGGGCGGCCACCAACCCCTGGGTGTTGCTCGGCGTGACGCTGCAGGCGTGCTTCTTCTTCCTGTACCTGACGCTGCTGTCGCGCGCCGACGTGAGCAAGATCCTGCCCATGACGGCCTTCGACTACATCGTGGTGGCCATGCTCGCCCAGCTCCTGCTGGCCGAGCCGGTGACGCCCGCGCGCTGGACCGGGATCGGCTTCATCGTCCTGGGCGTGTTCCTGGTGTCGCGCACCTGAACCCGCGCGCCACGGCGCTGGCCGCGGCCGGGCTGGCCGTCGCGGCGGCGGCGCCGTTCCTGTTGACCGGCCTCGGCGACGCCCCCTTCGACGACCCGGGCGAGGGCATGCACGCCGAGATCGCCCGCGAGCTGCTGCACGGCGCCGGCCTGCTCCCGCTCACCCTCGTGGGCGTGCCCTACGTGGACAAGCCGCCGCTGCTCTACGTGCTGCTGGCCACGGCCTTCGGCGTGGCCGGCCCGAGCGAGACGGCCGCCCGGATCGTCCCGGCGCTGGCCGCGCTGGCCGCGGTGGGCGCGACCGCGTGGCTCGGCGCCCGGCTCGGCGGCGGCCGGATCGGGCTCGTCGCCGGCCTGGCGCTGCTCACCTCGCTCGGCTTTTTCGTCTACGGGCGCTACGTGCGGCCCGAGGCGCTGTTCGTGGCCGCGCTGGCGGTGGGCTTCGCGCTGGTCCTGTCCGGTGTCGTCGACGAGCGCCGGGCGCGCACCGCCGCGGGGCTGGTGGCGTTCGGCCTGGCCGCGCTCGCCAAGGACCCGCTCGGCGTGCTGGCGCCGCCGCTGGCCATCGCCCTGGCGATGGCGCTGGCCGGGCGCGCGCGGCCGCTCGGCCGCTGGCTGCCGTGGCCCGGCGTGGCGCTGGCCGGCCTCCTGGGGTTCGGGTGGTGGGCGCTGGCGGAGGCGGCCACGCCGGGGTTCGCGTGGTACACGGTCGTCGACAACCATGTGTTGAACGTCGCGCGCGCCCGCCACTTCCCGGACGAGGACGTGCCGCTGTCGGCGGGCGAATTCGCGACGGTCTCGCTGCTGGGCGCCGCGCCCTGGATCCTGCCGGCCGGCGGCGTCGTCTGGCGCCTGGCGCGCCGGCGGGCGTGGCGCGAGCCCGCCGAGATCCCGTGGGTCGCGCTGGCCCTGTGGGCGGTCGGCGTGCTGGGACTGACCGCGCTGTCGCCGTTCCGCCTGCCGCACTACGGGCTGCCCGCGTATCCCGCCATCGCGCTGCTCGCGGCCCGCGGGTGGCGGGACCTCGGCGTGCGCCGGCTGGCGGGGCTGCACGCCACGCTGCTGGGCGCGCTCGCCCTGGGCTGTGCGCTCGCCTGGAGCGGCGACGGCACGGCATTCATGGGCCAGGTGCTGGACGCCACCGACGTGGCGACGCGCAAGAGCGGGCTGGCCGGCAATGCGCCGCCGATACCGCCGTGGGCGGCGTTCCGGCCGCTGCTGGGCGTCGCCGCGCTCACGCTCGCCGCCGGGACGCTGGCCCTCACCCTGGCGGCGCTCGCCCGCGCGCGGGCGGTGGCCGTCTATGCGACGGTCGCGACGCTGGCGCTGCTGCTGCCCAGCGCCGCGGGCGCCCTGAGCCTGGTGTCGGCGCACCGCGCGGTGAAGGGCATCGGCGAGGAGATCGCCCGCCGGGCGGCGCCCGGCGACGTCGTCGCTCACGAGGGGCCGATCGAGAACGCCGGCGCGCTGGAGTGGTACGGGCGCCGGCGCCCGGTGATCGTCGACGGCCGGCGAAGCGTGCTGGGCTTCGGCGCCACGCTGCCCGGAGCGCCCGACGCGTTCTGGGAGGGTGAGCGGCTGCGCGTCGCGTGGACCGGGGCCCGGCGCATCTGGCTCGTCACCGGACGGCCGCCCACGCGCAGCGTCGTGAGTGGTTTGCCCGGCGCCCGCCTGGTCGTGGCCACCGGCGGCCGGCGCCTCTACGTCAATCGATGACCGCCGTCGCGTCCGGGTTGATAAGATGAGCGGAATGTCCGGCTACCTCCGTACGCTCTTCCTCCACCCGCCCTCGTTCGACGGCTTCGACGGCGGCGCCGGCGCGCGCTACCAGGCGCGGCGCGAGGTGCGCTCCTTCTGGTATCCCACGTGGCTGGCGCAGCCGGCCGCGCTGGTGCCGGGCTCGCGTCTGGTCGACGCGCCCCCGGCCGGCCTGGGGCTGGGCGACGTGCTGCCGCTGGCGCGCCAGTACGATCTCGCCGTGCTGCACACCAGCGCGCCGTCCTTCGCCCACGACGTGAAGGTGGCCGAGGCGCTGCGGGAGGCCAACCCGACGCTGCGGGTGGGATTCGTGGGCGCCCACGTGGCGGTGGCGCGGGAGACGGCGCTGCACGCGTCGCCAGCCATCGAGTTCGTGGCGGGCAACGAGTTCGACTTCACGATCCAGGAGCTGGCCCGGGGGCGGCCGGCCGCCGAGGTCGCCGGCCTGTCGTACCGCACCAACGGCCACGTCGCCCGCACGCCCGAGCGCGCGCCGCTGGAAGACATGGACCGGCTGCCGTTCGTGGTGGACGTCTACCAGCGGGACCTCGAGGTCGAGCGTTACTTCATCGGCTACCTGCTCCACCCCTACGTCTCGCTCTACACCGGCCGCGGCTGCCGCTCGAAGTGCACGTTCTGCCTGTGGCCGCAGACCGTGGGCGGCCACCGCTACCGTACGCGCTCGGTCGGGCACGTGGTGGACGAGATCGCCCGCGCCACCCGCCTGTTCCCGCAGGTGAAGGAGTACTTCTTCGACGACGACACCTTCACCGACGACCTGCCCCGGGCCGAGGCGATCGCGCGGGGGCTCGGACGGCTGGGGGTGACGTGGTCGTGCAACGCCAAGGCCGACGTGCCCGCCGCCACGCTGAAGGTGCTCAAGGACAACGGGCTGCGGCTGCTGCTGGTCGGCTACGAATCCGGCAGCCAGGCCATTCTCAACAACGTCCGGAAGGGCATCCGCCTCGACCGCGCCCGCGAGTTCACGCGCAACGCCAGGGCGCTCGGCATCAAGATCCACGGAACGTTCATCATGGGGCTGCCGGGGGAGACGCGGGAGACGATCGAGCAGACCGTCCGCTTCGCGCTCGACGTCGATCCCGACACCATCCAGGTGTCGCTGGCCGCGCCGTATCCCGGCACCGCGCTCTACCAGCAGGCGCGCGAGCAGGGCTGGCTGCAGGAAGACCATCTCGTCGACGCCGGCGGCGTGCAGGCCAGCGTGCTCGGGTATCCGCACCTGACCCGCACCGAGATCTTCGGCTCGCTCGAGCAGTTCTACCGGCGCTTCTACTTCCGGCCCCGCAAGATCTTCGCCATCGGCGCCGAGATGGTCCGCGACCGCGCCGTCCTCCGCCGACGGCTCGGCGAAGGCGTCGAGTTCATCCGCTTCCTCGCCCGCCGCCGCGCCTCAGCGGCGCGCTGACAGCAGCTCGGCCACGGTGGCGAAGCCGTAGCCGCGCTCGCGCAGTCCATCCAGCAGCGGCGGCAGCGCTTGCAGGAGCCGGGCGGGGGCCGCCGGGGTTCCCTCGGCGTCGTGCAGGTCCACGATGGCGCCCGGCTGCGCGCGATCCATGACGTGGGCGACCTGGCGCGGGGCCGGCACCGGCCGGCGGCCCTCCGGCTGGATCGACCAGAACACGCAGCGCTCGCCGACGCGGCGCAGGATCGGGAACATCGCCGCGTTGACCATGCCCCAGGGCGGGCGGAAATGGCGGGGTGGCGCCCCCGCCAGGACGCCCAGGCACTCGTGGGCGCGGCGGATCTCGGCCATGGTGGCGCGGGGCCCGCACAGCCAGAGGCTGCGGTGCGACCAGGAATGATTGCCGATCTCGTGGCCCTCGACGGCGATCCGGCGCACCACGCCGGCCGCGCGCTGGGCCCGCTCGCCGACCAGGAAGAACGTGGCACGGACCCCGGCGGCCCCGAGCGCGTCGAGCACGCGCGGCGTCCACTCCGGATCAGGACCGTCGTCGAAGGTCAACGCCAGGCGACGGGCGCCGAGCGGCCCGCGCCAGGCACAGGCGGCCGTGAGCAGGTGGGGAAGCCAGGCCCAGCCGATCCAGGCGGCTCCGCCGGCGGCGAGCGCAGGGCCGATCACGACGACACGCGACCGGCGTCGAGCACGACGTCGACGACCCGCTGGGCGGCATCCGGACGCCGCACGCGCCGGATGCGCTCGCGCAGGTGCTCGAGCAGCTCGGGCTCGGCCAGCGCGCGCTCGAGCAGGCGGCCCAGCTCGCGGCGCGAGCGCGCGGCCAGCGCGACGCCGGCGCGGGCGGCGAAGCGCTCGTTGCGCCGCTCCTGGCCGGGCAGAGAGCCGTAGAACAGCATCGGCAGCTCGGTGGCCATCGCCTCTGCCAGCGTCATGCCGCCCGCCTTGGTGACGAGCAGGTCGGCGGCGGCCATGAGCGAGCGCACGTCGGCGGCATAGCCGAGCACGCGCGTGGACGTGCCGGCGGCGAGGCCCCGCAGGCGCGCGGCGAGCGCCGCGTCCTTCCCGGCCACGACGAGCCCCTGGACCGGCCGGGGCAGGCGGCCCAGGGCGTTCACCACGTCGGGGAGCCGGCCCACGTTGCCCTGCGAGCCGGCCATGACCAGCACGAGCGGCACGCCGGCGCGGATTCCGAGCCGCCCGCGCGCCTCCTCCGGATCGACCGGCTGGACGAACTCCGGGCGCAGGGGTACGCCGGTCACCACGACGCGCGCGCGAGGAATGCCCCGCGCGACGAACTCGCGCCCGACCTCGTCGTCGGCCACGCAATAGCGGTCGACGCCGCGCGCGATCCACTGGCTGTGGGCCACGAAGTCCGTCACCACGGTCGTGTGAGGCGGCGAGCGCCGCCCGTCGGTGACCAGCGACGCCATGGCGGCGGCCGGCGTGGCGTGGACCGAGACGACGGCGTCGGGAGCGAGCGCGTCGAGCAACGCGGCCAGTCGCGCCGCCCCCAGGCGTGTCACGCCGAGGGCCAGGGCCGAGTCGCTCGACAACCAGTCGCCCAGCGCGTACGCCGCCCCCCACACGAGCGGCGCCCGCCGCAGGAGCCCCAGATAGAGTCGACGGCTGGCGCGCTCGAACAGCGGGTGCACCAGCTCGCGGAAATGGTCGATCACGGTCACGCTGACGCCGCGCGCGTCGAAGCCCGCCGCCAGGCTGCGCGCGGCTTCGTTGTGGCCGGAGCCGTAGCTGGCGGTGAGGATCAGGACGCGCACGGGACTCGCGGAGCGGGCCGGATCACGGGGCTGCCGGCGCCGCCGCGGCCGGCACGACCGTGAAGGACTTGCCGGCGACGAAGCGGTCGTCGGCGTAGAGGCGGAACTCGTAGCGCCCCGGCCGCTCCAGCCCGAGGTTCTCGAGCCCAAAGATCAGCTCGCCGGGCGTCATGCGGTCCGCGAAGGTCGCCCGAAGGGTCCCCTGGGCGACCACGTGACTGTCGTCCAGGCGCACCAGCTCCAGGCGGATCGCGTACTCGCCCTCGGCGTCGCCCAGCTTGGCGTAGACCGACAGCGCCCGGTGCACGACCGGGAAGTGCGCCGCGCTGATGTTCTCGAAGACGCCGATGAGGCTCACCTTGCCGGTGCCCTGCTCGCGGATGGTGTGATCGCAGAGCAGCATGGCGTTGAGACTGGGGTGCGGGCGCAGTGCTCCGCCGGGCCGCTCGGGAGCCGACACGGCCCCCATCCTACGTCGGCGCGGCCTCCGGTCCAAGCCTCGCGAGCACGCCGGGATGATGGCAGACTGAAGGCTGTCAGGCTGTTGGAGTCATGAGGCTCTTCAGACGTTCCTCCCGCCCGGCGCCGGCGCCGGTGACCCCCGAGTTCGGCGTCCGCCTCACGCTGCGCAAGGGCGATCGCGTCGTCCGGCGCGACGCCCGCGGTGCCATCCACGTGACGCGCGTGACCGAGGATCGCGTGGAGGTGACCGACGTCTGCCGCGCCGGCCCGCCACGCTCGACCGGGTAGTCGTTACACTTCGCCACCCGCGATCCGGTGGGATGCGGCATGGCACCGACACCGCGCGAGGGTTCGGTTGACGCGGGGGGGCGGGCTACGTAGAATTCCACCTCACGGTCGATTAGCTCAGTTGGCAGAGCACCGGCCTCACATGCCGG